>JBDSIB010000070.1:0-79148 GCA_039918155.1 Ferruginibacter sp.
CTGTTTACATATTATTCTCTGTAATCCATCAAAAACATTATACCGGCTTTATTTCTAATGTTGAGCAGAGATTATTATCGCATAACTCATTAGGCCATGATTGGACAGCAAAATATAGACCCTGGAAATTAATATTTACAAAAGAATTTGAAAATAAAATTGATGTAATGAAATATGAAAAATGGTTGAAGAGCGGCATGGGACGAGATTTCATTGAAACTTTACAACATTGAGCATCGGATTTATATCCGGCGATGGCGGACGGCAGTTCAAGTCTGCTCAACGATATAAAGGTTGCCTTTTTTATTTGCAGCCAGCCTTTCATTCCTTTATAAAAACGGGATAGAAATGTTATACTTTATAACCTGTATGCTACAATAATCCTAACTATCTTGCTATCAGTAAATTTTCTTTTAATCAACTTTAAAAATTACAATGAAAAAAATAATCATTTTAAATATTGCAATACTGCTTAGCATTGCATCTATAGCTCAGATGGGACCAAAAGGTTTAAATGTAAATGATAAAGCACCCACATTTGCAGCAGCAGACCAAAGTGGGAAAGTTTTTAATCTGAATGATCAATTAAAAAAAGGCGATGTAGTATTGGTATTTTATCGTGGGCAATGGTGCCCATATTGTAATAAGGAACTGAAAAGCCTGGAAGATTCTCTTTCTTTAATAATGGATAAAGGCGCTACGTTAGTAGCCATTACTCCTGAAAAACCAGAAAACATTAGTAAGACCATTGAAAAAACAAAAGCAGCTTACCCTATTCTTTTTGATGATGGCTTAAAAATTATGAAAAGTTATAACGTGGCCTTTACGGTAGATGATAAAACAGTTGAAAAATACAAAGGTTATGGTATTGATTTCTCACAAGCAAATGGTGACAATGGTGCAAACCTACCTGTACCTGCAGTTTACATTATTAATAAAGAAGGAAAAATAATTTACCGGTACTTTGATGTTGATTACAGGCATAGAGCATCAGTTGCGGAAATACTTGCACATTTGTAATATCTCTAAGGTAATATTCTAATGGGAGAGGTAATGGCATGCTTTTTACAATATTCTATAAAAAAACATGGCAAAAAGTAAAATTAAAGAAAGTAAAAATACCGAGGTTGAAACGAGTAAGGATCTGAAAAAACAAACCGTTAAGAAAAACGAAGTGAAGAAAGGATACAATGAGCATAATCCAGTACAACCTCAGGGTGCATTCAAACCTGATAGCCAGGACAAGTAAGAACTAAATTATTCTGGGGTTCCATTTTATTTCATCTACCTGCAATAAATGGCCGATATATCTTGATAAAACAAAAAGATAATCGCTCAGCCTGTTGAGGTACTTTATCACCAATGGGTCTACAAAAATATCATCATGCTGTAATGCTACAGAAAGCCTTTCTGTTCTTCTACAAATGCATCTTGTAACATGAAGTGTGGAAACGGCGACATGTCCTCCTGGCAAAATAAATGATTTCATCACGGGTAAAATTTCATTCATTTTATCTATCTCTGATTCCAGTAAATTGACATCTGTTTCCCTCAGGTCCGGAATCTTCATCAAAGGCTCTTTTTCAGGGTCGCAGGCCAGGGAAGAACCGATGGTAAACAATCTGTCCTGAATTTCCTTTAAAATAATTTTACTGTTCGTATCTGTTATTAAATCACTGGAGAGGCCTATGTAAGAATTCAATTCGTCCACTGTGCCATAGGTCTCAATACGTAGATGGCTTTTCAGCACTTTGGTACCGCCGATAAGACTTGTCTTACCCAAGTCGCCGGTTTTAGTATAAATTTTGGAAGCCATTTTTAAATAAAATATTTAAGCCTGTAAAGAAGAAAGAACAGGATGCTCATTTTTTCTATCTGTTTCAATAATGCCATCTTTTAGCCTGATGACACGATGGGCGAAGTTGGAGATATCTTCCTCATGCGTTACCAATATAACAGTATTCCCATCGGAATGAATTTTTCCTAAAATATCCATGATCTCATAAGAAGTTTTAGAATCCAGGTTACCGGTTGGCTCATCTGCCAATATAATGGCAGGATTATTAATTAAAGCCCTTGCTATTGCAACCCTCTGGCACTGCCCGCCACTCAGCTCATTAGGCTTATGATGCATGCGATCATCCAGTTTCACTTTACGTAATACAGCCTCAGCTCTTTCTTTTCGTTCTTTCTTGGATATACCACTATAAATCAGCGGAAGAGCAACATTTTCTTCAGCAGTAAGACGTGGTAACAAATTAAATTGCTGAAAAACAAAACCTATATCTTTATTCCTAACTTCCGCCAGGTCGTCATCTGCCATACGGCTTACGTCTTTTCCATTCAAAATGTATTTTCCACTGGTTGGAGAATCCAGGCAACCCAATATATTCATTAAAGTAGATTTTCCACTACCGCTGGGACCCATCAATGCTACATATTCGTTTTTAAAAATATCAAGCGTAATGCCTTTTAACACCGGCAACGCCTGCTTTCCTAAAAAGTAGCTTTTCTGAATATTTTCTAACTGAAGTATCGATGAAGCCATATTTAAAATTTAAAAAAGTCTGATTTATTTCTTTATTACTTTAGGCACTTTAAAAAATATACCATCATTTGCAGGGGCATTTTTTAATGCTTCTTCGTTGCTTATTGTTTGTTCTGCCTTATCATCTCTCATTACATTTGTGTTGCCGGTCATATGCAACAGCGGCTCTACATTTTGAGTATTTACCTCCTGAAGTTTATTGATAAAGCCGATCATTTTCTGCAAATCATTTTTTATATCCTGCTTCTCTTTTTCGTTAAAACTAAGTTTAGCCAGGTTTGCAAGTTTATCTACCAAAGTATCATTTACTTCCATATAACAAAAATAACGGTTTAGCACGATAGGGTTAAGCATTTTTTATAAATGGAAACTTAAAAACTGGGTTGCTATTAAATTATAGCAACCCAGTTTTGCTATCTTCGCCGCAGTTAAAAGAACTTAAAAATGAGTGATAAGAAGAAGGAAATTGTTATGAGCGGCATCAGGCCAACTGGTTTTTTGCATTTAGGTAATTTTTTTGGAGCTATCCGCAATTATGTTAAAATGCAGGATGAATATGAATGTTTCTTTATGGTGGCAGATCTTCATTCTCTTACAACGCACCCTGATACGAAAGAATTAAAAAAGAATGTACATCGGGTACTGGCTGAAAATATTGCCTGTGGCCTTGATCCGGATAAGGCTGCGCTTTATTGCCAAAGTCATGTTTATGAAACTTCCGAATTATACCTGTACCTAAATATGCTTGCTTATAAGGGTGAATTAGAAAAAACTGCAACCTTTAAAGATAAAGTAAGACTCCATCCTGAAAATATAAATGCGGGGCTACTTACTTACCCTGTATTGATGGCAACAGATATTTTATTGCACCGGGCTAAATATGTTCCGGTGGGTAAAGACCAAGAACAGCATTTAGAAATGGCACGTAATTTTGCCCAGCGTTTTAATCATAGGTATGAAGATGTTTTTCCCGAGCCAATTGCTTTTAATTTTGACGCCAGCCTTTTAAAAGTCCCATCGCTGGATGGAAATGGTAAAATGAGCAAAAGTGAAAACCAAATGGCTACATTATATCTTTCAGATGAAGATGATGTAATCAGGAAAAAAATAATGAAAGCGAAAACTGATAGCGGACCTACAGAAAACAACTCAACCAAGCCGGATTATATAGAAAATATTTTTTTACTTATGAAACTGGTTTCTGCAAATGATGTGATAAAAAAATATGAAGATGATTTTAATACCTGCAACATCCGGTATGGAGATATGAAAAAGCAACTGGCAGAGGATATGGTGCATTTTATAGCGCCCATAAGGCAAAAGACGAATGATATTATGTCAGATGAAAACTATTTAAAAGAAGTAATGGAAACGGGCGCCCACAAAGCCCGTAAAAGTGCCGCTGTAACAATGGAAGTAGTCCGCAAGGCCATGGGATTAAAATATTTTTAATTTTAATGAAAAGAGCTAATAGTTTTTCTTTACTTTAGACATTCTGTATTACTTAAAAGGCAGAAAGCAAACTCACTATAGATTATGGCCAAAACAAAAAAACCAAAACACATCGCTATTGCAGGAAATATAGGTGCAGGTAAAACTACCCTTACAGAAATGCTTAGCAAACATTATAAATGGATCCCGCAATTTGAAGATGTAGATCATAACCCTTACCTGAATGATTTTTATGAAGACATGCCGAGGTGGAGCTTTAACTTACAGATCTACTTCTTAAACAGCAGGCTTAATCAACTACTTGAAATTCATCGTGGTACCGAGACCGTTATCCAGGACAGAACAATATATGAAGATGCAAATATATTCGCCCCAAACCTGCACGACATGGGGCTTATGGGCAAACGTGACTTTGAAAATTACTATAGTTTTTTTGAAACATTAAAATCGATGGTACAACCACCGGATCTTTTAATTTATTTAAAAGCATCGGTACCTACCCTGGTAGCACAGATACAAAAGCGTGGTCGTGAGTACGAAGAAAATATCCGTCTTGATTATTTAAAGAAACTAAATGATTTTTATAATAGCTTTATAGAAAATTATAAAGAAGGGCCGCTATTAATTATTGATGCTGATAAAATTAAATTTTCGGAAAATGAAGAACACCTGGGACAAATCATCACTCAGATAGATTCGCAGCTATTCGGATTGTTTTAAATTAGTCTATTAACTGGTTTTTCATTGCATAAAAAACAAGTCCAACAGAATTTTTTACGCCAAAGCGTTCCATAAGCCTATCTTTAATGGCTTCTACCGTACGGGCGCTAATACCCATTTTAAGAGCAATTTCTGCAGCTGTAAATTCCATACAAACCAAAGTAAGCGCTTCTTTTTCCCTCTCACTTAACACCACTTCTGACGTGAGGGATGGATTAAACTTTTGCTTACTGTAATTCTTTTTTATTAAAACCTTATTTACAAAAGGATTAAGGTAAAAACCAGTACGCATTACATCCATCACTGCTCTTCTTATTTCTGCAGGGTCAGTACTTTTTAAAAGATATCCAGCAGCGCCACAATCCATCAAATGGCCTACAAAGCGCTCATCTTCGTACATCGTTAAAATAATGACCCTTATATTCGGATAGTTTTTTGTAATAATTTTTGTAGCATCAATGCCATCTTTTATAGGCATTTTCAGATCGCAGAGGATCACGTCAGGTTGTGATTCAGGAATTTTTGCAATTAGATCTTCCCCATTATCTGCTTCCATTACAAATTTGATGTTGGGGTAGGCTCTCATAGAAAGAATAACACCCTTTCTAAAGATCTTGTGGTCATCGGCTATTGCTACTTTTATCTGGTCTGGAAACATATCTTACTAGTAAAATTAAGAACAACTTTACAGGAAAAGCACATTTTTTAAAAAATCGTAATTCTATTACAAAAAATTAAGCAGCTGAATCCTTGGGAATTTCCAAAGTAACCTTATAATATGTATGGCTTTGATCAATCTCAAACAATATACGGCCATTGAGCACTTTCATACGGCTGGCGATATTTTTAAGGCCTAATCCATGAGAATTATAATTCAGTTTCTCAAATTCTGCCTGTACTATCCCCTTTCCATCATGATGAATGCGGATGTATATATTATTATTGCTGGCATTTTGTGTTAGGTGTATAAATGCAGCATTACTATGTTTGATAATATTATTTACAAGTTCCTGAATTATTCTAAAAACGAGTAATTCCTGGTCAACTTTCAATCTCACCTTATAATCGTGAAAGCGTGCGCTTGCATTAAGGCTGCCACTACCACTTATTTTTTGAAAAAGATCGGTTGTTGCACTTTCCAGCCCAAAATTTTTGAGGGTTGGCGGCATTAGGCTATGGCTGATATTCCGTATTAATAAAATTGCATCATCAATTATCTGCTTAGCGCTAAAAATACTCTGAAGTTGTTGGGCTTTTTCCTGGTTCACCAGGTTCTCATTTAAATAAAGTCTTGCAGTTGCAAGCAATGGGCCTGCATCATCATGCAGATCTGCTGCTATTCGTTGGCGTTCCTCTTCCTGGAAACGGATACTTGCATTCAGATATATCTGTTGCTTTTCAGCCTCCAACCTTTTCATCTCAATGTGATATCGGATCACCTTACGCTGGTGCATTATCACAAATATGATAATACCTATCGCAAGTGTTATCATACCGATAGAGCCCACGAACATGAGCCTGGAAACTTCCGGGTTATTATTTGAAGCCTGTAAAAAAAACATCAGCGACTACTCATTTTTAGGGTTTGTAGGGGTAAAATCGTCGAGGTTTATGTCAGATGGGATATTAAGAATTTCGTCGTTTTGTTCGATTGGCTCATTTGCAAAAAGAGCAAGGCACAGTATTAAGTTTTTTGCAATAGTCACTATTGCATATATAAATAATAACTGTTTTAAAAATGAGAGATCTTGCGTGGTATTACTAAATATGAAAAAGAAGAAGTTTCCAGTGAAGTAAATAAAAAATGCGACGCATATCCAGAAGACAATACTTTGATAAAGAGGATACATTATTACAGTTTTCATTTTTTCATAGAAAAAATAAATAATAAAAATCATAAATAATAAACATTCAAGAATAGAAGGAATGGTACTGAATGTTTGAGGAGTTATTATAAAATAATATACAAGAGCAATAACAATAAAAAAGGGAATTGAATATTTAATGCTATTTTTTACAAAGGCATTCCTAACTATACTACCTAACATAAATGCTAAAACAGAATATTCAAATAATGAATAAAACTTTAAAAGTAATAAGTATGTGATAATCGAATGGAAATAATTAAAAGCAAGAAAGCTGGAAGTTGCAAAAAAAGTAAGCAGGATAGTATAAATAAAAAAAACCTTTAATGCTTTTGTATTTAATTTCTTATAAAAGAAAATACAAAAAATTAAAGGAAGTAGTTCTGCAAGAAGAGTGATATAAGATAAATTGGTATTGATAAGCAGTTAATTTATAAACAAATATAAACAACCGAGTACCAAAAACAAAAATTACTTATAATGACCCTAACAATTCAACCAGGCGAGGCCAGTTTAAATACACAAACATGAATAATTAATTTAAGTGGTTTACGATTAAATATCAACACAAACTTGCCCATTATTATGTTTTCCTGCAATAGTATAGTGTGTATACGTAAAAGCACGAATGTCTACAAGAACCAATACAGTAAAGGATTACAGCAATAAAAACAAGCTAAAAACATGGATATTTTTGGGTAAATGTACTAATAATATTTAGTAATTTTACCATGATGTTTATACGTATGTTTACGATAGTACTTATACAGATTGTGGATATGTGGATAACTTTGAAGCTCAAAAAAAAATTATTAAGGGTATCTGCGGAAGATTAAAGATTGAAGAAAAAAGATCCGCAGAAAACAAGTTTTGGGTTAAAAAATATTAATAAGATGCAGCTTACTTTCTAAGCCTCCCTTCAAATATAGGTGATTTTAAAGGGTTTCAGTAGAAATGAAAAAACCCTACTTATTTTCTGCTTTTATTTTATATCATAAAAAAAAATTGCATTTCCAGATTAGTAAATTTTCTATACCAAGGTATTTATACAAAAGGTATTGGGTATTAATACGTAAAAAAATAATAGTATTTTTACTAATATATTTTATAAATTGTGTTGAATATCAAAGCACTAATCAAAAAAGTAACCATTTTTTCAGAGTAAATGCGTTTTTTTACGATGAAAAAACTGTAACTTGAAAATCAGTTATACTAATCCCCAATCTTAACTAACAATGTCTACTGAAAATCTGATTAAAATTGCCATTGCAGATGACCATAAAATTTTTCGTGATGGAATAAAAATGGCCCTTGCTGGCAAAACAAATCTCAAAATGCTTTGGGAAGCTGAAGATGGCAAGGATATGATGCACAAGATTGCCATAAAAAAGCCCGAAGTATTATTAATGGATATTAGAATGCCGGAAATCGATGGCATAAATGGAATTCAACTTATAAGGAAAGAATTTGAAGACATTAAGATCATTGTACTTACTATGTACGATGACCAACAAATGATAAGCAAGATGATGGAAATGGGCGCCAACGCTTATTTAACTAAAACCACAGATCCAGAAGAAATATATGAAGCTATTCTTACATGCATGAATGATGATTTCTATTTCAATGAGTTGGTGAATAAAGCGGTAATGGGTCGCTTAATGCAGAAAAAGAATGTTCGCCAACACTACGGTAGCAATACCCCTATTCATTTTAATGAAAAAGAAATAAAAATTCTCCAATTGCTTTCAGAAGATAAAACAACGGAAGAAATATCAAAAACGATTTTTTTAAGCCCACGTACTATTGAAACGATTCGTCAAAGTATGAAAACAAAGGTGAATGCCAAGACAATCGGGGGTTTGATAATGTATGGAATGAGAAATAAATTAATAGAATAAGAGGTTTATCCTATTATTATATGTATTACTGCCAAAAATTATAGTAAAATCACCATCCTCCACTTAGGGTATTTACACCCTTTCTTTTGTACAATGATAATTTGAATTTAACAGTTACGTTATTGTATCGTAATCTTACTATCAAAAAAAGTATTATTTTCACCATATAATTATGAAAAAAGACTCCTCTGATCCCATACAGGTAATAATTGCAGATGATCATGTGCTATACCGTGCAGGTGTAAAAACAGCTTTAAGTTCAAAGAAAGATATTAAAGTAATAGCAGAAGCAGATAATGGCATGCATCTTTTAAACCTGATAAAATCAATACCGCCGGATGTAATTTTATTAGACATACAGATGCCCATAATGGATGGCATTGCTGCATTACCGGAAATAAAAAAGATCTGTCCTCAAACGAAAATAATCATGCTTACTATGATGGATGACCATAGCATGATAACAAAATTAATGGAACTGGGAGCTAACAGTTATCTCTCCAAAACAAGCGATAGCGAAGTAATATATGAAGCAATAAAAACTTGCTACGAGCAGGAATACTATTTTAATTCGCTTACAAACAAGGCATTGCTAACAAATCTGAAACAAAGACACGTAATGCCACCGCAGCAATTAATGCCGCAGGAAGTACATTTAAATGATAAGGAAACAACTATTCTCCGCCTGATGTGCGAAGAAAAAAGCACGAAGGAAATTGCTGATATGGTGGATCTTAGTCCACGTACTGTAGAAGCAATTAGAGATAAACTAAAAGTAAAGACCGGCGCAAAGAGTACAGCCGGACTTATTATGTACGCAGTAAAAAATAAGATCATAGAAGAACTGTAACCCCCACAAGTTTTTCAAATAAAATCCCCGGTTTCACGGGGATTTTTTATTTTACATACCATGAACTATTTTAATTATAATGGAAAAATATTTACAGAAGGAAATCCCATTATTTCTGCAGACAGCAAAGCATTGAGATATGGAGACGGACTATTTGAAACAATCAAGTACAAAAACAATTCCCTCATACTTGCTGATGAACATTTCAACAGGTTATGGAAAGGAATGCAGTTGCTGAAATTTGACATTCCTAAATTACTTACACCAGAAAAAATATTGGAGGAAATTCAAAAAACGCTCAGTAAAAATAAATTGACGACTGCAAGGGTAAGGCTTGGAATATTTCGTGGAGATGGCGGACTGTATGATGCTAACAACAATATTCCTGATTTTATTATTCAAACCTGGCCTCTTGCAGAAGATAACGGGAGTTTAAATATCAATGGACTGGAGTTATGTATTTATGAAGATGCACTAAAAAGCTGTGATGCATTTTGCAATATTAAACACAACAATTATCTCCCTTACTTAATGGGTGCCCTTTATGCAAAAGAAAACCGTTGCAATGATGCTATCGTTTTGAATACGCAGCATCGCATTTGCGATAGCACTATTGCAAATATTTTTATTATAAAAGATGAAATAATTTATACACCATCTTTAAAAGAAGGATGTGTAGCAGGCGCAATTAGAAAGTTTCTAATTCAAAACTCACCCCAGCTTAATATTGAAATTAAAGAAACTGATATTGACAAAGAAATGTTGCTCTCTGCTGATGAGGTATTCTTAACGAATTCAATATACAATTTGCGATGGGTATCGGCTATTGAAAATAAAAGGTATAGGAATAACTATATCCAGAAAATTAGCACACTTCTTGAACAAACAAATCCTGAAATATTTTGTTAGAAAAGAATAATGCTATTTTCATTTATGAGTGAAGTAATCAACATTTTATGGCTTCGGCGTGATCTGCGCCTTAATGATAACGCTGCATTGTACCATGCGCTAAAAAGCGATAACCCTGTATTACCTATTTTTATTTTTGATAAAAACATACTGGATAAATTAGAGCATAAAGCAGACAGACGGGTACAGTTTATTTATGATGCACTGGATGAAATGCAGGGAAAACTAAAACAATCTGGAAGTAGCCTTGAAGTATTTTACGATACTCCTGAAAATGCATTTAAAAAAATTATAACTACTTATAAAATAAATAAAGTATTTACTAATACTGATTACGAACCTTATGCTACGCAAAGGGATAAAATCATTTCTTCTTTTCTGAAAAAAAACAATATTGAATTTTTAAGTTTTAAAGACCAGGTGATTTTTGAAAAAGATGAAGTGATAAAAGATGATGGCAGCCCTTACACAGTATTTACTCCATACAGCAGAAAGTGGAAAGCTGCTCTTACCGAATTTCATTTAAAATCTTACCGATCAAAAAAATATTATTCAAACTTTTTTAAAGTAAAAGAAAAGAAGATTCCGACCCTAAAAATGATGGGATTTGAAGAAACAGAAAAGAAATTCCCTTCTAAAAATCTTAATGAGGAACTGATAAAACATTATGGAGAAAAAAGAGATTTCCCGGGAATAAAGGGAACGTCAAAACTCGGGCTGCACTTACGTTTTGGCACTATCAGTATACGAGAGCTTGCTGCAAAAGCGATGGATCTATCAGGCACATTTTTAAATGAATTAATATGGCGTGATTTTTATCAAATGATATTGTGGCATTTTCCTTACGTTGGTGAAGGAAAATCGTTTAAACCTGCTTATGACAGCATTCATTGGCTTACTGATAATGGAGAATTTGAGAAATGGTGTAATGGTGAAACAGGTTACCCTATTGTAGATGCAGGAATGCGTGAATTGAATGCAACCGGATTTATGCATAACCGGGTGCGTATGGTAACTGCTTCCTTTCTTTGCAAACATTTACTTTTAGATTGGCGATTAGGCGAAGCCTATTTTGCAGAAAAATTATTAGACTATGATTTTGCAGCTAATAACGGCGGCTGGCAGTGGGCATCCGGAAGCGGCTGTGATGCTGCACCATACTTCAGGATATTTAATCCTTATCTCCAAACTAAAAGATTTGATAAAAACCTTACCTACATAAAAAAATGGGTGCCGGAATTCCAGGAATTTGATTATCCCAAACCTATTGTTGATCATGAATTTGCACGAAAGCGCTGCCTTGAAACTTATGCGAAGGCTTTGAAGAAAGTTTAAATAAAGAAATCCTCTTCTACCGTGGTAGTATTATTTACCTCATTGTAAACTTCCAATAATTTTTTTACTGCATTTTTTCCTTCTTCGCCTAATGCGATAGAATAATTATTAACGTAAAGATCAATATGCTTCCGCATAACATCTTCGCTCATTTCCTGCGAATGGCTGCGTATATAATCATTTAACTCAGGGTAATTTGAATAGGCAAATTCAATACTCTTTTTTATGAGCCTGTCAACTTTTTGTTGCAACAAAATCTCTATCTCTTTTTTTATAACAATACCTCCCAATGGAATTGGATTGCCTGTATGCTGCTCCCAGTAATCACCCAGATCAACAATTTTATTTAATCCTTTATCCTGGTAAGTAAAACGATTTTCATGTATGATAACACCAAGGCCTTTGCCTTCTAAGACAAAATTTTCAATCTCATCGTAGCGCAGAAAAACTTTATTTTGTGCATTTGGGTAAGCCAATGAAAATAATAAATGGGCTGTTGTATTTTTTCCTGGAATTGCGATCTGCATATCATCAACGGTTGTATTTGCTATCTTCTCTTTTGATATTAATAATGGCCCTACTCCTCTTCCTAAAGCACTACCACTATTGAGCAAATTGTAATTGTTTAATACAAGTGGTAATACGCCGTAGCTCAATTTTGTAACAGAAAGCTTTCCCTCAATCGCCCAGCTGTTCAATGTTTGCACATCTTCCAATACAGCATTAAATTCGAGCCCTTCAGTATCAATTTTTTTATTTACCAATGCATCAAAACTAAAAGTATCATTTGGGCATGGCGAAAATCCTATGTCAATTATCATCTCTATTTTAAATTTAAATTGCCAGAAAGCAATTCGTCTACAATATTTTTTAAATTTTTATTAAGTTCAATAATAGCTTCTTCCATTTTCCATTTTGATTTATCTCTTTCCCCAACCTTGTTACTGATTGCTCTTAATTGTAAAAATGAAACCTTTTCCTGCAGGCACACATAATGTAATGCAGCGCCTTCCATAGTTTCAATTGCCGGATCATATTTTGAAGATAAAAATGCTGCCTGCTCCTTATTTTCGCCAACACTATTTACGGTAATGGCTCTTACTTTTCCCAAATCAATTTTATCCAGTACAGCATTCTCATTTTTCAGAAATCCATTTTTATATGGGAATGTATTTGCATTACTAAAACCCATATCAAAAACAGAGAAGAAGTTCTTATTTTCATAAATACCAATATCTGCAAAGGCATCTTCTTTTACCAATACACATTTCGCTGAATCATTGTTTAAAAAGCTACCACAAATCCCTGCCTGTATTATTATATCGTAATGAACCTGATGAAGTCTTTTTGCCAGGTGATACATGGTATCGGGTACTCCAACACCAGTAATAAGTACATCTACATCATGACTTCCATTTACGAAAGACGCAATTTCCATTTCTGTAGCCGCTGTAACCAGTATCTGCATGGCACAAATTTCGGTTATCTCCTTTACATTTAAAGCAATTGGAAGTACATTTGCAAAAATTGACACAGCATGGTGTACATTACGAGAATAGAGCATTTTAATGCTGCACACAAATTATATAACCCGGCATGGAGCAGGGAAAAAAATGACGAAGTTTTTGGTAAATGCGCCAACGAAAACTGGCATGGACATAATTTTGAATTGTATGTAACTGTAAAAGGGGAGCCTGATGCAGAAACAGGTTTTGTATTTGATGCAAAAAAACTCAGCCTGATCATTAAGGAAAATGTGCTGGAAAAACTGGATCATAAAAACCTAAATGTTGATGTGGCTTTTATGAAGGATAAAATTTGCTCTATTGAAAATCTAATAACCGCAATATGGCATCAACTTGTTCCGCATGTTCCTGCTTCAATAAAACTACACAGTCTTAAATTATATGAAACCCCACGAATATTTGTGGAATATTTTGGTGAGTAAAACAATCAGCTAAACAATTTGTAATTTCAATTGTAATAGTCACAGGATATGAAAGAAAGAATTTCAGTTTACCGTAAGGAACATTTTAATGCAGCTCACCGGCTTCATAATGCCAACTGGGATGAGGCTACCAATGATAAAGTATTTGGCAAATGCAACAACCCTAATTATCATGGGCATAATTATGAACTGGTTGTAAAAATTACAGGCCAAATAAATGACAGCACTGGCTACCTGATAGATCTGAAAATACTGAGTGATCTTATTGATGAAAATGTACTTGATAAATTCGATCATAAAAACCTGAATGTGGATTGCGTAGAATTTAAAGATCTTAATCCTACAGCAGAGAATATAGCAATCGTCATATATAATTTATTAAGACCTGAAATAGATAATGCATTAGACATACAAATCCGGTTGTACGAAACAGAAAGAAATTTTGTTGAATATCCTGTTTAAACAATTTATAAAACCAAAAGAATGGCATACAAAAAAATTGAAGAGTATGATGATGATGTAACTGCATCATTGATGAAGAATTATAAAGCAGCTATTGAGTCTTTGGGAGAAGATGCTGAAAGAGAAGGGCTGATAAAGACACCGGAAAGAATGGCTAAAGCTATGCAGTACCTTACACAAGGTTATGGCCTTGATGCAAATGCTATTTTAGAATCTGCAAAATTTCATGAAGATGTAAGTGAAATGGTTATTGTAAAAGACATAGAACTTTACAGTATGTGCGAACATCACATGCTACCCTTTTACGGCAAAGCCCATATTGCGTACATTCCTAATGGTTATATAACGGGCTTGAGCAAAATAGCACGTGTGGTGGATGTTTTCAGCCGTAGGCTACAGGTGCAGGAAAGATTGACGCACCAGATATTAAATGCCATTAAAGAATCGCTAAATCCACATGGTGTGGCTGTTGTTATTGAGGCATCGCATTTATGTATGATGATGAGAGGAGTATCAAAACAAAATTCTGTAACTACTACTTCTGCTTTTTTTGGCCAGTTTGAAAAAAATGAAACAAGAAGCGAATTTTTAAAACTGATAAGTGCAAAGCTGCATTAATGTAAAACAATACGCTAAGATAAAAGCTGAATAATCATTTACTGTACAAGTGAGTGACATAACGATGATGAGCAAAGAACAAATGCTTGTTACCAAAAAATAAAATCTACTTAACTTTATAACTCCCCGAATTGTCCGGGGAGTTTTTATTTTTACTTACAAAACAAAAAAGTATGGCACACGCATTTTTATTTCCGGGACAGGGCGCACAATTCAGTGGAATGGGGAAGAATCTTTATGACAATAATGCAGTTGCAAAAAAATTATTTGAAGATGCAAATGATATATTGGGATTTGACATTTCTGAAACGATGTTTGCCGGCACTGACGAAAGCCTGAAGCAAACCAATGTGACGCAACCTGCAGTTTTTATTCATTCCGTAGCTGCATTTATGAGTATTGAAAATGCAAAGCCCGATATGGTTGCTGGGCATTCATTGGGCGAATTTTCTGCATTGGTAGCAAATAAAACATTGAGTTTTGAAGATGCTTTAAAACTTGTTTCCATACGTGCAAAAGCGATGCAAAAAGCATGTGAATTAAATCCATCTACCATGGCAGCTGTACTCGGATTAGAGGATGAAAAAGTGGAAGAAATATGCCAGCATATCAGCAATGAAACCGGCGAAGTCGTGGTGGCAGCAAATTATAATTGCCCAGGCCAATTGGTAATAAGCGGAACATTAAAAGGGATTGAACTGGCATGCGGCCAAATGAAAGATGCAGGTGCTAAAAGGGCTTTGGTGTTACCTGTTGGTGGTGCATTTCATTCGCCACTAATGCTGCCGGCAAAAGAAGAACTTGAAGCTGCAATAAACAGTGCAACATTCAATACACCTGATTGCCCGGTATATCAAAACGTAGTGGCAAAGGCAGTTACAGAGCCTTCAATTATAAAAGAAAATTTAATAAGCCAGCTTACCGGTGCTCTAAAATGGACTCAATGTGTACAGGCAATGATAGCTGATGGCGCTGCACAATTTACAGAATGTGGACCAGGAAAAGTATTGCAGGGTTTAGTGATGAAAATAAACAAGGAGATGATTGTAGATGGAGTGAATTAAACTATCGTATAATTGTGGATACACCTTTGCGCTGTATAATATTTCCTTTGTAATCTACTGCTTCTGCTATCCAGACGTAGCTTCCGGTATTTTGGAGAATACCATTTATTTTACCATCCCAGCCTTTATTAAAATCTGCTGTACTAAAAACTATTTTCCCCCAACGGTTATACACTCTGAAATAATGGTATTGTGTCATGCCGATGGCAATTGGTTTCAGCAAATCATTTCTACCATCACTGTTAGGTGTAAACGCATTTGGCACATAAATTTCGGGGCCTTTATAAACTTTTATATTTATTGTATCGCTGCCTTCGCAATGAAGAGCAGTGGTGCCGGTAACATAGTAGGTAATATCTCTGTTTAAAGTTGCAACAGGGCTTTTGGTAAACGCATTGTTTAAACCATATGCCGGCGACCATTCATAATTAGTAACATTAGAAGAACCTATCTCTATAACATGCAATTGCAACGGCTGATTTATGGCGGCAATGGTATCATTGCCGGCAAATAATTTTATTGCCGGTGTTACTATTACTTTTACAGTATCATACAAAATTGACTCACACCCTTTGGAATCTTTTACTTTTAAATAATAAGCTATTGTTTGCAAAGGCCTTACTACTGCAGGATTTGCAATACCTGGATTATTTAAATTTGATGCTGGTGACCAGAAATATTGAATACCGCCACTGCCACTTAGCTGTGCATCGGCACCAAAACAAATACCGGCATCCCTACCTGCATCGGCTTTTGGAGCAGGATTTACATTTACAATCAATGAATCTTTTTTTGTACAAATACCTTTTGTAGCAACTACATAATATTTTGCATTAGCAACCGGTGCTGCTATGGGATCTATAGAATTTGCGCCGGTTAAAGTATTTGCAGGCGACCATGAATAACTGTCTGCATTAGATACGGCAGTTAATTGTACACTTTTCCCTTCGCATATTATTTTATCACTACCTGCATCGACTACTACTGAATTATTTAAATTAACTATAACTGTTTCTGATTTTGTGCAGCCGTTACCATCTTTTACAAGAACAGGATAAGAACCCTGTTTAACCGGAAAAGAATTTGCTGTTTGAAAAACTGTACCATTATTTATAGAATATGAATACGGAGAATTGCCTCCATTTGCTGTAATGGTAATATTGCCATCTGCATTTCCCGAACAAGATGCATCTGAATGCGTGCTTGATTCCAGCAGATCAGAAAATGCCTGGATAATATTAACTGAAATACTATCAAGACATGTTGCATCTTTTACCCTGATGGTATATGTACCAACAGGTAAGTTATTAAAGCTACTATCTGATTGAAAAGCGGCACCATTGATAGAGAACTGGATCGGTTGTGTCCAATTTTGATCTACAGTCACTTTTATAGCACCGGTAGATCCATTTTTACAATTCACATTTTTTTGCGATGATAATTGTAAGGTTTTCAGTTTTACAAATGCCGAATCTCTTGCAAAACAATTACCAAGCGTTGCAGTGCAATAGTACATTTGCTGAGAAGCAGGCATTGCAAAAGGATTGCTGATACTGGTATTACTAAGGGTTGGGTTGGTATCCCAGGTGTAAGTATTGTAACCCGCTGAAGCAAAAAGTTGAACTGCACTATTCTTACAAGTAACAGATGTATCTGGTGTAATATCAAGAATATCGTAATCTCTTATTTGTATTGTTGTACTGGTTGTTGGGATTGTTCCCCCACAAGGTGGCAATATATTAATGATCAAAGTTTCGGTGCCTTCAGCAATATTATCCACTAATGGGATTATGTCGAGATTAATTTCTGTTTGATTTGCAGGGATAGTAACTGTTGCAGGCAAGGTTTGAACATCTACACCGTTGACTGCTGTTCCCTGGTAATCTAAATTGATAGTTTGAGAAAAAATAGTTGCATAAGGCCGTGTTATTTTAAGCACTCCTTTTTGACATCCTTCTGCTAAAAAATTATTTCCTGTTGCATCTACTTTTGTATTCGGGTCAAGTTTAAAAACATTTGAACTAAGGCTTTTGGCTTCCAGGAAAACGCCTGAGTCGAATTCCCCATCGCTTACATCAGCAATTACAAGTTTTAAATGATACGTTTGGCAAGGCTGTACTTTTTCCAGGGCAGTTAAAACTGTTGTGTGTCCGTCATGCGTAAAAAAAGTGTTATTAATATTATCTACAAAATATGCCTGGTTATTAGGACATGCCCCACCCTCCACGTTGTTAACATTGAAAATTGTAACTGGTGTAAATGTACCTGGAATGAGAGCAATATTTTGCAACCCGGTAATACCAGGTCCTGAAATAAAAAAAGCAAATGCATCATTAAAATCACATACATAGGCAGGAGTATATTCTTCTGAACTAAATACATAATTAAATTTAATACTATCGCCAAGTGGTATAAAGTCAAACTCTAATACACATGCATCATGTGTACTTCCTGTGATATTGTCAAGGTCGGCATCTCCCGGTAAAGCCCAGTCAGTATTTGCCAGAATATTTGAGGCGGCTGTGAAACCGTTACCATTAACACCAATCGAGCTGATACCTCCCTTTGCTCGTCCGTTAGTAAGGACAATACCACTATCAATGTTTATTTGTGTACCGGAATTATTAGAAAAAAAACCAGTCATCGCCATATTGCCTGTAAAGCTCACATTCGTAATAGTGACGCCATCACCAACAAGCTTTTGAGCCAAAGCAAGGCCGTCAGGAGCAGCCTTAATAATTAACTGTGCAGATGATGAGAATGCCGCAAAAAAAAGAATTAAAAATAAAATTGACTTTGTAAAAATATTCATCAACACAACTGATTTTGGAGAACTAAGATATGCATAAAATAAAAAAGCTCCTTAATAAAGGAGCTTTAAAACATTTTTAATTATCAGCATTTAATTATATCCAACAGAAAAATATCCTTCTGTCAACTGAATATTTGGCGGATCATGTGTAAAGGCTGTATTTGCGAGAAAATTAAAAGTTCCACGTATCCTTTTTGTTGTTGTATTATTTTCCAAAATAGTGACGTTGCCACCATCTGCAGCTAGAAATACCGAATTGCTTGGATTGTATTGACCGATATAAGTAAAACTATCAAAAGCGTATGTTCCTGGGGTAGCCGTATTTGGAACTGAAATACCAACTGTAGGCGAGCCGCCCGCATTAGAAGCAGAAACGGAGATTGTTCCAAAATAATTAACTCCGGTGAGACTGGTGTATAAAAAATCTGTTCCGGCTATTTTTACCCGGAATGAATCTTTGCTATTCACCTGCTGGGAACCATTTGTTGAGTAAGAAATATTTGTAAACACCCCATTGGAAATAGTACGTTGTTTATTATCCAAAGACCGATAAACTTTTAAGCTAAAAGTACCACTCATTGTTTTGTGAGTGGTGTCAATTGAAGTAATATCCAGATTGCCATAATTACCTTCGGTAGGCCATTGGTTGGTTGCAAAAGCAGCAACAGGGCTAAGTGCGCTATCAGTATATGCCGCAAAGTTCGACATTGAGTTTACAGTAAATGTATAATTATGTACACCTGAATCGGCAACCCTTAAAAGTATATTTTTTTTATCGCTACTACTAAGGCCATACAATACGATTACACCTGATTCTCTATTTGCTGTAGCAACTGTGTTTGCAACGAATGATGTTCCATCTATTTTAGCAGTAAAACTGCCCGTCACTCCTCCTCCACCTGGAGGCGTGGTAACTCCACCTGGGGGTGTAATAACACCATTCGGATCAGCATTATCATAGGTAATTTCTTTTTGGCAGGATATAAATATTGCACCAACAACAAGAATAAATAACAATAAACGGGTACGGATATACATATTTTTATTTTTTTAAAATTTTAATTAGATACTTAAAGTACTCAATACACTATTCATACTTCTTACAGCGTCGGCACTTTTTGCAAATGCAGCCTTTTCTGTTTCATTCAGTTCAAAATCAAGTATTTTTTCCCAGCCATCTTTTCCTATTACAACCGGTACGCCAAGGCAAATATCACTCTGGCCATATTCGCCATCTAAAGCTACACAGCAGGTAAATAATTTTTTCTCATCACGTAAAATACTTTCTACCAATGCAGCCCCGGCCGCACCTGGTGCATACCATGCAGAAGTACCTATCAATGCCGTTAAAGTAGCACCGCCAACCATGGTATCTTTTACAATTTTTTCCTGCTGCTCTGCAGATAAAAATTTTGTTACAGGTTCACTGTTCCAGGTTGCTTTGCTTATCAAAGGGATCATTGTAGTATCACCATGGCCGCCAACCACAACTGCATTCAAATCAGATGGGCTGCAGCCTAAATGCTGGCTTAACTGATATTTAAAACGGCTGCTATCCAAAGTACCACCCATTCCTATAATTCTGTTTTTTGGCAAGCCTGTAGATTTTAATGCCAGGTAAGTCATTGTATCCATCGGGTTGCTGATAACAATGATAATAGCGTTAGGAGAATTTTTTAAAATATTTTCACAAACCGTTTTTACAATACCTGCATTTACACCAATCAGCTCTTCTCTCGTCATGCCCGGTTTACGTGGTAAGCCACTTGTAATTACAACTACATCACTGCCTGCAGTTTTTGAATAATCATTGGTGCTGCCTATAATTTTTGTATCAAATCCGAGCAATGTAGCAGTCTGCATCATGTCCTGCGCTTTACCTTCTGCTACACCTTCTTTAATATCAAGCAATACTAATTCGTTGCACAATTCTTTACGGGCAATATTATCAGCACAGGTTGCTCCTACCGCACCGGCACCCACTACAGTTACTTTCATCCTTAGTTAATTTATATGTTGTTTGTAAAATTTATAGCAGGGCAAAGGTAAATGTTTGAAGGCTAAATAATAAAGCGTAAAAAATTTAAAGCAGAATATTTCCCTGATTAACAATCTCTTTTGACAATAAAATTTTAGTTTTATAAAAATTATTCGATTTGAAAAAGATCATCGCCCTTTTATTTGTTATTGGTTTTGCATTTAATGCATCCGCACAGGATAATCCGCAGGATTCTATTCCTATTTATAAGCGTTTTCCGGAAGTGCCACCATTTACTTTAAGAACTGTACCGGATAGTATGCAGTTTATAAAGCAGGATCTGAAAAAAAACAAGGCAACTATTATTATGATCTTTAGCCCGGATTGTGAGCATTGCCAAAGAGCCACACGTGACCTGCAGGCGCATGCAGCTGAATTTAAAAATGTACAGATCGTAATGGCATCGCCACTGGATTTTAACCTGATAGAGAAATTTTACAAAGACTATAATATTGCTCAATACCCAAACATAACTATGGGTAGAGACGGCAGCTATATGCTTGGTTCGTTTTATAAAATAACCAATTTCCCTTCTATTTTTGTTTACGACAAAAAAGGCAACTTCGTAGAAAAGTTTGAAGGCGATGTACCTTTTGAAAAAATTGCGAAAGTGCTTTAGAAGTTTAAAAGGTTTAAAAGTTCAAAGGTTCAATGTTCAATGTTCAAAAGGTTTGATGTTTGAATGGCCATTATGTTGAATGGTTCTTTGTATTTTCTTTGTTCAATAGATATTTATTGCTGAATGGCTTCCGGGTGGCAGTGGAAAGCACGGTTAGGCAATGTGCAAAAGCGTTTGTGCCGGCCCTGTCTACCGGACAGGCAGGCTTGGAACGAACAGCCGGAACCGCTGCTAATCTATAATCTACTGCTGACCGCCCCTCATTTTTCCTTATCAATTTTCATTTATCAATTAAACCCGTACTTTTGCTGCCTTAATAAAATTGAATAAAATAATATTATGGCAACTACAGCAGACATGCGCTCAGGACTCATCATTAAAGTAGATGGCAGCCTTTACTCAGTAATAGAATTTGGGCAAAATAAAACCGCACGTGCTGCGGCAAAGGTTTGGGCAAAACTGAAAGGTGTGGATAATACCCGTACCATTGAAGTAACCTGGAACAGTGGTGAAACTATTTACCCGGTAAGAGTAGAGAAAAAAGCGTATCAATATTTATATAAGGATGATACCGGTTACACATTTATGGATGTAGAAACTTATGAGCAGATAACCGTAGCGGAAACAATGGTAGATGCCCCAAAGTTCTTAAAAGACGGGCAGGAAGTAACTGTATCAATAAATGGTGAAACCGATCAGCCAATGGCGGTAGAATTACCTGATAAAATTGTATTACTGGTAACTTATAGTGAGCCTGGTATGAGAGGCGATACTGCTACTAAAACATTAAAACCTGCAACTGTAGAAACAGGAGCTACTGTAAATGTGCCTTTATTTGTAAATGAAGGGGAGATGATTAGGGTAAACTCTAAGACAGGTGACTATATAGAAAGAGTAAAATAATTAAATATATTTTTAATAAAAAGAGCTGGTTTCACAAGAACCGGCTCTTTTTAATTTTTGCCGAAATCACTTAAATTTGATGATTTTTTTACCATTTATTCTCTTTTTTAAGGAAAAATGGGCTTTTTTGCGCAATTTCAAAATTTTAAAATTGGATTAATAAATAATCATTCCCTATCTTAGCCGCCCGTTTCGATAATCCAAATTAATCACATAATTACCAGACATGGACATTAAACAAATCCAGGAGCTTGTAAAGCTCATCAATAAAACATCCATTGGTGAAATAACCATAGAAGAGGATGGAACAAAAATAACCATTAAGCAAAAGAAAGACCCCTCACAAAAAATATACACCCAGACTGCACCAGCCAACTACAACCCACCAGCAGCTACACCAACTCCTACTTCGATAGCACCAGCGGCAGCGACACCAACACCAACACCAAAAGCAGATAATTTAATTACTATTAAAAGCCCGATGATCGGTACATTTTACCGCCAGGCAGGCCCGGGTAAACCAATATTTATAAATGTAGGTGATGAAGTAACCTCTGGAAAAGTAGTGTGCATTATTGAAGCAATGAAACTTTTTAATGAAATAGAAAGTGAAGTAAAAGGAAAGATCGTAAAAGTGTTGGTAGAAGATGCAAGCCCGGTGGAATATGATCAGCCTTTGTTTCTTGTAGACCCTGCATAAATAAAAAATTAAAAAGTCAAAGTGAGAAAGCGATTTATTTCTCCTGACTTTGTGATTTTTATTTTTAATTCTTAATTCATTTTATCGTGTTTAAAAAGATATTAATTGCCAATAGAGGTGAAATTGCCTTACGTGTGATTCGCACCTGTCGTGAAATGGGTATTAAAACAGTAGCCGTTTATTCCACAGCAGATAAAGACAGCCTCCATGTAAAATTTGCAGATGAAGCAGTATGTATTGGTAAGCCTGCCAGCGTTGATAGTTATTTAAACATGGCTCATATAATGGCGGCAGCAGAAATTACGAATGCTGATGCGATTCACCCCGGATATGGTTTTTTGGCAGAGAACAGCAAATTTGCAAAAATATGTGCTGACCACGGTATAAAATTTATTGGCCCCACACCGGAAATGATAAATGCCATGGGCGATAAGGTAACGGCTAAAGCAACCATGATAAAAGCTGGTGTGCCGGTAGTACCAGGCGTAGATGGGCTTTTAGAGGATGTGGCACATGCGATAAGATCAGCAAAAGAAGTTGGCTACCCCGTTATATTGAAAGCAACTGCGGGTGGGGGTGGTAAAGGAATGCGTGTAGTATGGCAGGAAAGTGAAATTGAAAAAGCATTTGAAAATGCAAAAACAGAAGCAGCAGCGTCTTTTAAAAATGATGGCATCTACATGGAAAAATTTGTAGAAGAACCACGACATATAGAAATACAAATTGCCGGCGACCAGTATGGTAATATTTGCCACCTGAGCGAAAGAGATTGCAGCATACAACGCCGACATCAGAAACTGGTAGAAGAATCGCCATCGCCATTTATGACGGACGAGTTACGGCAACGCATGGGCGATGCTGCTATTAAAGCTGCACAAGCCATCAATTATGAAAGTGTTGGTACTGTAGAATTCCTGGTAGATAAGCATCGTAATTTCTACTTTATGGAAATGAATACCAGGATACAGGTGGAACATTGTGTAACAGAAGAAGTGATCAATTATGATCTTATTAAAGAGCAGATAAAAATCGCCATGGGCGAAAAGATAATTGGCAAAGCTTATTACCCACAAATGCATGCAATTGAATGCCGTATAAATGCTGAAGATCCTTACAATGATTTTCGCCCATCACCAGGAAAAATCACCGTATTACATCAGCCTGGTGGTCACGGAGTACGGGTTGATAGCCATGCTTATTCCGGTTATGTAATACCCCCCTATTATGATAGTATGATAGGGAAACTGATTGCTGTAGCCCAAACCAGGGATGAAGCAATTAATACTATGAGCCGTGCATTGAGTGAATATGTGATTGAAGGCGTAAAAACAACTATTCCTTTTCATCTTCAATTAATGAAAGATGAAAGTTTCCGCTCCGGAAATTTCACCACTAAGTTTTTGGAATCTTTTGTAATGGAAAAGCCCGCAGATAAATAAATATTACCATCTCCGTTAAAATATTAAAATGAATGAGACTAAGTTTAATATAGCAGTTTTAATTGATGGAGATAATGCACAGGCAAAACTTATCAAAGAGCTTTTAGAAGAAGTATCTAAGTATGGAAAGGCAACCATAAGAAGAATATATGGGGACTGGACCATAACACACATGAACAGTTGGAAGGAATTGATAAATAAATATTCCATCAGCCCGATTCAAAAATTTTCTTACACTACCGGAAAAAATTCAACAGATAGTTCTCTCATTATTGATGCAATGGATATTCTGCATAACAATAGTGTGGAAGGATTTTGTATTGTATCAAGCGATAGCGACTACACCGGCCTTGCCAAAAGAATAAGAGAAGAAGGACTTTTTGTAATGGGTATTGGAAGAAAAACCACCCCGATAGCATTTGTAAACTCTTGTGAAATTTTCACCTTTACAGAAAACTTGATACCGGCGGAGGAATTGGAAGTAAAAGAGGAAAAAATAAAAACGGCTGTACAATCCCCTAAAAAAAATCAGAAAAGAAATATTCAATCTGGAGAAGATAAAAAAGGTTTTCCAAAAGTAAACCTGAACTTAATTGATAAAGCCTTCGAAATATCTACAAACGAAGAAGAGGAAACTTATATCTCTAAACTCGGTTTTTCCCTCCGTAAAATTGATCCAAGTTTTGATCCCCGGACTTATGGATTTAAAACCATTACACAACTTTTTGAAAGCCTCTCTAAATATAAGGTTATCAGAAATGAGGTGAACGGGCTTAATCATCCGCTCGTAAAATTGAAGTAATTACTCAATATATTTTTTAATGCATAAAAATCCCCCGACGTCTAATGCAATTGCAAAAAATACCGGGGGATTTATTATTAATAAGTAGATTTTATAAATTTCGCTACGTTATCATGTAGTTGCTTCAAAGATTCCGGGTGTAGATACACCATGTGGCCAGAAAAGTACTGTGCATATTCAATATTTTTTTGCAATGCTGCAGGCATCGGCAGATGTTGCATTTCATAAATACCCTCGTAATAAGGAGTTCCAAGATCAAAGTAGCCCTGGTTCAACATTACCTTCAAATCAGGATTATAGATCATTGCTTCAGCAAGATCATTCATCACATTTGGAAAACCAATAAATCCTCTTCGGGTAAAATTCCAACGGCCGGTATTGCCAGAAACTTTATAATCCATTCCTTTTCCAAAATTTAATTCCGTACGAACATAATTATTAAATGTAGCAGTAAAAGGTCCGTCAATATAGGAATCCATAGGATCATATTCAGCACCTTCACTTAATGGATTCATAGGAGCTCCCGAGAAGCGGGAATCAAGTCTTCCTGTAACTTGGTCTTTATCACCCAAAAGGGTTTGCTCAAACTGTGGACCGTTTATTCTCAGGTTTGCTTTTCGTATATACGCCACCGGTAGTCCGATATAGTCGTGTAATTTTTCTGCAATACGGGTAAAAGATGCCTCATCCAGTGCAGCGCCCTTATTTAGGGCTAAAGCATAATCGGTCATGGCAAAATTTTCCACCTCACGTAAAAATGGTTCCAGTTTAGCAGGTTGATTAGGTAATTTATGATGATACCATGCAGTAGCAGCAAATGAAGGGAGTACCAGTTCAAATGGAAGACCATCACCGGGGTTACCACCAGTGGTTTCATTCATATTTGCATAACTAAGTAATTGTGATAAAAGAATGATGCCGTTAAGGCTCATATTATGTCTTGTTTGAAGAAGATTGGAAACTACTGCAGACCGGAAAGTACCATAGCTTTCTCCAAAAAGATACTTCGGTGAATTCCACCGGTTATGGTCAGAAACAAAATCTTTTACGAAAGAAGCAAATGCATCTGCATCCTCGTCAATTCCGTAAAAATCTTTCGGCGTACCGGCTCCTCCCATTTCTTTGGTAATGATTTTTCCGAAACCAGTTCCCGGCGCATCAATAAAAACCAGGTCACTTGCATCTAACAAACTGTAATCATTATTTACTGTTTTGAAAGGAGCCCGTGTACGGGTAGTATCATTTATATAAACTCTTTGTGGGCCCCAGGCTCCCATGTGCAACCATATTGTGGCACTGCCCGGACCACCGTTGTAAATAAAAGTGATTGGCCTTTGCGAAGGTTTCTCATCACTTTTAAAATAAGCAGTATAGAAAATACTTATAGTAGGAGCATCATCACTATTTTTGAGAACAAGTGTTCCGGCTTCAGCCCGATAGTTGATCAATTTTCCTTCGACTGTTACTGTACCATTGGTAATAGAATTTTTCGATTTAGAGTAATCAATTGTAGAACTGTCGTTTGATGCAGGTTTGTGCATCATCATTGGTGATGCAACATTTTTAGATGGTGTATCTCTTTTTGGCTGTGCTGTAGCAAAAAAACAGCCTGCTGTTATTAATACTGTTAATGGTAAACCTTTTATCAATTTCATTTTTGATTTTTTTACAAAGTTAGAAAACAAATACTTTAAGGCAGGATCAAAAAAAACTCGATCTGCAAAAGGTAATAATATTTTAATACTTTTTTCTACATAAGGAAATAAAAGCACTTTAAAATATTACCAGCGGCAAAATGAAATGACAGGTTATAAGTACAAAACAAAACTCCATCAATTTCTTGAAAATTAATGGAGTGAAAATATGAAGGAACTTAGAAACTAAATAGTTCAAAATTAATTTTTAATAATTTTAGCATGGTATTTATTCAGTTTTTTATCCATCACTGATAAAATATAAAGACCCGGAGAAAGACGGGCGACTTCTTCCAATTTAAACATATTATCGCCTTTGAGAACATTAAACTGCCTTGATAAAACTACTTTACCGGTATTATCGACAAGTTGTAATTGTATCTCCTGGTTAGATTCTGATGTATATTTTAGGTCTAAAATATCTGTTATTGGATTTTTTATAACTGAAAGTACTGTTATTGTTTGAGAGGGTATTTTACTTGAAGAGGATTGAATTTGAGAATAAATATTACTTGAAAAGAAGATTGAGAGAATAAAAATATTTACACTTATGAATAGAAACCTTGATGATTTTTTTTGCATGGAATTTATTAACCGGGAAAAATAAATGGATTATCCTTTTTATTGAAAGCACCGCAAATTAATAATACAGTACCAGGCTTAATTTCAATACTTTTCCACAGTATGTGGATTATTGTACTTATAAAAATACTACTCCTGCTAAAAGAGACGGCCAATTAAATGTTAACCTTAAATTTTGATAGTTTTACTCTTAATGTAAAAAGCCATAATTATACTGGCGATTGAGCCCCCAAAGAAATTCAATAACGTAGCGGCGAAAAACACTTTAAATACTAATCCATTTGTTTTCCCAGCTATACCCGCAGCTGGTTCCCCCTGCAGTACATGGGTAGCAGGGACGCTTTCAATAAACCCAGGCATTAATATCAATAATAATATAAAAACAATTAGACAAGAAATTATTATACCTGTGCCGGTAGTTACTAATCCTTCAAAAATGGGAGTAGTAGTTGTTTCATCATTTCTCTTTTCTGCCTTTCGGAAAATGGAGAAAGCCGTAATGGAGAAAAAGAAACATATGCTTCCGAGGTACAGTAGCCAGGTGGAAGAATATTCTGCCTGTTGTATAAATAAGAACGCAAAAAAACAAAAAAACAACGCTGCAATTGTAGCAGCAGGAAAAATATTTCTCCAGTTCATTTTCTTAAACATACCTGAATAAATATAAAATCATGCCAGTAAGAATTTATTATAGTCATTAACAATAGCTTAAAAAAGTTTCTATTTTTAATATTACTTATTTTGCAGTCTTATTGGTTTTAATTTCGATGCTGAATGAATGTTTCTAAAGATATTTTACTGAATGCCTACCGTCTGATGTGCACAGCAAAGGCCATGACAGATATTTACGAGGCTAACAGGCAAATTTGCAAATATGTACACAGTACAAGCCGTGGCCATGAAGCCATACAATTGGCGGCTGCTTTTAATTTATTGCCATGCGACTATGTGAGCCCTTACTACCGGGATGAAAGTATAATGCTTGGCCTTGGCTTTTCGCCATATACATTAATGCTGCAGTTGCTTGCAAAAGGAGAAGATATTTTTACCGGTGGTAGAGAATATTATAATCACCCTAATTACAGAGGTGATGATAAACCCGAAATCATACATCAAAGTAGTGCCACCGGCATGCAGGCCATTCCTACAACGGGTATAGCACAGGGCATAAAATATTTAGAAAAAATAAGCTCTCCGCTTTTAAAAAAAGGAAGCAACGGGGAACTGCCAGTAGTCATTTGTTCACTAGGCGATGCCTCTGTAACAGAAGGGGAAGTAAGTGAAGCATTTCAGTTTGCAGCCTTACACCAATTACCCATAATATATTTAGTACAGGATAATAACTGGGGCATCAGTGTTACCGCTGCAGAAGCCAGAACCACAAATGCCTACGAATTTATTGAAGGTTTTAAAGGCATAAACCGTGTTAGTATTGATGGTACTGATTTTTTGCAGAGTTATGATACGATGCAGCAAGTGATCAATACCGTTAGAGAAAAGAGAGAGCCCTGGCTTGTGCATGCTACCGTTCCTTTATTAGGGCATCATACAAGTGGCGTACGGAAAGACTTTTATCGTAGTAATGAAGAGTTAGCGGAGCAATATCAAAATGATCCCATTCCCAAGTTGAGAAATTATCTTTTGCAAAATGCTTTAGAAGAAAATGTTTTAAAAAATATTGAAGAAGAAACAGTGGCGTTAGTTAAGCAAGATTTTGAGGCCGCAGATGCTTCGCCGGAACCGGATATTACAAGTGTTAGTGATCATATTTTTGCGCCGGCAACCATTACTGAAGAGAAGGGAGAAAGAGCTCCCGCAAATAAAGAAAAAGTGTTGATGGTAGATGCAGCTTTGTTTGCCATACGGGAAATAATGGAAGAATTTCCGGAGGCAATTTTATACGGACAGGATGTGGGACGTAGACTCGGCGGCGTTTTCAGGGAAGCAGCTACACTTGCGGAACGATTTGGTGATCACCGGGTTTTTAATACTGCTATACAGGAAGCTTATATTATCGGTTCTACTGTGGGCATGAGTGCTGTTGGTGTGAAGCCGATTGTTGAAGTACAGTTTGCAGATTATATTTATCCTGGGTTAAATCAATTGGTAACAGAAATTTCGAAGAGTTGTTATTTAAGTTGTGGAAAGTTCCCGGTGCAAACGTTGATAAGAGTTCCGATCGGGGCATATGGTGGTGGCGGCCCTTACCACAGTGGAAGTGTAGAAAGCACATTGCTCTCTATCAAGGGAATTAAAATTGTTTACCCAAGCAATACGGCAGATATGAAAGGCCTGATGAAAGCTGCCTTTTTAGATCCGAACCCGGTTGTAATGCTGGAGCATAAAGGATTGTACTGGAGTAAAGTGCCCGGCACAGAAGAAGCAAAAATGACCGAACCTTCCAGCGATTATGTAATACCGCTAGGAAAGGGAAATATTATTTTAAAAGCAGATGAACAAAAAGTAGCATCCGGTGAAAGCTGCTGTGTGATCACTTATGGCATGGGCGTATATTGGGCAAAAGCTGCTGCAAAGCAATTCAACAATCAAATTGAGATCATAGATCTGAGAACTTTATTTCCATTAGATGAAGAACTGGTTTTTGGTGTGGTAAAAAATCATGGTAAATGTTTAATATTGACAGAAGAGCAACAGAATAATTCTTTTGCAGAAGCGCTTGCAGGAAGGGTTTCAAAAGCTTGCTTTAAATATTTAGATGCTGCGGTTGAAGTAATGGGAGCACTGAATTTACCGGCAGTGCCAATGAATATTGATTTGGAAAAAGAGATGCTGCCGAATGGGGAAAAGGTTGCTGAGAGGTTAAGGAATTTGATGGAAAAATAGTAACATTTTAAATTGAGCATGGAGTAATCATCTTGACTTCTATAAAGCTCAGCAAAGTTTTATTGTACATCCCGATTGCTATCGGGTGAGGACACAAATATGCTGCTATAAAAAACAACTGTTGGTTTCAAAAAAATTATACCACTATCCATTCTCAATTATTCGCCCATCTTTCATGTGAACGATCCGGTCGCTCATTGCCGCCAATTCTTCGTTGTGTGTAACAATTAAAAAGGTTTGCTGATATTTATCTCTTAATTCTATAAAAAGCTTATGCAATTCACGGCCATTGGCGCTGTCTAAGTTTCCGGTGGGTTCATCTGCCATTACTATAGCAGGATTATTTATTAATGCCCTTGCAACTGCAACTCTTTGCTGTTCTCCGCCGCTCAATTGGTGTGGTTTATTTTCCAGCCTTTGGCCCAGGCCAAGATTTTCCAACAATTCTGTAGCTCTTGAAAGCACTTCTTTTTTCTTTTTTCCGGCTATCCAGCCTGGTATACAGACATTTTCGAGTGCAGTAAATTCAGGTAACAGGTGATGAAACTGAAAAATAAAGCCAATATTATTATTCCGGAAACGTGCAAGGCTGTTTCCTTTTAGTGCCTCTACCCTTTCATTATTTAATAAAACGGTGCCTTTTTCCGGTTTATCCAAAGTACCCAGAATATGGAGCAACGTACTCTTGCCGGCGCCGGAAGATCCGACGATGCTCACGATCTCCCCTTTGGCTATTTCTATATCAACGCCCTTTAATACATGTAATTTTCCGTAATATTTCTCAATATTTTTTGCACTTAACATCAATCGAAAATAAGCATAATTGCATTAGTTATAATAAGATAAGTGCAATAATCCGGCTTTTAGATTGTTTATATTAAAATGCAATTTAGCTCTGTTAAAAAAACACTTTTGGTTATTTCGTACGAACATATACATTTGCAAAAAATTAAACCCTTTACATACCATGTTTTGGACACTAGAATTGGCCTCACACCTTGAAGATGCTCCATGGCCGGCAACAAAAGATGAACTGATAGATTATAGCATCCGTAGTGGTGCACCTATTGAAGTAATTGAGAATCTACAGGAACTGGAAGATGAGGGAGATCTATATGAAGGACTAGATGACATCTGGCCGGATTATCCAAGCCAGGAAGATTTCTTTTTTAATGAAGATGAATATTAATTTCTTTTAAGGATAAGATTTTTTATAAAAAAAAGCCCCCAAAAATTTGGGGGCTTTGTAATTTTAATTTTTTGTAAAAGAAAGAAAATCCGATCCGGTTGAACTTATTTTTAATAATGTAACATTAGTTGGAAATAGTCCATTAGCATTCCAGGATGCGGTCAAATCTGCAAACACAGGCGGGGAAGTAAATACAATTGTCATAGTTAGTTGGGAGCCGTTAGGATTACTCACATACCCATAACTCCAACTTCCTGTATAAGAATTGGTACCAGTTGTAACTGAAACATTTCCGTTAGATTTAAAGGTGAAAGTAGCGCCAGAAAATTGAGCAGTTTTATCAATACCTGCCAGATTAAAATTATTAATTCTCCAGGTGCCTGATTGCAGTGCTTCAGCAAGTGGATTTGCAGGTGTAGAATCTTTTTTATTACAACCCACAAAAAAAATTCCAAAAAAACAGAATAGAATTAATTGTTTCATTGTAAATAAATTTAGATGATAAATGCTATTTCTCCATTTGCTCTATTACTTCTAATGTAACACCTGTAGTAGAGAAACCGCCATCATGGAATAGATTCTGCATAGTAACCATTTTGGTAAGATCACTAAACATTACCACGCAATAATTAGCACAATCTTCTGCACTTGCATTTCCTAATGGGCTCATTTTTTCTGCATAATTTATAAAGCCATCAAACCCTTTAACACCACTACCTGCTGTCGTTCGGGTAGGTGATTGAGAAATGGTATTTATTCTAACATGCTTTTTTACACCGTAATGATAGCCGAAACTGCGGGCAACACTTTCTAATAAAGATTTAGCATCTGCCATTTCATTGTAATCGGGAAATACTCTTTGTGCAGCAATGTAGGTAAGTGCAATCACACTTGCCCATTCGTTAAGGGCATCTTTTTTCATACAGGTTGCCAACACACGGTGCAGGCTCATGGATGATATAGCAAACGTTTTTTCATTAAAACCATAGTCCAGTTCTGTATAATGTTTTCCTTTACGAACATTAAGGCTCATGCCAATGGAGTGCAGAATAAAATCGAAGCTGCCGCCAAAATGTTCCATAGATTTTGTGATAAGGTTTTCTACATCATCCCCATTGCTTACATCACAGGGAATAACCGGCGCATTTATTTTTTCTGCTAATTTGTTTATTTCGCCCATACGCATCGCTACTGGTGCATTAGTTAGTACAATCTGTGCTCCTTCTTCATGGCAGCGTAAAGCCGTTATCCAGGCAATTGATTTTTCATCTAAGGCGCCAAAAATGATTCCTTTTTTTCCATTTAATAAACTGTAGTTCATGTGATATAATTTTTAGAAGTATAATTTTACTGCGGGGTAAAAATAGCCTTTACTGTTGAAAAATATATGCTGAAAAATGAATAATAATAAAACTGATAATAAAAGAGAATATGAATATGGCAACAAAGTGCGCCAGAAAATATAAAAAAAGATGACTCGCCGACGCTTTTGGGTTTATAAATTTCTTTATGAGTAAGTGAATGCTATAACCAATAGCAAGAACAGCAATCAATAATAAAAAGATAACAAGTTTACGCATTTCTAAATTAGTTCATCATTTCACGGGCATTTTCCAGTGCTGCGGGGGTTGGTTTTTCGCCGCTGAGCATTTTGGCAATGGTTATAATACGCTCATCATGGTTCAAAAGTTTTATAGCAGTTACAATTTTATCGTTCACAATCTCTTTATATACAAAATAATGTGCAGCAGCCCTGGCAGCAATCTGTGGCTGATGGGTAATTGCAATCAACTGGTGCGATACTGCTAAGCTTTTCATAATGATACCAACCTGCTTAGCTGCTTCGCCACTGATACCGGTATCTATTTCATCAAAGATCAAAGTAGGTAATTGTAATTTCTTTGCTACTAGAGATTTTACGCTCAACATTAACCTACTTAATTCTCCACCACTTGCTACTTTATTTAAAGGCTCAAAGCGGTTGCTTTTATTTGCATCAAACAAAAAATCAATTTCATCAATACCAAAAAAAGATAATGTAGCCGGTTGCAGTTGCACTTTCAATTGTGCATTGGGCATACCAACCTGTTGCAATAATTTATTTACATTTTGGGTAAATGATTTTACCTGTCCTGTTCTGTTCTCAGAAATATTGTGGGCGATAGAATTACATTCCTTAAATAATATTATTGATTGCTTTTCTAAATTTTCTATAGAAGATGAAATATTGAGAACGCTATCTAATTTTTGTTGCAATTCTTCCTGGATGTTCAGCAGTTGCAGTGTATCATTAACTCCGTGCTTCTTTAATAATTTATACCCGGTTGATAAACGGTCATTTACTTCCTGTATGCGTTGGGCATCGTAATGAATGCCGTCGTCAATGGTTTCCAGCTCATCGGCTACATCCTGTAACTCAATAACGGCGGTATTTAACTGCTGATGCAGCTCTTCTATTTTAGGATGATATTGCTGCAGGCTATTTAACTTATGCTGAAGTACCTTCAATTGCTGTACAATTGGCTGATCACTGTCTTTCAATTCAAAATAAAGAGCACCGAGCTGTTGTTTTATATTTTCTGCATTGCTCAATAATTTTATTTCTGTATCAAGATCTTCCAGTTCATTTTCTTTGAGAGAAAGTTCCTCCAGTTCATCAAAAAGAAATTTATTATAATCCAGCTCTTTATTAGCATTCGTTTGTTGCAACTGCAACTCTTCCAATTGTTTTTTTACAAAACTATACTCGCCGAATTTAGCCTTTAATTGTTGTAGTAAAGATGCATTTCCCGCAAGTGCATCCAATACATCTCTCTGGAAGTTTTCACTGCTGAGTTCCATTGTATCAAACTGCTGATGAAGATCGACCAACAAAACAGCCAGCTCTTTTAACTGGGATAAATTTACCGGTGTATCATTTATAAAACTCCTGGATTTTCCATTACTGCCAATTTCACGACGCAACAAAATCTCCTCTTCTACATCCAGTTCATTAGCTAATAGAAAGTCTTTTATGGCTGCATTATTTTTTATTGAAAAGAACCCTTCTACCACACACTTTTTGCCTTGTTGTTGCAGCACACTGCTATCGGCTCGTTGGCCAAGTATTAAATTGAGTGCGCCCATTAAAATACTTTTTCCTGCACCTGTTTCACCGGTAATAATATTTAAGCTGGAAGAGAAATCAATAGCCAGTTCATCAATTATGGCATAATTCTGTATGTGAAGTTTTTGCAACATGAAGAGGCAATTTAATGGATAATTTTTTTACAGAATAATTTATAAAGAAATAAAAGGAGCTACTGTTGATGAATGCTGATAAAAGGTTTACTGCCGGGTATCTAGCCCCGATAGAAATTGAAAGCCCCGCCAACGGCGGGCTTGTAACGGATAGAGGGACCCGGGACCGAGACTGATTGAAATACAAATGTCGGGCTTCAAAAAAATAAAAAAGCCTGCTCAAATTAAGTGCAGGCTTTTATAAAAATTTATTGATTTGATCAACTGAACATCTCTCTAACTTTATCAAAAAATGATTTGTCAGTTTTTTCAGGTTTAGGTTCAAAATTTTTTGATTGATGCATTTTTTCAAGCATATCTTTTTCTTCTGAACTAATATTTTGAGGCGTCCAGATATTTACCTGGATGAGCTGATCGCCTTTTTCGTAACTGTTTACATGAGGAAATCCTTTTCCTTTAAGCCTAAAAATTTTTCCGCTTTGTGTGCCGGCAGGAATTTTAATTTTTGCCCGGCCATCAATCGTAGGTACTTCTACCTGGGTGCCAAACACCGCATCTGGAAAAGAAATATGAAGATCGAAAGCCACATTTAAACCATCCCGATGCAATTGCGGATGTGCTTCTTCTTCTATCAACACAATCAGATCACCGGGTGCGCCGCCACGCTCGCCTGCATTGCCTTTGCCACTTATGCTTAACTGCATTCCTTCCTGTACACCGGCCGGAATATCTATGGTTACAGTCTCTTCACCATACACCCGGCCTTCGCCTTTACATGCTGTACACTTGTTAGTAATGGTACTTCCTTCGCCATTACAGGTTGGGCAAGTTGTAACAGTCTGCATCTGTCCTAAAAAAGTATTCTGCACCCTGCGCACCTGGCCGCTACCGCCACATCCGCTACACGTTTGAATGCTGTTCTTATCTTTTGCACCGCTGCCATTACAGGTGGTACATCTTACATGTTTTTTTACCTTGATCGTTTTATTGGCACCTTTTGCAATCTCCTCATAATTCATTTTAAGTTTTACTCTTAGGTTGCTACCCCGTGTACCATTTCCACGACCCGTAGAAGCCCGCCTGGCACCACCAAAGAAGCTACCAAATCCTCCTTCATCGCCAAAAATATCACCGAACTGGCTGAAGATATCATCCATGTTCATTCCGCCGCCACTGAAGCCACCTCTGCCTTGCCCGCCGGCAAAAGCATTATGCCCAAAACGATCGTACTGAGATTTTTTATCAGAATCATTCAGAATTTCATAAGCTTCTGCTGCTTCTTTGAACTTATCTTCAGAAGCTTTATCGCCGGGGTTTCTATCCGGGTGATGCTGCATGGCAACTTTACGGTACGCTTTCTTTATCTCTTCCTGCGAAGCTGATTTAGAAACGCCCAGTATTTCGTAAAAATCTCTTTTCATACCCCTTAATCCCCTAAAGGGGAAATTTATTGATTGTAATTAATTTCTGACAGAATATATTTCAAACCTCTTTAGGGTCGCAGCTAATTATTTTCCAACTACAACTTTTGCAAAACGGATCAATTTATCATTCAGGTAGTATCCTTTCTCAATTTCATCCACTACTTTGCCTTTCATTTTATCACCTGCAGGCACTTCTGTAATGGCTTCGTGTTTCTCTACATCAAATACCGTATCAATGCTTTTCATTGGCTGTAAACCTCTTTGCTGTAGTACATTGCGAAGCTTATTAAATACGAGTTTATTGCCTTGCTTTACCTGCTCAATATCATCACTTGTATCCATTTGCTTTTCTGCCCTATCAAAATCATCGACTACTTCCAGTAAAGAAATAATAATATCTTTTCCTGCTGTTTGAGACATTTCGTGCTTTTCTTTAGCGGTACGGCGCTTGTAATTATCAAACTCAGCAAACAGACGTAAATATTTATCTTTTTGCTCCTCTAACTTAGAAGATAGCTTTTCAAGCTCTGCTTCGTTTTCTGTGTAAGGATTGGTTAAATGTGTGTTTCCGGGAATATCTGCGTCCGAATTAATATTAATATCTTCATTTTCTTCAAATGAGGTCTTCTTATCTTCCATAATGTTGCTTTAAAATGTGTGCAAAGGTACGATAGTCAAACATTTTGCCAATGCATGTTTTGCAGTCAAATTGACACTTAAAATAAAAAAGAGGAAAGTATTACTTATTTACCTGGAACTTGCCGGATTCTATAATAGAACCATTTCTATCACGCAGTTGAAAGATATAGATACCACGGTAAAAATCTTCTACATTGATTGTAGTATGGGAGGAGACATTTTTTAATTCAAGCACCATTTTGCCAATAAAATTATATACCTGGAAAGAATACGATTTATCATAGCCCTTCTGGAAATCGAGATTGATAACCGAAGTGGCAGGATTGGGATAAAATTTAATCAGTTTTGCCTGGGAAATGCCGTTGTCAGCAGGTATTTTATTTTGAGCAAATGAAGTAAAAGTTATTCCAATAAAAAGATTTAGTATTAAAATTGATTTTTTCAATTAAGTAAATGTAATTGAATTTTTTAAATTCCAGTAATATTTACATCAAATTATATGCTAATATTTAATAAAATACCGGTATACAGAATCATAACGCCTGATTGTAAAATTTAGTATAAACCTACTGCCCACTTTTACAATAATTTTAAAATCAGCAGTTTGCATCCTCTATCCAGGTAAAAATAATAATTATTCCAAAAAAATAACTATTTCTTTTTCTATAAACAGGAAGGCCCTGCCTTGCGGCGGGGCCTCTGTTATCCAAACAATCCATAAAAACAAAAATCATTATTGGTAAGCACCGGACTTTTGAGAATTGAATCGAAATAATTTATATAGGAATAGATAAAAGTTTGCTATCGGCATTTTGATAAAAAGCTGGAGCAACTTCTATTTTATAAGCAATAAAAGAGAAGTGAAGTGATTTGTTCTTCATATTGATATTAGCGTAGGTGGTTTTAATTAAAACTTGGTAAGTTGAGGTATAAACGCAGATAAGAATGAAATAGTATGTTGTATCGTGATTGAAAGAGATGGAATTATCCACAAATTTATCAACAATTACTGCCTTGTCATATGAAGCACTTTTGCATCTGTAGTGCCCCAGGGTGCCAGTTCCATCGTGGGTACATCTTTTTTAGTAAACCTCCAGGCACGGTTTAAAAAAACAAACTCTGTGGGGATAGAGGGCTGGTTGATCAGGATCGTTAGTTTACTGTAATCATCATTGCAACTCCAGGTGCCGGTGTAAACAGTTGTATTGTTTAAAGTAGCAGTCAATGGCCCATCCAGCAATGTATTTTTTGTAAGTCTGAATAGATAACCAGTGTATTGCGGAGTAAGGTCTGTTCCATTATCAGTACCAAGACTCACTATAAAATCACGGTTAAGAATATTGTTCTCGAAATATTGCTGGAGCAAAGCCTGTGATTTATTTTCTATAATTTTTTTACACCCTTGAGAAAACAATATTCCCATGGCAAATACAATAGCTATTACAATGCGCCACCTGTAAAAAACAGCTGGAAAACTTTTATCCTCTTTAACCATATATTCCTGTGTATTTTGTGGTTGCATAGTTAATAAAATATTCTGCATTTAATTGCTCACCGGTAGATTTTTTACATAATTGTTCTGAGCTGTAATAACGCCCATTTTGATAAATATGTTGTTGCAGCCAATGCCAGATGGATTTTGTATTTCCATTGGACACATCTATTTGTAAAGAGGGATTTTTAGCAGCAATAGCTGCATACAATTGTGCTGCATATAAACTCCCGATACTATATGTGGCAAAATAACCGAAACTACCGTGGCTCCAATGCACATCCTGCAGGCAGCCTTCTCTATCGTTAGGTACTGTGATACCAAGATATTTCTTGTAATGTTCGTTCCAATATGCCGGGATATCTTTTGCATTTATAGTGCCTTCAATCAACAGTTTTTCTATTTCATATCTTATCATAACATGAAAATGATAAGTAATTTCATCAGCCTCTGTGCGTATGAGAGATGGTTGTACTTTGTTTATACCATTATAAAATTGTTGAACTGATATATTGTTGAATTGTTGAGGAAAATACTTTTGCAACAGGCCATAATTATGTTGCCAAAAAGGCAAACTTCTTCCAACACAATTTTCCCATAGGCGGCTCTGGCTTTCGTGAATACTCAAACTGCAATACTCCCCTAACGGCAAACCGTATTCGCCATTAGGCAAACCCTGTTCGTACAATGCATGGCCGCCCTCGTGTATGCAACTCCAAAGCATGTTTGCAAAATCATTTTCATTTACTCTTGTCGTAACCCTGACATCGTTACTATTAAAATTTGTGGTAAAAGGATGCTCGCTGATATCCTGCCGCCCTGCTTCAAAATCAAAATGCATCCGTTTTAATATCTCTATGCCAACATCCCATTGTTTGTCTTTATCAAAACGCTGATGAAGAAAAGCATTATCCACCTGCGGCTTATTTTCAATTGTGTCTAATAGTTCTGATAACTGTGGCTTTAGATCTGCAAACAATTCATCTACTTTTTTCACTGTTAGTCCTTTATCAAATTCATCCATCAGTGCATCATAAGGGTGCTGCTCATAACCCAACAAGTCAGCTTCGTGCTTTTTAAGATCAATAATCTGTTGCAATGGTTTTTCAAAAGTGCTGAAACTATTTTCTTTTCGTGCCTGTATCCAGGCATGAAAACTTTTATTCACCGTTTCACTCATTTGCCGCACAAAGGAAGAGGGCAGTTTTTTGCTTTTATTAAAATCATGAAGAGATAGTTCCACATTTCGTTTTTGTGAATGAGATAGGCTATCATCTTTTATTAATTCATTTAGTAATGAACCGATATTTTCATTTGTAAATTGTTCATGTGCTAATTCGCTCAATGTTGCGATCTGCCTGCCACGCATATCTCCGCCTTTGGGCGGAAGAAAAGTTTCCTGGTCCCATTGCAAAATTGCCGATGCATATTTTACATCGGCAATTTTTTGAAGTGAATTTTTATATTGTTGATACAATTTACTTTCCGACAAAGTTTCTAGGTTTTAAATTATTATTCCGAATAACAAATCTAAAGCTTTACGTACTCATAAATATTTTTAAAATAGCCGGATGCTATATAACACTGCTATAAAGTTTTATAAACAAAAATATATTTTACATCGGGAGCTATTATCTGCGTAGGATACCCATCGGCCCGGTATGAATATTTGCCTGTCAGATCCTCATCAAAATCCGATTGCGGATTTCCATTAAACGTTACAGATTCTGTGATAGCTAGCCTGTTATTTTTCTGTGGCATCTCATAAAAAAAAGTTTCGCCAAATGGAAATACTTCTAAAGCTTTATAGTTACTTAATTTTGCAAAAGGAGAAGGATGATTATCATAAGTTACTGTAGATACTGTTTTATAATTATTATACCACTTGACATTTGAAATTATATTTTTGTTTGGATCAAGTGTAGCAGTATCAAAAATTATGGGTAGGCCGCCTAATGCTTTTCCTCTACCTTCCATGTATATATTCCCTGAAGTATATTTATAGTTTTCAATAATATTATCTTGATAATTTGAAAATGTCGAATCCTTTATCCGTTGCCCTATTGAATTATAATAAAAATATCTCTCTAACCAAAGATCAGGTTGATTGTTTTGAAATTTTGTAACTACAGTTACACTACTCGGTAGGGTATCCGTACCGTTATAAGAGTAGGTATAGGTTTCAATACTATAATCAAATGTATCATAAGAAGAATCGATAATATTTATAACTCTTTTTTGAGAATCATAAACATATCTAAAATCTCCTGCTGTATCATTGCTTCCGCCTGATATGTCAATAAAATATATTTTTGACAAATAACCGCTATCTGCCTTAGTTGTTGACGGAGGTATTATACTATTTTCTTCACTGATGCCTTTTTGGCAACTCGTAAAATAAATACCAGCTAAGATTATAATTAATGGCAGGAATTGCTTTAGTTTCATAGAAATACGACTTTAGAAATTTGTAATTGGATTAACTTTAATTTTCAAAAAAACGTTATGAGGATAAAAGATATTGTGTTTTCATTAGAAAAAATTGCCCCATCATATTTACAGGAAGAATATGATAATGCAGGTTTAATAACTGGTAATTCAGACTGGAATTGCAGTGGAGCACTCATTTGCCTGGATGCCACAGAAGCTGTAGTAAACGAAGCGATTGAAAAAAACTGCAATCTTATCATTGCTCATCATCCCATCATTTTTAAAGGATTAAAAAAAATAACAGGACATAATTACGTTGAAAAAACAATTATAACTGCCATTAAAAATGATATTGCTATTTATGCTATACATACAAATCTTGATAATGTGATTGATGGTGTAAATGGAAAAATTGCTGAAATGCTTGGACTGATAAACCGGCAGATATTATCACCAAAAAATGGTTTGCTGCAAAAGCTTTCCCTATTTGTTCCGGTAAATGATCAACAGAAATTGTTGGATGCTTTGTTTGCCGCAGGTGCCGGCAATATTGGGAATTACAGCGAATGTAGCTTTACAATGGAAGGTTCAGGTACTTTTAAAGCCGGTAACGAAACCAATCCTTACGTAGGTAAAATTGGTGAAAGACATCTTGAAAATGAGGTAAAGATAGAAGTGATCTTTCCGGTATGGATGCAAGGGCAAATAATAAATGCGATGAAAGTTGCTCACCCTTACGAAGAAGTAGCCCATGATATTTATAATCTTGCCAACATTTACCATCAAACCGGGAGTGGGCTTGTTGGAGAACTGGAAAAGCCGGTTTCAGAATCGGAGATGTTGGAAATTTTAAAGATGACTTTTAAAGTGCCAGTTGTAAAACATACCTCCTTTACAGGCAAAATGGTAAAGAAAGTGGCAGTTTGCGGTGGTGCCGGCAGTTTTTTAACCAAGACTGCAATGCAGGCTGGCGCTGACATATATATAACTTCTGATATATAATACCATGATTTTTTTGATGCGGAGGATGAAATGCTGTTGGCAGATATAGGCCATTATGAAAGTGAACAATTTACCATAGAGCTTTTATTTGATATTTTGAGGGAAAATTTCCCTAACTTTGCCGTCCTAAAAACGGGTGTGAATACCAATCCTGTTCACTATTTTGAGGGGAAGGCTGAATAACGGTTTGCCGCACAAGAGAGTGACACAACGATGATGACCAAAGGTATAATGCCTGTAACCAAATTTAAAAACAAATAATACTATGGCTTCAGTTAAAGAATTTTCGGTAGAAGAGAAATTGACTTCTATGGTTCGCTTACAAAAAGTTGACAGCAAGCTGGATGAAATTCAGATATTAAAAGGTGAGCTGCCAATGGAAGTGAAAGACCTGGAAGATGAAATTGAAGGTTTGCATGCCCGCCAGACAAGAGTGGAAGAAGAAATAAACGGCATTACAGAATTTATAGAGCAGAAAAAAGAAGGTATTAAAGAAGCGCAGGCTTTGATAAAAAAATACGAAAAGCAAAGTGAGAATGTAAAGAACAACCGTGAGTTTGAGGCTATCAATAAAGAAATTGAAATGCAGCAATTGGAAGAAAAACTTTGTGAAAAGCACATTAAGGATGCGACTGAAGAAATTTCTGAAAAAGCAAAACAACTCGAGTTTGCTAAAAAAGCAGTTACCACTAAAGAAGGAAACTTAAGCGGAAAAAAAGGTGAGCTTGAAAAGATCATTAACGAAACTGAAAAAGAAGAAAAGCATTATAACAAAGAAGCTGCAGGAGCAAGAAGCCATGTAGATGAAAGATTGCTGATGAGCTATGACCGCATTCGTAAAAACTACCGCAATGGACTTGCAGTGGTGCCGGTAGAAAGAGATAGCTGCGGTGGTTGTTTCCATGCTATTCCTCCACAAAAGCAAAGTGAAATCAAGCTTCGTAAAAAAGTAATGGTTTGCGAAAACTGCGGTCGTATTTTAGTAGATTCTGATTTGAACGATGCAGTGGAAGTGAAATAAAATATTGAGATAATAAATAAGCCCTGGTAAATAGCCGGGGCTTTTTTTATAGATTTATTTTAATCATCTTTTTTATTTTTCTTCTTACGTTTTTTTTCTGCGTAAATTTTTGAGGCCTTATCTATCTGTTCCAAAAATTCTTTTTGTAAATAATCGTTGGTATCTGCAGAAGAAGTGGCGATAGTTTTTATTAAGGGCCAATCAATATTAACTGCATATTTAGATTGCTTTATTTTCAAGCCGAATATTGTAACAGCAGTTGCAAATTTTAATTCTCTGTCAACACTATCAATTGGCTGATAATTTTGCGGTACAGAGTAAAGTAACTTTCTTGTTAGAGTGTCATTGGTTGTGTAGCGCATGTTTATTTCCGCAATATTACTTTGGTCTTTATTTATTTTTGAAAGAATGTTTTGCTGTGTCGGCATTATTTCAAAAATAGCCAATGTACTGTTGCCACTTCCTATTTCCCCCCCTTCCAGGTCGCTGGATGCATCCTGTACAGCATCTTTACGGTTATCAAAACCTATAAGGCGATACTCTTTTATCATTGCCGGATTAAACTGAACATTCATAAAAACATTATCGGCGACGGAATAAAAAGTTTGGGTAAGCTCTTTTACCAATACTTTTTCTGCTTCTCTTACATCATCTATATAAGCGTAGTTTCCATTTCCTTTTTTAGCCAGTGTCTGTAGTTTTGAATCTTTAAAGTTGCCCATGCCCACACCAAGGCAGGTAAGATATACGCCGGTTTGCCGTTCTTTTGTAATAAGTTCATCCAGGGCTTTTTCTGAAGTTTCGCCCACATTAAAATCTCCATCTGTTGCAAGTATTACCCTGTTGTTTCCGCCTTTTATAAAAGTATGTTCTGCCAGTTGATAGGCTGCCCTTATTGCTGACTCACCAGGCGTATCGCCTGACGCTGTAAGTTCTTCAATAGATTTATTTATTTTATCTTTTTCTGCACCGGAAGTTGGCTGTAGCCATATGCCAACAGTGCCACCATACATTACAATAGAAACTGTATCTATGGCACGTAGATTTTTTACAAACAATTGAAAAGATGCTTTTAATAATGGCAGGCGGTTAGGCATATCCATGCTGCCGGAAACGTCAATTAAGAAAACAAAATTACTTGGTGGCACTTTTGCCAGGTCTAATTTTTTTGCATTGATGTTGAGAAAAAGTAATTGCTCTGAATTGTTCCAAGGGCAAGAAGTAAGTTGTGAATTTATTTTAAAAACATCGCCATCTTCCGGCTCCCGGTAGTGAAGATTAAAATAATTCACCATCTCTTCAATACGCACCGCATCAGGCGGCACAGGGCTTTGCATATTAATAAACCTGCGTACATTACTGTAAGAAGCTTTATTTACATTTAATGAAAAACCAGTGTTGGGATAGTTAGTTGTATTTACAAATTCATTTTCCACTAACTGAAAATAAGTTTCATCGCTGACGAACCAGTTAAACTTAGATGTCTGTTTTAGATTTCTTGTTACAGAAATAAGATGTGGTTTATTTTTAGTAGTATTAGAGGCAGACGTTTTAAGAACAATATTCTGCCAAAGATCTGATTTTACTTTTAACGCCTGAGGCTCATAACCGTCTAAAGATATTGTTAGAGAATCGTAGTCTTTTGAAACATTAATTCCGAAACTACCATACGCTCCGGAATAATAAAGAGCCCTGGAAGAGTGAAGAAATATTTTTGCATTCTGAAGTGGTTGATTCTTTTCATCTTTAACATCGCCACGCAGATAATATTGGCTGAATGCTGGTAAAGTAACCAGGCAGAATAAGCAGTATGTTAATGTCTTTTTCAAAAAAATAACGATTTCGGTAAAATAGCTATTCTTTTTAATAAAGTGAATAATAATTTTATTGTGGACTATTCTTCTATCAACTGATAAATTTCTTTAAGGTTTCGTCCTAACCCATCATAATCCAAACCATAACCTAACAAAAATTTATTGGGAACTTTAAAACCAAGATAATCTATTGTGACAGGATATTCCAATGCATCGGGCTTATGCAACAAGGAAGCAATTTTTAAAGACGCAGGTTGGTGTTCATGTAACTGTGGCAGAAACTGGCTAAGTGTTTTACCTGTGTCAACAATATCTTCTATAATAATTACATGACGGCCTTTTAAAGATTCATCCAGGCCTATAGATGTAATGACATTACCCGTACTTTTTGTGCCTTTGTAAGATGCAAGTTTGATAAAGCATATTTCTGCCTCAACGGTAAGTTGCTTAAAAAGGTCCGATGCAAACATAAATGAGCCGTTTAGTATTGCAATAAACAAAGGACGTTTGCCTGCATAATCATTATTAATTTCTACGCCCAACCTTTCAATTTGTTCGGCTATTTGTGCAACCGTTAAGTAAGGTTGAAATTTTTTATCATTAACCTGGATGACAGACATATTTTCTATTTAGATATAATTAATTCCTGGCCTATTTTCAGATCTTCAGCTTCAAGATTATTCCAGCTTTTTAAATTATGAACTGATATATTGTATTTTTTTGAAATGCTGTATAAGCCTTCTTTGGGCTGCACTTCATGCGTTGTTACTTTTTGTATTACAGAAACAGGCTTACCAAATTCCGGCCTTAAACGTATACGTTTACCTGCTTTCACCACTTCATCTTCTCTCATTTGATTGTATTGCATTAACGATTGAAGCTGCACTGCATTTGTTTGTGAAATACTGTATAATGTTTCATTTTGTAAAGCTGTGTAAAAATCACGGTTTCCTTGCTTTGGTTTTTTCTCTAAGTATATCCATTGACTTTCTGCAAGTAAACCATCCGTCTTTAGATCATTATACTCTAATAATTTTGACAATGGTATATCATAGCCGGTTGCAATTGCAAGCAAAGATGTTTGCTTGGAAGCATAAAATGCTTTCAAGCTATTAAATAAAGTTCTTGATCTTTTTACAGGTATAACCGGAGTCGGAGTTTCAACTTCTTTAATCTTTTCTGGAACTGGTGCAGAAGTCATTTCCACTTTTGTATCATCATACTTTGCATCATCAAAAGCTATGTTGCTGCCAGCACCTGCATTATATTTCTGAAGGTTATATTGTTCAATGTTATTTATCAATATCTGCGGATAGCGTGGGTTTGTTGCATAACCGGCACGTTTAAGCCCATAAGCCCAACCTTTATAATCCGAAGTATCTAACTTGAAAAGAGACGCATACCGTGATGTATTTTTTAAATAGTCACTGTGGTCTTTGTAACTATCTGCTGCCGAACTGTATTTTCTAAAACATTCATTGGGCGCATCATCAGTATGCGTTACACTTTCTCCGGTCCAGGAACTTTTACATTTTATACCAAAATGATTATTTGATTTCTTAACCAGTTCACTATTTCCATTTTCAGTTTCCAACAGGCCTTGTGCAAGTGTAATGGCCGCCGGTACTCCTGAGCGATACATTTCTTCTATAGCAATGTCTTTGTATTTCTCAATATATTCCTGCGCAGTCATTTTTTGTGCAGTAGATATTTCAGCAACAAGTAAACAAATAATAGCAATTGCTATTTTTCTCATTTTCTACAATTTTCGAATTAACATTAAGCCATCTCTAACGGTCAGCATTACCTGCTCTGTTCTGTTATCTGCTTTTACATGTTCATTAAAAGCATGAATGGCAATTGCATTTTTTCCTTTTATCTCTTCTTCAAGCACCTGGCCATGAAAAAGAACATTATCTGCAATTATAAAACCGCCCTGTTTTAAGAACGGCAAAGTTAATTCGTAATATTCAATATAGCTAACCTTATCAGCATCAATAAATACAATATCCCACTGTTCGTTTAAGCCGGGAATGATCTTTCTTGCATCACCTACATGTAATTTTATATATGCTTCTGCATTTGCCTTCTTAAAATTTGATGCAGATATTTCTGCCTCTTCTTCCCTGATTTCAATGGTATGTAAGGTACCATCCTTTGCAAGCCCTTGTGCCAAGCATAACGCACTAAACCCTGTAAAAGTACCTATCTCCAACACTCTACGGGGTTTTATCATATAACTTACCATAGATAAAAAACTTCCCTGCACATGTCCACTCAGCATATTTGAATGTGCATGATTGGCGAGGGTTTCCTGCTCTATCTGTTGTAGTAAAACATTTTGTGGTGAAGCAAATTCAACTACATATGCTTCTGCTTTTTCATTAATTAATTCCATCTTGTATTTGTTGTGGAGTAGATTTTTTTGAAATCATTAACAAACCAATATAAGTTAGTAGGCCATTTACAACCAGTAATTCCGGGCCCCATTTAAAGCCTGCAATAAAATAAGGCGTAATTAATTCTAATGCCAAACATATCAATGGCGCCGCAACGCAAATTAAAGGCACAATATTATCTTTTACTGACCGCTTAGTCAGTATACCAAAACTAAACAATCCTAATAAAGGCCCATACGTATAAGCCGCCATTTTCAAAATCACATTTATCATACTTTGATTGTTTACCAAATGGAAAACCATTACAAATAATAAGAAAATAAAAGCAACAGTTAAGTGTGTACGCTGACGTATTTTTTTCTTTTTGGCTTCAGACCAATCTTCCCTGCGTTTCATTCCTAAAATATCAATACAAAACGAAGAGGTGAGTGCCGTAATAGCACCATCAGCACTGGGGAAGAGCGCTGATATTAATCCAATTACAAATATTACAGAAACTATGGAAGGCATGTGGTTTAAAGCAAGGTCTGGGAACAGATCATCACCGGTAGTTTTTACACCTTGCTGAGCTGCATACAAGTATAACAGTCCGCCTAAGAACAGAAAAATAAATATTACCACTACCATAATTAAAGAAAGGGTGACCATATTTTTCTGAGAATCTTTTAATCTTTTTACAGAAATCGTTTTTTGCATCATCTCCTGATCCATACCCGTCATGGTTATGGTAATGAATGCACCGGCTAAAATTTGTTTTACAAAAAATAATTTATCTGATGGATTAGTAAAAAATATTTTTGAGTAAGCACCTTTCTGGCCTTGATGTGTTCCTAATTGTTTGATAGCTTCGCCAAAACTAAGATCCATTGTTTTTAAAATATATACAATACAAACTACTAAACCTATCAGCATGAAGCTTGTTTGAAGCGTATCTGTAAACACAATCGTTTTTACACCACCTTCGTAAGTATAAATTAATATCATTATTAAAATGATAAGTGTGGTAGCCCAAAAAGGAACTCCGAAATCAGACAATATCAAATCCTGTAAAATTTTTACTACTAGATACAAACGAGCAGTAGCACCCAATGTACGGCTTAATAGAAAGAAGGCTGACCCTGTTTTATAACTTTTTATTCCGAGGCGGTCGCCTAAATAATTATAAATACTGGTGAGGTTAAGTTTATAATATAATGGCAACAAAACAAAAGCAATGGTGAGATACCCGATAAAGTAACCAATAACAATTTGAAAATAGGCGAATGACTCCTTGCCAACTGCACCAGGCACACTCACAAACGTTACACCCGAGAGCGATGTGCCTATCATCCCAAAGGCAACCAACATCCAGTTAGAATTTTTATTGCCTATAAAAAAAGATTCGTTGTCGGAGTTTTTGCTGGTGTACCAGGCTATACCAAGCAATAAAAGAAAATAACCGACAACAAAAGCAAGCAAAACGGGAGCTGACATATTTAAGAATTTACATAAAAATAAGATTGAAAATATAAAAAATCTTTGTGTCTTTGCTCTTTATTAATTTTTAACGTTTATGAGCATAAAATCGATAGCAGTTTTTTGCGGGAGCAAAATGGGAAACAATCCGCTTTTTGAAAAACATACAGATACGCTAGGTCATTTGCTTGCGCAAAATAATATTACCGTTATTTATGGTGGAGGCAACAAAGGATTAATGGCTGCTATTGCCAATTCAGCACTTGAAGAAAAAGGAAAAGTGATTGGAATTATTCCTGAATTACTCCGAGCACAGGAACATGTGCATGAAAATCTTACCGAATTACATGTAGTAGATACTATGCATATACGCAAAACGATGTTATATGAAAAATGTGATGCTGCAATTATTCTACCGGGTGGATATGGAACGCTGGATGAAGTGTTTGAAATGCTCACCTGGAACCAATTGAATATTCACAGTAAAAAAATATTCTTTTTAAACTCAGGCGGATTTTACACACATCTGATTGCTCATATTAAAACGATGCATGAAGAAAATTTTCTTTATTCACATCCTGATACGATCATCACTGTTCTAATTGAACCAGAAGAAATTAAAAAATATCTTTAATACCTCTCATGTTTACCTTGAAATAAGGCAATGTTATAACCTGCACGAATTTGTGGAAGAGCACTTTTCGTATTATCGAGGTAAGGTGAATAAGTATCCTTTAACACATCCCAGGCAATTGAAATATAATAATAAGAGTTATTGCCTTCTCCCCGCCCACTGGCAAAACCAGCACCTACTAACAGACTATTTGCATTGAAATTATAAGTGTCATTTGGAATGCCGCTATTGGAAGGATAAATATTTTTATACTTAATAAAATTATGCTCATACGAAGCCTGGGCAAATAAAAACTTTACCGGGAATATTCTTACAAATGCACCAGGGCCATAAATAGTTTGCCTCGATTTCCCTTGGTAATATCCATTGTAACCGTACTGGCGCTGGGAAACATAGTTAACATTGGCAGTTACCGCTACATCAATATATTTATTTAAGCCATAACCAAAGTATGGGCTTATGCCCAAAGCTGTAGTTCCATTAAAAAAAGAGGCATTTAAGGTGCCGCCTGTAAAAAGATTTTCCTTTTTAAAGAATTTATTACTGGTCTCCTTCTCCTCGTCCTGTGCATAAGACACGGATACCATTAAGCCACATATCAGCAATGTATAAACGCATTTCATTTTCATAGATTCTTTTTTAAGTAAGATCGAATATTTTCCCTTTGTTTAAAATATTGTTTGGATCAAATGCTTTTTTGATCTGCCGCATTATATTAAGATTTGCTTCCTCAAACACTATCTCCATATATTCCTTTTGAACCAACCCAATCCCATGTTCTCCGCTGATAGTGCCTCCCAGCGATTTTACCAATGTAAATAAAGCTTTTAAAGCAGGTATTACATCAGGATTATTAAGGCTGTAAATACTGCCTTCTTTCTTTATCCTGATGTGAAGATTTCCATCACCCGCATGACCATAACAAACGACATCAAAATTATATTCTATACCAAGTTTTTTTACGCCATGTATCAATGCCGGAAGGTTTGCCCTTGGCACCACAGTATCTTCTTCGATAGTATAACCGGCGAGTTTTACGGCTTCGGCTACCCTTCTGCGCAATTTCCATAACTCCGCTTTTTGTTGTGCATCATCAGCAAAGAAAACTTCACCGCAATCAAACTGCATCAATAATTCTGCAATAGATTCCATTTCACTCATCAGTGTTTCCATATGATTTCCGTCTACTTCTATAATCAAATGTGCTGCCACATCATCACTCACGGGAACGGCTGTACTATCTACAAAACTACTAACGATCTTTAATGCATTTATTTCTACAAGCTCTAAGGCACTCGGTGTAAAACCTGCCCTAAAAATGGCGCTTACCGCAGCTCCTGCTTTTTCAATATCATTGAAAGGCACCAGCATCAGTAAATCGTACTTTGGATGCGGCAATAATTTTAAGACAATTTTAGTAACAAGGCCAAGAGTGCCTTCACTACCTACCATCAACTGGGTAATATTGTAACCGGTAGAATTTTTCAGCACATTTGCACCTGTCCATATTATTTCTCCATCGGGCAACACCACCTGCAGATTTAAAACATAATCTTTTACTACTCCGTATTTTACAGCTTTAGGGCCACCGCTGTTCTCTGCTATGTTACCGCCAATAAAACAACTACCACGGCTGCTGGGATCTGGTGGATAAAACAATCCTTTTTCTTTTACTGCATTCTGCAATACTTCTGTAATTACACCGGGTTCAGTTGTTACCTGTAAATTTTTTTCATCAATTTCCAGGATGGAATTCATTCTTTCAAAAGAGATCAGCACACCACCAAATTGTGGTAATGCGCCACCGCTGAGCCCTGTGCCGGCGCCTCTTGGTGTAACCGGTATTTTATGTTCGTTACATATTTTCATTACTGCACTTAGCTCTTCTGCAGTACGTGGCTTTATTACTATATCAGGTAAAAAATGAAGGTTCTCCGTTTCATCATGCGCATAATTATTCAAACTTTCTTCATCTGTAAAAACAAAATCGCTTCCTAAAATATTTTTGAAAGATGACAGATGCTCTAAAAAGTCATTTTTTTTATCTTCTAAAACTGACATGCGTAATTTTTTTTGCAAAAATCGGATAAAAAAATGAGTTGGTTTATTTTTACTTTTAAAATTTAGGACAAAGAGATTGCCTGTTAACATTGTCTGGATAGAATCCACTTTTCACAAGAGAAAATTCCAGCGCTCCCCGTGAGTTATTATAATTTTTTAATGAAGATGTAGTTACATCATAACTAAAAGTAAATTTCAGCGTACTTACCTCCAGGCCTACCATGGGGATTATCGCATCCTTATATCGATAATACAAACCTGCGATAAACTGCTTTTCACCAGCTTCCGTAAGATTATAATTGGCATTCATACCGCCCATTAATTCTACCGCTCCTGCCTGCGTAGTAAAATAAACATTAGGATTAATGATCACTTTGGGGTCAACTTTTAAAATAGCGTTTACAAAACCAATATGTCTTATCGGAATTTTTCCCGCATTCGTCTGATCATTAAAGAAACTTTCACGGGGGCTGTTCACATGCTGTATAGAATATCCTGCATTTATGTAGACATTTTCTTGAGGGAAATATGCATAGTTCATCCCAACCTGCATGTCAAAGTAACTAACGTTTGTGCTGGCAAAATTTGGATAATTTCCATCAATAATACCCCCGTCGAAAAATTTTCCATCAAATTGGCTCGGAAATTTAAGATTGGTTAGATCGATCCTTTTATTTGCATATCCCAAATTAAATCCGCCACTTAAAAGACTGCTGTTGCCTAACATCTGGTGATAAGCAATAGATGCATATGCCTTGGTGGAACGCAAACTACCGCTCCCAGCAACATCACTCAATATAACGCCACCTATTCCTACCCAACCATTCTCTAATTTATCCCGAAACAATTGGGCATCACCAAATGCGCTCATGGTTTTATAAGGCACAGACATAATATTACTCCATTGGTTCCTGTAATTCACGCCCAGCCTGTAATCTGCATCGGGTATAAAGCCCGTATTCGCAGGGTTTGTAGTAAGCGGAGAATTAAAAAACTGGGAAAAATGCAGATCCTGTGCACCTGCTGAATACGCAGCAGATGTTGCCATTATAATTGATAATATCGTTTTCCATTTTATCATTATTGCTTCCTTATTTTTATCTTAATAAAGTAATATCGCCTGTTCTTCTTATTTTTTTACCATCGGTAAGCACTGCATCTAACGTATATGTATAAACGTCCATTGGTTGTAATTTACCTTTAAAGGTTCCGTTCCACCCGGTGCGTTTACTACTTGATTGAAACACTACTTGTCCCCACCTGTTGTATATTTTCCAATCCAGTTTTCCAATTCCAAAACCTCTAACATAAATAATACTATTTACCCCACCTTGTGTTGGTGTAAATGCGTTAGGCACATCCAACAGAGGATTGATCAGTGTAGTAACAACTAATGAAAAACTATCTACACAGCCACCTGAATTGTATGCATACAATGTAACATCATAATTGTCTGTAGCATCATATTCATGTACAGGATCTTTTTCTGTAGAAGTTTGTCCATCACCAAAGTTCCAAACATAACGTGATGCACCTGATGATAAATTGGTAAAGCTTACCGGTACATTTGACTGCGGCGGATTAGGTGCCCATGAAAATCTTGCGATTGGTTTTGCCAGAACAGTTATTGTAAAAAATGCAGAAGTGTCTGTTTTATTACAAGTGGTACTGTCATTGGCAATTAATCTTACATTAAATACTCCTGGATTTTGATAGCGATGTGTCGGGTTTTGTTCTATTGATGTAGTACCATCACCAAAACTCCATAAGAAATCAATACCACCGTCAGATGTGTTTTGGAAAACAGCATCATAAGGGGCACAGCCAGTTCCTGGTGTTTCAAATTTTGCTTTTACCAATGGATTTACCCGTAATGTAATTGCCAATGAGTCTGGCGTATTACAGAATGTAGTATCAATAAGCCGCAGCCGAACCGGATAAGTACCAATAGCTGCGTAAGTATGCTGTTTGTCTATTACAAGTCCAATGGTATCTACCGGGGTACCATCTCCATAATCAAGAATAAAACTCTTTGGCCCAAAACCACCACGGGTAGCAACTGAACTGTTTGTGAAAAAATAAGTTAGACTTGTACATGGAGTGCCCTTTATTGCAGAAAGTTTAAGAGTAGCAGCATTATCACCGGCTTTAATATTGATGTAAGAAGTATCTCTTATGTTACAGGTAAGGCTATCTTCTGAGATCAGCATTACACGATAACGCCCTGCAACGGTATAAATAGTTGAATCTGTAAAAGCGGTAGTGGTGTCTTTTTTACCATTTCCAAAATCCCAATAATACTTTTTCCCTTTCTGAACAATATCTCTGAAAATTACTTTTAAAGGAATGCATCCGCTGGTATCATTTGCGATGCCATTGATAGAAGAACGTATCTCAGAACCTACACCTGTAAAATTCATTTCTATTTTTAAAGCAATTTCATTACAATCTGTGGATCCGTTTGTAGTAGACCACACATTTGCAGTAGTTGGAAACTTAGCACCACCACCCACACAATTAGCGCATATAGCCTGGTAGATAATTCCGTTTTTATCAAACCTGCTGGTACCACCGTCCACATGATCAGGATAATTGCCATTTAACTGTCCATAGTAAGAACCAAACAATTGCGATTGTGCATTTTTTTGCAAAACAAAGAAGAAGAAATTATCATTGTCGGGCCCCTGCAAACCTTTTAATTGATCTTTTTCAGGCATTCCCAATACGCCTGAAGATGGATAGCCCCCAATCTCGTTTCCTTTGCCACCCCAACCAGAAACATATACATTCTCACAACGATCTACAAGAAAAGCTGTGGGAGACATATTTGGCACAGTTACATTTGTTCCAAATACAGTCGAATATACATAGGCAGTGAGATCAGGCTGTAGTTTGCTTATAAACTGCTTGGCGTTATTGGTACCAAATACATCTTTATACACTACGTTTGAAGTGACCAGCCAATTACCCGTGGAAGTTCCTGTAATGTAAGGAAAGCCAGCCTTGTCGAATTGTACACCATACACCATATCTGCACCGGGAGTGCCCAAATAAGAAGTGGCTATAATTGCAGAACCATCAGGCTTTATTTCTGTAATAAAGCCATCCGGATTCCCGTCCCCACCCTGGTAGGCCGAACTAATTACATTTGGTAATATGCCGGGAAGATTGCCGCTCATGGTAGCTCCTACTACATATAAATTTCCGGTTATAGGATTTAAGGAAAGTGCAAAGCAGGCATCCTGATCGGCCCCACCAAAATAACTTGCAAACGTAAGTGAAGAAAGATCAGGAGTCATTTTAAGAATTACTCCATCCTGTTTACCGCCTAACGCTTTTTGAAAAGCATTGTCAGTGTAAGGAAAATTAGCTGACTGTGTACATGAAGCAAGATAAATATTATTACTTGCGTCTAATATTACTTCACTTCTTGCATCATCTCCATAATTACGCCTGATGAGCAGGCCGCCAGCGGCTGCCGGAAACTCTTCTTTGTCTTTGATATTTACTCCATCATCTGCACCGCCGCCAATACAAACCGAGCCAAGCAATGCTGTACCATTTGAATTTAGTTTTGAAATAATGATATCATAATTACTGCGTACGCCAATAGTTGTGCCTGGATAATCTTCGGAATTTGAACGGCCGGCAATTATCAGGTTACCTTGAGCATCACTGATCATGCTATGTGGTTGCTCTCTGTCTTTCCCACCAAGGTATGTTGCATATAATCTGTTTCTGCCATTGGCACTAAATTTAAAAATGGCTATATCATATTTACCGCCGCCATAATCTTGTTGATATGCTCCTGGGGAAACCTTGTAACCGGTACTTAATGCTATACCACCAGCATAAAAAGTACCATCCGGACCTGGGGTAGCAGTGTAGCCCCAATTATCCGCAGAGCTTCCTGTAAAAGTTGAAAAAATTACTGATGGATCAATGATCAATACCTGGTCGGGATTGTAATTTTTGACCTGGAAAGAAACCACATTATCCCGAACAACATATTTACAATTTACGTCAACCCTGCTTCCTTTGCCAGTTTGGTAGCTGTACGGATACAATTCTTTTACTTCTCCAACAGAGGTTGATAAAATAAGATCTCCATTTTTTATTTTTAAATTAGATATACCATCATACCGCATAGCGATAATGTTGGGGTTACCGCCCGGCTTTACAATAAAATCATATTTAAGCCTGCCGGCTGCATCGCTGTAATAGCGCACATCTATATTTGGATAAACGTTGGAATAAGTTACGGCCTGGTACACTTTACAATTTGAAGCCCATTTACTTTTATCATTCCCAATAAAGTAATTATTATAGGTTTCAAAAGGCTTATCAGGTGTTTGCTGAATATTATTGGAGGCACCCAGGAAATCTACTTTGTAAACAAAAGAATGCAAAACCCCATTTGCATTTACAGTATCATATTTTACAGGAGCGCTGTTCTTACTTAATACCGGCGAGTTTGATTCCTGAACTCTGTGGCCATGCAGGTAACCCCCCATTTCCATCAGTTCCTTCGGATTGTTCAATAAAACTGTAAACCCTTTCTTTTCAAGAAAAAAAGAACCAGTCATAAAATCACCACGATAAAGAACATTAGCATCCCACTGGCCTTTATTTTCGATAAACTGCATTTGTGCAGTTCCGGTTAAAGGCGCAGCAAAAAGAAAGGAGGCAATAAGGAAACAGGCAACTTTGCGTGAAAAGATTTTCAATACTTTTTATTTACAAATTAACCATAATAAACGAAAAAGGCACTGTGTTTGTTTTCGAGGAGCGGAATCTTATATATGCTTTAACTTATTATAATACTTACGCAATTTTACTCCACTTTGTTTTAGCTTTTTGCTGTTGCAGATGAGTTTTTATGCTTAAGTTTTTTGGCAAATTAATATCCGGGTCTTCCTCCAATAATTGTGCTACAGTTTCCCTGGCAGCTTCCAGCATTGCCTTATCATTGACTATACTTGCCAACCGGAAGTTTAACGCCCCACTTTGCCTTGTTCCTTCTATTTCGCCAGGCCCTCTTATTTCAAGGTCTTTTTCGGCAATAGCAAATCCATCGTTGGTAGCCACCATTATCTTTATGCGTTCCCGGGCATCGTTTGATAATTTTTTACCCGTTAGTAAAATACAATAACTCTTATCTGCTCCCCGGCCTACCCTGCCCCTCAACTGGTGCAACTGTGATAGCCCGAACTTTTCTGTACTCTCAATCACCATTACTGATGCGTTGGGCACATTTACGCCTACTTCAATAACAGTTGTACTTACCATAATGTTTGTATCGCCTTTAACAAAACGTTGCATATTTGTTTCCTTTTGTTCAGATGGTTGCTTGCCATGAACCATGCTGATCCAGTATTTTGGTTCGGGAAAAAATGATTTTACTTCCTCATATCCTTTCATCAGGTTTTCGTAATCAAGCTTACTGCTTTCTTCTATTAATGGGTAAATAATATATGCCTGCCGCCCTTCTGCCACCTGCTCTTTTATAAAATCCATTACCTGCGGGCGGGCAGTTTCATTGCGATGAATTGTAGAAATGGGTATTCTGCCCGGAGGTAATTCATCCATTACACTGTAATCCAGATCACCGTAAGCAGTAAGTGCCAATGTACGTGGAATCGGCGTTGCTGTCATTACCAATACATGCGGTGGCACCGTATTTTTTTTCCAGAGTTGAGCTCTTTGTGCTACACCAAATTTGTGCTGCTCATCCACCACTGCAAAACCAAGATTTTTAAAAATAACCTTATCTTCTATCACAGCATGGGTACCTAATAAAATATCAATATCGCCATCCGCACATTCTTTTAAAATTATTTTACGCTGCTTTGCAGAACTAGAACCGGTAAGAATTTTTACATTTACGGGTAAGTCTTTTAAATATTCTGTAATACTGGTAAGATGTTGCTGCGCCAGTATTTCTGTCGGTGCCATTAATACAGATTGAAAACCATTGTCTGCTGCGATCAACATGCTCAGCAAGGCTACCATGGTTTTACCACTACCAACATCTCCCTGCAAAAGCCGGTTCATTTGTTTTCCGCTACCGGCATCCTTACGTATTTCTTTCAGCACTCTTTTTTGAGCATTGGTAAGTTCAAACGGTAAATAATTATTGTAAAAATCATTGAAGCGTTTCCCCACTTTATCAAATACCAAACCTTTACTGAAACGGTGGCGTTGCAACTTTACCAATTGCATTCTTATCTGTGCAAAAAATAATTCGTCAAACTTGAGACGGCGCAACGCTTGCTGGTAATGGTTTTCAGAAGATGGAAAATGGATCTGGTTGAATGCTTTGTATCGGCTTAGCAGCCGGAATTTTTCTATGATATCTGCAGGCAAATTTTCAGGTAGATCTTTTTCTGCAATTTTTTGTAAAAGTTCTTTGGTAAATTTTCCAAGAATATTTCCGGTTAAACCTTTGGCTTTTAATTTTTCGGTAGATGGATAGATTGGTTCTAAAGTATTTTTTCCGGAAGCATTGGTGTCAGTAAAATTTTCAATTTCAGGATGGGCAATTTGTGCTGTGCCCATAAAGAAACCCAACTTTCCAAAAATAAGATATTGATGGCCGACATGCAGAATTTTTTGCACCCAACTGATGCCCTGAAACCAAACCAGTTCCATTACGCCTGTATCATCTTTTATTTTTGCCACCAGTCTTCTTCCCCTGTTTTCGCCGAGAATATCAAGGCTTAATAATTTACCAGCGACGTAAGCATATTCAGTTGTCGTAGAAAGTCTGCCGATCTTATCAACATTGGTTTTATCAATATGTCTGAAGGGAAAATGTTCCAGCAGATCTTTAAAAGTGTGAATGTTGAGTTCTTTACGCAACATTTCTCCCCGCTGTGCAGAAATGCCGGTAAGGTATTCAACCGGCGTAGCTAATATATCGGTAGAAGGACTGATAAAATTATTTTGTACAAATATATTTCAGCAGAAGTTAAATACGGCTAGTTTTTACTAACCCAATACGCTTTGATGAAAGATGAATAAAGGTATGCTGTACAAGTGAGTGACACAACGGTGCCGAGTTAAGAAACAAATGCCTGTCAAAAAAATTATTTATTCCGGGTGCCTTTATTATGAAAATTTCTTTTTTTACCGAAGGATGTTTTTTCAAAAGCGGTATTATAGGCAGGTTGTTCTCCAAGACTTTCGGGCACCGGCATTTTTTGTACTTCTTTGCCAATTAGTTTTTCTATTGATAAAAATTTGCGCTGCTCTTTCACGCTCACAAGCGTATATGCTGTACCGTCAGCTTCGGCCCTTGCAGTACGGCCAATCCGATGTACATAATCTTCGCCATCGTGCGGTACATCAAAATTTATCACGAGGTCAATATTATCAATATCAATTCCACGGCTTAAAATATCAGTTGCAACCAATACGGGTAAACGACCGCTTTTATATTGTATCAAAATATCTTCCCGGCTATCCTGCTCCAGGTCGCTGTGTATCTCTCCGGCCTTTATGCCATTGCGTTTCAGATCACGGGTGAGTTGCTTTACATTTAATTTACTGCTGCAAAAAATAAGTACCGTTTTAAAATTCTTTTCTTTTAAAAGATGTAGTATCAGCGGAATTTTCTGAGTATCATACACCAAAAATGCCTGTTGAATAATTTTTTCTGGTGGCTTGCTGATAGCAATATTTATTTCATCAGGATTGTGCAGAATAGTTTTTGCCAGTTGCCTGATCTTTGGCGGCATGGTAGCAGAAAATAATAAATTCTGTCTTTTTTTAGGCAGATGATTTATAATGAACATGATGTCGTCAAAAAAGCCCATGTCCAGCATGCGATCAGCTTCATCCAGTACTAAATATTGCAGGCTGTTTAGTTTTACATAGCCCATTTTTATATGCGCCATCATTTTACCCGGCGTGCAAACCACAAAGTCTGCGCCCAGGCTCAACGCCTTTTTTTCCTGTACAAATGCATTGCCATCGCCACCGCCGTACACTGCAATAGAACTTACGGAAGTGAAGTAAGACAAACCTTCGAGGTGCTGGGCTATCTGGATGGCCAACTCACGGGTAGGAACAATTACCAAGGCGGTAATTTCGGTACCATCGTGGGTGCCATTAATAATTTTATGGATAAGAGGCAGCAGAAATGCAGCAGTTTTGCCGGTGCCTGTTTGGGCAGAAGCAATAATATCTTTTCCGGAAAGTATTAATGGAATTACCTGTTGCTGAACCGGTGTAGCTTCTTCATAATTGGAGGCCTCAATGCCTTCCATCAATCGCTGGTCGAAACCAAAATCTGTAAACTTCATCGCCGTAAAGATATACATTAAAACAATTAAAGATGCTTACGAGCTCGTTAAGCGCATTTTGAAATACTGCATTTAATTGATGTATTCAATACCTTTATTGCCTATATTAAATAAAAATATGATAAAGACAGGCGAATATAATTTATTGAAAGTACTGAGAGAGGTGGAATTTGGACTTTACCTCGATGATGGGGAAGAAGGCATTTTGTTGCCAAAAAGGTTTGTACCAGCCGGCACAAAAGTCGGTGATGAAATAAATGCATTTATATACCATGATAGTGATGACAGGCTGATTGCTACTACGCAAAAGCCTTTGGGAATATTGGGAGATATTGTAAAACTGCGGACAGTTTCTGTGACTGCACAAGGTGCTTTTTTAGATTATGGATTGATGAAAGATCTGTTTGTACCAAAGTCGCAGCAACTCACCGGCATGCTGCCAAATGGTGAATACCTGGTAAAAATTTACCGGGATGAACAAACGAATCGTATAGCTGCCACAGAAAGAATAGAACAGACATTGAGTAATGATGTACTTACAGTAAAGGAAATGGATGAAGTAGATCTGATAGTTTTTAGAAGAACGGATATTGGTTATGTGATGATAATAAATAACCGGCATACCGGCGTTTTACATTTTAATGAGATTTACCGCAACATTGGTATTGGCGATAAATTTAAAGGCTTTATTAAAAAAATATACAGCGATAATAAAATAGATGTATCTGCCGGAAAAGCAGGCTACAAAAGAGTGGAAGATGAAACAGAAAAGATAATAAGATTATTGCAGGAGAATGATGGTTACTTGCCTTACTTCGACAAAAGTGATCCGGAAGAAATTTATAATTTTTTCGGGATGAGCAAAAAGACCTTTAAGATGACCGTTGGAAATTTATACAAACAAAAAAAGATAAGCCTGGAAAAAACAGGAATAAGATTAATTGATTAATTTTTGCATGTGAACAGGCTGGAAGAAAGATTAAATACACAAAGTGTAGTGAAAAAATTTTCACTGTCACTTATATTATTGATCGCAATTTTTATTGGTTGCCTGATATGTTTATTTGTAGTAGCGGATATGGTTTTTGAAGATAAGAGCCTGACTTTTGATGATCATATTTTTGCCTTGATACAGCCGCATATAACGCATACACGTACCATTATTATTGAAGTATTTACCTTTTTGGGTTCACAGAATTTTTTATTGCCCGGAAATATTTTGCTGATAGGCTATTTTCTTTTTATAAAAAAAGACAAGCATGATGCATGGAAGATCACGGCAGTGGCGGTTACAAGTACAGCTGTACTTTTTTTATTAAAATTTTTATTACACCGGGAAAGGCCACTGGTGCCACTTATTGCAAAAGCGCATGGCTATAGCTTCCCAAGCGGCCACACATTTTCCAGTGTAGTTTTTTATGGAATGATCGCATACCTTGTTTATAAAAATCTAAATAATAAATTTCTGAAGTGGTTATCAGTATTTCTTTTTGCCATATTCATTTTTATTATAGGTTTTAGCAGAGTTTATTTAAAACTGCATTTTGCAAGCGATGTAATTGCAGGCTTTTGTCTCGGACTAATCTGGCTTGTACTTGCAAAGCGGATATTGCTGAAAGCAGGAAAAATGCCGGCGGCATAATTATTCCTTTATCAATCCTATCTTTTTTGAATGCTCAATTGCTTCATGGCTGTGATTAAAATAAAAGGTCTGCGTTTTCATATTTTCAATTTCTTGCAATTTTTCAGCAACTGCAGCATTACGTCCTTTGCCTAATGACCTGATATAAACGCAAAATATCTTACCGGGAAAATGTGATACAACCGATGCATATATTTCCGGATCTTTCTGGGAATCGTCGCCCAATAAAATAAATTGTTGCTCAGGATGAGTTTCGAGTATTCTTACAATACGCATAAATTTTGTTCCGTGATTATTCTGGCCGGTTTTAAAAATCTGGCCAAATTGCTTTAACTGGTTAAGCAGGTACACGCCATTCGGTAAATGATTCTCTTTTGAAAATTCCTTAATATAGCTGTACAAATTCCACTCACTGCTGGAAACATAAAAAAAAGGATTAGCTGCTATACCACCAGCTGTATGCAACAATTGGAAATGTTTTACAGCACCTTCAAAAGGCTTACGGCTTCGGGCATTTTTTGTAAGTAAAACATAGAGCCGCTTGCGCAAATTAGAAGAATAGGAAATCAAAAAAGTATCATCAATATCAGAAATAAACGCATACTGGTTTACAGAAGGAATAATTAACCCTGCTTTTGCGGAAGCCGAGATATTTCCAGATTTCGTTTGGATAAGGTCAACCTGAACGGTGTAGCAGCCCGGCAAAATTGTTTCATCCGTCTCCCATTCAAATTTAAAAAAACCATCTACTTCTGAGGTGGTAGTATAAAATTTATTTTCCCATTCCATGTTTATAATGGCGCCCGCAATGGGTTTTACCATAAATAGCCTTAGCAATGCCATCGTATTAAATAAAAAATTATTTCGGTATTTTTTTCGGCCTAATGGGCTCAATGCCAAAGCATGGCCATAAATAAAACATTTTTTACCATTCCCAAAACCGGTGTATAATTTTATGGCAGGGCTATTGCTTAGTCTAACCGATTTAAAGAACCATCTTTTAATTCTTTTAAAAAAAGATAATGAGGGTTGTTTATTTATTTTTTCTACATTCATCTTCTGTAAATTAATTAAATGGCCGGTACCAGCGCTTTAAAATTTTTATTTATCATTAATCCCTCGGCGGGGAGGCATACTGATACAAACTGGGAAGAAAGTATAAACAAATACTTTACCGGAAAAGACTTCGACGTTGATTATTACCATCTGGAGCAAAAACCAGATGAACAAAAATTAAAAAAATATATAGCCTCAAAAAAGCCAGACAGAATAATAGCTGTTGGTGGCGACGGAACAGTAACCTTACTTGCAAATATTATAGCCGGCACCAAAATTTCATTGGGCATATTGCCGGGCGGCTCTGCAAATGGCATGGCAAAAGAATTAGAAATTCCATCTACTCCCGAAGATGCATTAAAAATTATAGAAGCAGGTGTTATAAAAAAATGTGATACAATTACTATAAACAAAAAAAACATCTGCTTACATCTGAGCGATATCGGCATAAATGCACAACTGATAAAATATTTTGAAGAAGGCCAATTGAGAGGAATGCTTGGTTATGCCAAAATGATCTTAAAAACATTGTGGCGAAGAGAAAAAATGCAGGTTATTATTCAGACAAAAGGTTTGGAAGTAAGAAGAAATGCATTTATGGTAATACTGGCGAATGCAAGAATGTATGGTACCGGCGCTGTTATAAACCCTGATGGTAAATTAGATGACGGTATTTTTGAAGTGATCGTAATAAGAAGGCTTTCTATTTTTTCAATTCTAAAAACAGTTTTTAACCCAAAGGTTTTTAACCCAAAACATTTTGAAATATTCCCATCAACTTCGGTAGAAATAAATACGCTAAAAAGAGTCCACTTCCAGATAGACGGAGAATATTTAGGCAAAATAAAAAACATTCAGGCGCAAATAAATCCCGGAAATATAAATCTTATAGTTCCGGAGAAATAAATTTTAGAAAAACATTTTTTTGGCTAAGTCTTTATCATGGCTGTAAATATCATCTGCGAAATGCAATAAGCCATCATCATCTACCCAAGCAGTATAATAAGTGATCAAAACCGGCACAGGACTTTTTACTTTTACATAATTCTGTTTTCCGCTGTTCATTGCAGAGTCAATTCTTGCAGGTGTCCACAAGGAGTCATCTTTTAATAAATATTCAGCCAATTTTGCAGGTTCACTCAGCCGTATACATCCATGACTGTAAGCTCTTTTATCCTGTAGAAAAAGACTTTTTGCAGGAGTATCATGAAAATAGATATCAAAACTATTAGGGAATAAAAATTTCACTTTACCCAGAGAATTTTTTCCCCCAGGTAATTGTCTTACAACAGGCAAGCCACCACGTTGTCCTGTTATTTCCATATTGTGACTTGAAAGGTAATGTTTGTTCCTTTTCATGCCTGGCACAATTTCTTTTTTTACAATACTTGCCGGAATGTTCCAATAAGGACTGAATACAACCTGGTTTAAATTTCCGGTGAACATTGTTGTATTATGTCCTTCTTTACCAACCACTACATTCATGTCAAAAACTTTTGTTTTACCATCTTTTACATGCAGAATAAATTCAGGAATATTTACCAACATCAGTTTGCCGTTAGGTTCATTGATCATCCATTGCATACGGCCCATGTTCATCAATAATTGCTCTATTCGTTTTGCAGCTGGTACATTCATTTCTTTTACAAGGCCATCTGTAAGTATACCAGTTTGTTTATACCCATATCTTACCTGGAAGTTTTTTATACCAGCAACTAACGCTGTATCAAATACTGCAGTCGTATCTGCCGCCGGCATATCAGCGGTAAGGGATAAACGCTTTTTTAAAATGGCAATCGCCGGGATAGTTGCTCCTGCTTTCGCCTGCTTTACATTTATTTTAACCTGCGGCCAGCCACCTTTCTTTTCAATATCAATATATGTAACGAGTGCAGCTTTTAATTTTTTGTAAGATTCATTTACATCTTCATAATACTTATCATCTTTATGCTTTTTACCTATCAGTGAGTCGGCTAATGCAACAGCATTCATTTTTTGTATCGGAATAAATTTTTCCAGTTCCTTGCGCTTTACATAACCGTCTTCAATATTATTTAAACTATAACTTATAAAACGATTGGTAAGTTTTAACTCGGTTACAAGATATTTTTTATCTGTAGGTTTAATTACAATACTATCTTCCCCGATAAGATCATCCATCGTTGCCTTTAGTTTATCATCTTTCAAAGTAGTATCCGTAGTATAATTAAGATGATAATCCAGCATATTCCAAAATCCTCTTGCCTGCTCTGCCAGACCGTTTTGTGCAAACCATGCATATTGATAATTGCGGGCATTGTAAAAACTCGTCATCCGCCGGGCAATGTTATCGTCTACTTTATTTTCCTGGATAAAACTCACCAATGCCATACTATCAAAAAAAAGATCATTGTAAGCATTTGCCGGCGTAACTGAAAAATCCCGTTGGGTAATTTTTTTCTTAGTTGATTTACCGGTTTCATCAGATTTAGTACTGTCATCAGATTGATTAGTACTTTTTTTATGATGACAAGCTGTTAACAGGGCAATAAACAAAATTGCTGATAGTGTTTTTTTCATATTGCTGATGAAGATTGCAAATGTTGTGCCTACCATAAAAGTTGTAATTTTCTATGGTAAAATACATATTGCCCCGAAAGCGCATGTGTAAAAATCAGTTAGCTTTTTTAGGTGTATAAAATACTATTACTTTGCAGCATGATAAAAAATATTGCCACACTTTTAAAAAAGGATATTCTGCTTGAATTAAGGCAGCAGCATACTTTTTATGGCATTTTATTATACATTGCTTCTACCATTTTTGTATTATTTCTATCTCTGCCTGAAAGTCCTGAAGCACAAGTATGGAACAGTTTATTTTGGGTAATACAATTGTTTGTATGTGTAAATACGGTTGCCAAAAGTTTTTTGCAGGAGAGCCGTGGCCGCATGCTTTATTTTTACAGCATTACCTCACCGGTAGAATTTATTATTTCCAAATTATTATTTAATGTTTTACTAATGCTCATCATGAGCGTGATAAGTCTTTTATTATTTTTTATTTTTTTAAACAATCCCGTATCAAATACCCTGCGTTTCACCGGTATCGTTATTTTGGGTGGCACCAGTATTAGTCTCGTATTTACCCTTATGAGCGCTATTGCAGCTAAAGCACAGCAAAATGCAGCTTTGATTGCAATACTCGGTTTTCCGGTTATTTTACCACAATTACTTTTATTAATGCGTTTAAGTAAAGCTGCATTTTCAGAAGTTTTCAGGGATGGTGCAGTATGGCAACTGGCCGGACTTATTGCTGGCCTTGATGTATTGGTAGTTGCATTGGCCGTAATTTTATTTCCTTATTTATGGAAGGATTGATAAAATTTTTACTATGAGAAAAAAATTTGTAATTATTAGTATTCTTGTTATTGCTGCATTTACAGCACTTGCATGGTTTGTATGGGCAGGCTTCTGGTGGTTTGTAGCAGTCCTTGCATTTCTTGCATTAGTAGGCTTTTACGATATGGCGCAAAGCCGTCATTCTATCACCCGAAATTTTCCATTATTCGGAAGGGCACGCTGGATTATGGAGGATTTACGCCCAAAGCTTTATCAATATTTTGTAGAAAGTGATACGGATGGTAAACCCATTAACAGGATAGACAGAAATACTATTTATCAAAGAGCAAAATTAGAAATGGACACGATGCCTTTTGGTACACAAATGAATGTGTATGCGGAAGGGTATGAGTGGATGACACATAGTATTTCGCCGCTGGATTTTCATAATATCAACCACAACCCAAGAGTAATATTTGGCAATAAAGATTGTAAACAACCTTATAGTGGCAGCATATTTAATGTAAGTGCTATGAGCTATGGCTCTCTAAGCAGTAATGCTATTGAAGCGCTGAATGGTGGTGCAAAAATTGGTGGCTTTGCTCACAATACCGGCGAAGGTGGCCTAAGTCCGTTTCATTTAAAACAAGGCGGTGATATCATTTGGCAGATCGGTACCGGTTATTTTTCTGCAAGAAATGAAGATGGAAGTTTCAGCCCTGAATTATTTAAAATTAAAGCTGCTATACCACAGGTAAAAATGATTGAATTAAAATTATCGCAGGGCGCAAAACCAGGGCATGGCGGTATTTTGCCGGCGGCTAAAAACACTCCGGAAATTGCTGCAATCCGTCACGTAAAGGCAGGCACAACAATCTTCTCACCACCTTACCATTCCGCATTTAATTCACCAAAAGGGCTTGTACTTTTTATTGCAAAACTGAGAGAGTTAAGTGATGGGAAACCAGTTGGATTTAAATTATGCATCGGTCATAAAAGTGAATTTATTGCCATCTGCAAAGCCATGGTAGAATTGGATACTTATCCTGATTTTATTACAGTAGATGGTGGTGAAGGTGGCACGGGTGCCGCTCCACAGGAGTTCAGTAATTATGTTGGCGCTCCTTTGCTGGATGGATTGGCATTTGTATATAATATCCTTGTTGGGTTTGATATAAAACAGCATATAAAAATTATCGCCTCCGGCAAAATGATTTCTGGCTTTCATTTAGTAAGGGCTGTAGCACTTGGAGCAGATTCATGCAACAGCGCACGTGCCATGATGATGGCACTGGGATGCATACAGGCACTCGTATGCAATACCAATAAATGTCCTACCGGTGTTGCTACGCAGGATCCGCAATTGGTAACCGGACTTGTGGTAGATGATAAAAAGAAAAGAGTGGCAAACTACCACAATGAAACTGTAAAATCTTTTGTTGAACTATTGGGAGCTGCCGGCATTTCTGAACCTTCGCAATTGAACAGGCACCATATTTACAGGCGTGTATTTATGAACCAGGTCACTACTTTTGAAGATATTTTTCCGCCATTAGAAAAAGGTTGCCTGCTGCAGGATGTAGTACCAGATAGGTACAAACATGATTTTAAAAGAGCAACAATAGATTCCTGGAACTAATTTCTCGTTGAAAAATAAATATTTTTTGCTGACATTTTTTATAAAAATTGTAAGCATTTGGGGTATTGTCTACTCTTGCATCTAACCTAAAGGAATACATTTAATTTTCAGGCTGTTTAACGTAAGCTTAATCCATTGACTTTAAAAAATGATATTTATATACTGGGGTTTACCATAACTTTGCGCCTCTAATCAAACATACATATCAGTGCAAAAAAGCTGGTGGAAAATATTATCTTTTGGTTTATTGATCTATACTATTGTTGGCGGTTTTTTATTGGATGTTCCGGCCCTTCCTATTCTTCACGAATCTATCCGCAATCTTTATTTTCATGTATGCATGTGGTTTGCCATGATGATTCTTTTCTCGATCAGTCTTGTTTACAGCGTTAAATACTTACGTGGCTTCAATCTCCGCAACGATATTTTTGCTTACCAGTTCGCTACGGTTGGTAGTTTCCTTGGTATTTTGGGGTATTGCACCGGTATTATCTGGGCAAATTATACCTGGGTATCTGACCAAGGCCAAAGCCTTAGTGGTATTTTAAAAGAACCTAAACTAATCGGTGCGGCAATTGCATTACTTATCTATGGAGCTTATTTTGTGTTGCGTAGTTCGTTTACAGATATTGATAAAAGAGCCAGAATAAGTGCAGTCTATAACATTTTTGCATTTGCCATGCTTTTTCCAAGTATATGGATCATTCCACGTATGGTAGGCAGTCTTCATCCGGGTGGACAAGGTGGTGCAGGTGGTAACCCTGCATTAAATTTTAAAGATGTTGACAGCCGTTTAAGAATGGTTTTTTACCCGGCAGTTATTGGGTGGACGTTATTGGGTGTGTGGATCACCACTCTTAAAATAAGAATACAATTAATAAATGATAAAGCCCTTTTACATGAACCTTCGTAAATATATTTTCCGCACATTATTCAGTATAGCAGCTATATTATGCTCTTTTGTATCATTTGCAGAGCCAGTGGAAATGGCAGATCAAATGCGAAGCAACGGAAAGATATATGTAGTAGTGGCAGTATGCCTTGTGATATTGATAGGGCTTTTTTTATATGTGATGAATGTAGATAGGAAAGTGAGAAAACTGGAGAAGGAAAGTAAAGGTCATTAGTCAAATGTCATGAGTCATTATTGAATAGTGAATAGAGAAAGTTAGGAAACTTTGTAATTATTTTGCTACGTCAAAAATTATTGACCATTGACCTTAAGTATTGCTTGCAGGGAAATTTTCCCTTTTAATAAATAAAAACAAAACATATGTCACAACAGCCGTATAGCTTTTTTCAAAGTGTTGAAAGAAGCTTTGACAAAGCAGCTAAATTTACAAAATTCGATCCGGGAATTCTGGAGCAGATCAAAGCCTGTAACAGCGTTTACCAGATGCGTTTCCCAATTAAAAGAGATGATGGAACTATAAAAGTTATTGAGGCTTACCGTGTACAGCACAGCCAACACAAATCGCCCTGTAAAGGTGGTATCCGCTTTAGCGATGAAGTGAACCAGGATGAAGTGATGGCTCTGGCATCTTTAATGACTTACAAATGTGCCATTGTAAATGTGCCATTTGGCGGTGCAAAGGGTGGAATAAAAATTAATCCACGCCAATTTTCAACATACGAATTAGAAAAAATTACCCGTCGCTACACGGCTGAATTAGTTAAGAAAAATTTTATAGGCCCGGGTATAGATGTACCGGCACCTGATTATGGAACCGGTGCCAGGGAAATGGCATGGATAGTAGACACCTATGCTTCTTTAAAACCCGGTGAAATAGATGCAGCCGGTTGTGTAACGGGAAAACCTGTAACACAAGGTGGCGTACGTGGACGTACAGAAGCTACTGGCCTTGGGGTATTTTTTGGTATTCGTGAAGTATGCAATATGCCTGAAGTGATGAACAGGCTGGGAATGCCGCTCAAAATAAAAGATAAAACAGTTGTGGTACAGGGACTGGGAAATGTTGGATATCATTGTGCAAAATTTTTCAGGGAGGCAGGTGCTAAAGTAATTGCTCTGGCAGAATATGAAGGTGCTATTTTTAATCCTGCCGGATTAAATGAAGACGAGGTTTTTCATCACAGAAAATTAACGGGTTCAATTTTAAATTTTCCCGGCGCAGAAAATCTTACATTAACTACAGATGCGCTGGAACTTGAGTGTGATATTTTGATTCCAGCAGCACTGGAAAATGTGATCAATAAAGATAATGCCGAACAAATAAAAGCAAGGATTATTGGTGAAGCAGCAAATGGCCCTTGCACACCGGAAGCTGATGAAGTATTTATACGTAAAGGAATTTTGTGTGTGCCGGATATGTATCTTAATGCTGGCGGTGTAACGGTAAGTTATTTTGAGTGGTTGAAAAACCTAAGCCATGTTCGTTATGGTCGTATGGAAAAAAGATTTACTGAAAATTTAAATACCCATATCCTGAGCCAGATAGAAGAACTTACGGGCAAAAGTGTTGATGATATTGAAAGGAAATTTATTATGCATGGCCCCGAAGAACAGGACCTGGTGCATAGCGGCCTGGAAGAAACAATGATTGCAGCTACCAGGGAAATTATGGACATCTGGCATAACAATCCTGAAATTCCGGATATGCGTACTGCCGCTTATGTGAATGCAATTAATAAAGTTGCCACCAGCTATAGTGAGCTTGGTATTTTCCCGTAAAAAATAAATACTTTTACAAACAGCCATCCAATTTGGGTGGCTTTTTGTTTACACTAAATTATTTTATTAATGCTACCCTTTTGAATTATTTTCTTTAATTTGAACATGAAAAACATAAATGTGAAAAAAAATATTATAGTATTCCTGACCCTCGCCATATTAATAACAAGCTGTAGTCTTGATGGCAAAAAAGCACTTAATTATAACCAAAAACTAGTAGATAAAGAAGATGCGCTTGTACCAGATATTAAAAAAACAGAAGCTGCCGTAGCCGATTTTTATACAGCGAAGAAATTTGACAGTATTGCAATTGCAGGAAGAAGAATGGAGCAGATCATCGATAATAAAATTGCTGAAATCCAGAATGAGCCGGCTCCTGATGTAAAAGATGCCGCAGAATTTAAAAAAGCATTTATAAATTATTTCAGCTATTTTAAAAATGTTTATAGCGAATATAAAAACTTTGGAAGTGCCATATCAGATTCTGACCGGAGTGTCGTTTTTGCCCGCATTCAAACACTGGTTGCACAAAAGCCGCAGGTTTTGACTGACATAAAAACGATTCAGGCAAAATTTGCAAAAGATAATCGCTTCAAAGTAGAGAATTAACCTAAATAAAAGCTGGCATTGCGGAAACTTCTATAAAACGGTCATTAATCTTCTTGTATAAAACAGAATAGCTTCCATTTGTAATACACATGTAATCTGCTTGTATACCTGTATTGTAATTCAATACCTGTAACATAGTATTCTCTGACAATGGCACATTCATTTCTTTGCATTCTATGATCATAAAAGGCAATGAACCTTTGTACACTACAATATCAAAGCGTTTTTTAATATCTGAAAGTTGCAACTGCTTTTCTACAGCAATCAATGATGCCGGATACTTCAGAACTTCTACCAGGTAAAGTAAAAAATTCTGTCGCACCCATTCTTCCGGAGTAATAATAAACCAGCGTTTACGGATAAGACAAAAAATATACTCCTTCTCATTCTCTTTTTTAATAGCCGGCTTTTTATCGGGGTATTCAATTTTTATCATCCGTTCAATTTTATTGAAAGCAAATATCGCCACTAAAATATAATTTTTCACACTAGTATCCGCAGGCTCCATTTTAAGAAACGCATAAAATTTTGTACTTTTATCAGAATAGAAAATTTATGAAGACAAAAGAAGAAATTGTAGAAAACTGGTTACCACGCTACACCGGGCAGGAATTAAAAGGTTTCGGAGAGTATATTTTACTTACCAATTTTTCTAATTATGTAAACATGTTTGCAGAATGGAACAATGTAGAAGTAGTAGGTAGAGACCGCTCTATGCAGTGCGCCACAGCTGATAATATTACTATTATTAATTTTGGAATGGGAAGCCCGGGAGCTGCTACTATCATGGATCTTCTTACTGCTGTTACCCCAAAAGCAGTATTATTTTTAGGAAAATGTGGTGGACTTAAAAAGCGTAATAAAATTGGAGATCTTATTCTTCCGATTGCTGCGATAAGAGGTGAAGGAACAAGTAATGATTATTTCCCCGAAGAAGTGCCGGCGTTACCAGCATTTGCTTTGCAGAAAGCCATTTCAACAACCATACGGGATTATCAACAGGATTATTGGACTGGTGTATGTTATACAACCAATAGAAGAGTTTGGGAGCATGATGAAGAATTTAAAGAGTATTTAAAAGAAGTAAGAGCTTATGCAATTGATATGGAAACTGCGACTATTTTTACTGTAGGTTTTTATAATAAAATTCCTACCGGTGCACTGCTACTTGTAAGTGATAGCCCGATGGTACCGGAAGGAGTAAAAACAGAAGCAAGTGATAAAAATGTAACCGCACAATTTGTAGAGCAGCATTTAAAGATCGGTATCGATTCATTAAAGCAATTGATAAACGATGGCATGACGGTACGCCATTTGAAATTTTAAGCCAGCCGAATTATGCTGCCACTGCTTCAAATAAAAGATCTTCAGATCGGATTTTCTGAAAATGAAACAATTGCAAAAGCAGTTAACAGTAGTTCCTTTAATATTGCCAGGGGCAAAATGATTGCCATTGTGGGTGAAAGTGGTTCCGGTAAATCTGTAACTGCACTTTCACTATTACAATTATTGCCAAAGCAGGCACGGATTTCAGGTGATATTTTGTTTTGCAATGATGGGAAAATTCAAGGAGATCTCAACAAGCTTTCAGCTAAAGAGATCAGTAAAATACGTGGAAATAAAATTTCCATGATCTTCCAGGAGCCGATGACTTCTCTCAACCCGGTGTACACCTGCGGCAACCAGGTAATGGAAGTATTGATGCAGCATAAAAAAATAACAAAAGAAGAAGCCCGGCAAAAAACGATCGCATTGTTTAAGCAGGTCTCTTTACCTGAGCCAACGGCAATGCTTAAACGCTATCCTCACCAATTGAGTGGCGGCCAGAAGCAAAGAGTAATGATCGCCATGGCGATGAGCTGCAATCCTTCGTTACTGATAGCAGATGAGCCCACTACTGCGCTGGATGTAAGAGTACAAAAAAGCATTCTGCAATTACTAAAAAAGTTACAGGATGAAAATGAAATGTCTGTACTTCTCATTACGCATGATCTTGCATTAGTAGCCGATTATGCAGATGAAGTGATCGTAATGTACAAAGGCAGTATTGTGGAACAGGGAGATACAAAAGCTATGCTTAGCAATCCACAACATAATTATACAAAAGCATTGCTGGCCTGCAAGCCTGCAGCAAACAGCAAAGGAAAAAAGTTGCCGGTGATAAATGATTTCATGAATCCAGATGGTGAAATACTTTTAAAGGAAAATCTTCAAAACACTTTAGCAGCACCTGTTGAAAATAAAATCATTCTTTCTGTTGAAGAACTGAAAGTGTATTTCACAAAATCAAAAAATATATTTGGCAAAACAACTGCGGTACATAAAGCCGTAGATGGAGTAAGTTTTAAGGTAAATAAAAATGAAACGATCGGCCTTGTTGGAGAAAGCGGTTGTGGCAAAACAACGCTGGGCCGGGCAATTCTACATCTTATAAAACCAACAGCCGGAAAGATCGTACTCGACGGAAAAGACATCTCTACGCTCCAGGAAAAAGAATTAAGAGTTGTAAGGAAAAATTTACAGATCGTTTTCCAGGATCCTTACGGTTCTTTAAATCCACGTATCAGCATTGGTAATGCTATTATGGAGCCGCTTGCTGTGCACAACATGTACAAGAATAAAAAAGAACGTAAGGAAAAAGTAGTTTCGTTGCTCGAAAAAGTAAGTTTAGATGCCAATCATTTTAACCGTTTCCCTCACCAGTTTAGCGGTGGACAAAGACAGCGTATTTGTATTGCCCGTGCACTGGCACTTGATCCTTCTTTTCTTGTTTTTGATGAGAGTGTATCTGCCCTTGACGTAAGTGTTCAGGCGCAGGTACTGAATCTTATAAATGATCTGAAAGCAGCTTTAAACTTTACTGCTATATTCATTTCACATGATCTTTCAGTTGTGCATTACATCAGTGATCGCATACTGGTAATGAACAAAGGAAAAATTGTAGAAGAAGGCACTGCTGACGCAATATATTTTAATCCTTCTGATAATTATACCCAACAACTAATTGAGTCGATACCGGGCAAGAAAATCCTGTAATATTAATTCTCATCATCCTGCATATTAAGACTATCATAAACAGAGTCGTTAGAATAAAAATTACGGGCACTTTTATGAAAACTAAATAACACTTTTTTCAGTTGCTCATTTAGCTGATCATCTATTGGCTCGTATTCTTTTAACTTTTTATCGGTGAGTAAGGCGAGGTCATCATTACTGCTTAATTCGTTTTCACTTACAGGCTGCAGACCGCTGATACCAATCTTCCAGTCATCTTCTTTTTTTATGCGGTACTTAAAAAAATACACCATCCCCTTTTTATCAGTCGCAGCAGTTTCTATCTTTTTAATAAAAACAACAGAATCCATTTTATCATTTTCTGATTGCTCTACCAGGTAACTTCTTGCCAGCAATAATTGGTTTTTATATGCGGCCGGTAATTTATCCAGCCTGTTTGCCTGTTCTAATTTAGAATATAATATCCCAAGATATTTATCATTTGCTGCTAAAGAATTTATTATACTGTCGGTCACTTCTTTTTTATTACGCAGCATCAACACTGCCGCATCTATTTTTACATTATTATCATTGCTCTGCAACATTTTTGCAAAGTAATTCTGAACGTTTTTATTTTTTTCATAAAAAGGCATCAGCAATACAGCATAATCGTTTAAACCGAATTTATTTTTATCATAACTATTATAGGAATCAGCATTATTTACTCCGTCAGGATCATCAGCTTTCATCTTATCATCTCTCATTTTCTTCTCATCTTTTATCTGTTGCTTTTTCTGGGCTACTTTGGCATCAATGTAAATAGAAGAAAAATTTTTTTCATAATCCTTGTAATGGATAAAGCCACTATCTACCAATGTTACTAATAAATTTGTCACTGGCTCTTTGTAATCTGCCAGGGTTGTAAGCTGCAACAGATCCGGGAAAAGCTTTGCAGTCAACGCCAGCGTATCTTCTAAATTTCTGAAAATACTTAGGTATTCATCATTCTCCAATACAGGCGGATCTTGTAATAAAATATTCTTCAAAACAGAAAAAGATGTCTTTGTTTTTAATCTGGACAATGCTTTTACCACCTGGTTTTGAAAGAGACTGGTGTCTGCAGTTTTCTCATATATCTTCTGGAGGCAATGGGGAACATCCTCTGTAGCAGAATCTGAAAGATAACCAAGCTCTGCTATCAGTCTTGTTTTGGAATCAAAATAATCTTTATCATTAATACTCAGCCTGCTGATGGCATTGCATAATTCTCCCGAGGCAATACTGCCAAAATATACGTTTGAAATAGATTGCTGTGCTTTTTTATGCAAAGCACTATCGCTACTGAACAGATCACTAAAGAAAAGAGGCAATTTACTTTCGTAAAGATTTATTGCAGGCGCTTTGTAAAACGGTTGAAAGGAATTAAAAGCATCATTTATAAAACCACTTTTTTTATTTACCGTATCCCCCATCGTGGTTAACGCAAACAAATATTTATCTTTTAGCAAGATCATCCGCTCAATTGTTTTTGAAGATCCGGTATCCCGGAGAGTGAACCTGTAGCCGGAAATACTTCCGGGCAAACTAACCGCACTTTTTTCGTAGAGAACCATATTATCCTTTGCGGCATAATTGGTCATATTATCATTCCAAAACTTTAGCGAATCTTTTATATAATAATATTTAGGATATTCCTGCATTGTAATGGCAACTTCTTCACCGGTAGAATCACTCATTAACAAAGCACTTTTAACTTTGGGCCAATAAATAATATAGCCGGAATAGTTGTTGCCATTTGCAGCATCTTCCATACTCTTTTCAATAACCGTTCTAATACCTCCGTCGATAGAAGGCGATATCGGCGTAGTGAGACGGGCTTTTAAAAAAGTATCTGTGTACAGCGATGGAGACGAATAAACATAAGGCTGTAATTTAAAAGACCGCAAAAAAGAAAATGAACTATCGTTCATATTATTGGTACGCTGTGCTATTGAATAATAATGTGGGCCGGCAAGTACATACGCTGCATTTACTACAGCTCCATTTTTTAATTTTTCCCTTACCAGCAATGCAGGTAATCCATTTATTGATGTCTGCTTACGGCTTAACTGCTTATCAAAATAATCAGGGCTTCTGAAAGACTCTTCTACCAGTTGCAGGTCAAAATTATCTTTCTCTAAAAAATTAAAATTGTAATTGCTTTTTTTTATAAGCAGATAAGCATCGCCGTTAGTGGTATCCTGGGCCTGGTATTCCCAGCGGTTATCGCTGATGTAATTTAAAAACTGGTTTGGTGCTTCAGGCATAGCAATACTAAAGCCACCTTGCTCCGGTTTAAAATTTACTGGCGAATGGGTTGCTTCCCTCAACTGAATGGATGAAAAAAAACGGTTACCTTCTTCACCTCCTACATAATCATTGTGACCGCTCATTTTAAAAATGATGATCTCAAAAGGAGATGCAAATATTTGATAACGCTGCAGATCGCCCCGGCGGGTACGGTTGGTAATATCGTAGCCTTTGTAACCGTTTTTAGAAATTATTTTTTTAGTAAGAATACGTCCGGGAATATTTTCATATAAAACACTGTCTATCTTTTTTAATTCATCTTCTACAGTTTGCCCGACAAATGCTGCATAAGTTTTTACTCTTGTTATTAAATAATAAGAGCCATTGTCCATATCTGCATATTGCCGCCGGTTCAATGGTTGGTAAGGAGTTTTGATAGTGTATAAGTAACCCGGCACATCTACTGTGTACATCCCATCACCCGCATGCTGTGTACTGAAATTTACTTTAACTTTAAGCTTATCAATCTCTTCTTTACGCATGGCATCCCTGTTGCTCATTTTTACAGCTCTTAAAGTATATCCTTTTTTGCGGAGCAGTTCTATTACACCACGATTACCCGGAAGGTGGGCAGCACCTACGCCAGCAAACAGCGAAGTATTCTTGATGATACTGTCAATAGAATTTGCCTGTATCTCATTTCTTTTATATAAAAATTTCTCCCGGAATACCATCGAGCGTTCCATCATGATATCCAGTGAGTCCATCAAATCAAGATTGCCGTTGCGATAAGCATCCTGCACTTTTTCCACCAGGCTGTTCATCGTTTCATCGCCAAGGTCCAGGTCTTTTTTCTTTTTTTCTTTCGCCATGTCTGCATAAGCTTCTAACACCAGTTTTTCTGATTCATAATAATCTTCTACCCCCGCAGCTGCTTTCCCCATTTTTCTACCTGTCTGAAAAATATAGAGATCCAGGAAAGTATCTTCTTCAAAATCTTCTTTGGTTTTATAAGACCGGTAAAGCAAACTGTTCACAACCGGAGGCTCCGTACTTAAAGATGCTTTTAATGCATCAGCATACTTTTTTATTCTAAAACTGTTTTCATTTAAATAATCATTGCCTGCAGGCTGTATATAATTTGTATAATTCTCGTTCAATGCATTTAGTCTTACCATTTGCCCTTGCCAAAGTTCAGGGTTTAATTCCAGCGCAACTGCATCTACACTTTTTAGTGCATTATAAAATGAGTCGCTCAAATGGAAAGCCATTTTACTACTCACATGCATGGTACCAAACAGGTAAGAAGGTTTTTTGAGGCCATTGCCGGTTATCTCCCACAAAAGACTGTTGTACTTAGGAGTTTGTACTTTTTGTGCAGAAAGCTGGCTAGAAAACAATAAACAAAACAAGAGATAAGTTAGCAGACGTTTTATAAGCATGATTACGGTTATGATTAAATGTAGTGCACTAAAGTTGCGTATAACTTTGCTTATCACAAAAAAAAATAGTACTGATGTTTTAATTTACTTATAGTTTACCAGTATTTTATGCTACCTTCGCCCACTTTAAAATCATGCCGTAACATGATAAATGCCTCACAATAAAGTAGGCTAACAATCCCTGTAAAATTCTTTTACAGTACCGGCTGGTGATAAAAATTATTTTATTACATGAATCTGCCGGTAAAGCTCCAGGCTTCTCCGAAGGAAATATCAGACAAAAAACAATAAATATTTACTGATGAAATTATCTCAATTCAGATTTGATCTTCCGCTAAACCTTATTGCACAGCACCCAACCAAAAAAAGGGAAGAAAGCCGCATGATGGTGGTACACCGCAAAACGGGCGAAATAGAGAACCGTCATTTTAAAGACATCATGGAATATTATGATGATAAAGATGTATTTGTGGTAAATAATACCAAAGTATTTCCGGCCCGTATGTACGGCCGTAAAGAAAAGACAGGTGCAAAAATTGAAGTTTTTTTGTTGAGAGAATTAAATAAAACCAATAAGCTCTGGGATGTAATAGTGGACCCGGCCCGTAAAATAAGGGTAGGTAATAAATTATACTTCGGTGAAAGTGATGAACTGGTAGCAGAAGTAATTGATAATACTACCAGCCGTGGACGTACGATCCGCTTTTTGTGGGATGGCACTGATGAAGAGTTCCGTGGAATGCTGGACATTTTAGGAGAAACACCTTTGCCAAAATATATAAAACGCAAACCGGAAGAAGAAGATAAAGAACGCTACCAGACTGTGTATGCAAAGCATGAAGGTGCAGTAGCTGCTCCAACTGCAGGTTTGCATTTCAGCAAAGAATTGATAAAAAGATTAGAAATAAAAGGTGTTCGCTTTGCAGAAGTTACTTTGCACACTGGCTTAGGTACTTTCAGGCCAATCGAAGTAGAAGACCTGAGCAAACATAAAATGGATGCTGAATATTATAAGATAGATGAAACTGCCTGCGGCATTGTAAATAAAGCCAAAGAAGGTGGCAGCCGCATCTGTTCTATTGGTACAACTACTATGAGAGCGATGGAAACATCTTATACAGCTCAGAAACTACTAAAACCGTCAGAAGGCTGGACCAATCATTTCATTCACCCGCCATATAATTTTAATATTGCAGATTCTTTGGTAACAAATTTTCATTTACCAAAAACAAGCCTTCTGATAATGGCATGTGCATTTGCTGGCTATGATCTGATGATGGAAGCGTATAAAAAAGCCATTAAAGATAAATACCGCTTTTTCAGTTACGGCGACTCCATGCTGATAATCTAATAAAAGAATTTCATCTTATAAAGAAGCTCCTGTAATAGGGAGCTTTTTTTATTATAGGCATAAAAAAGGGCAGAGATAGAAATCTTAGCCCGCTTTAAAATCCAATATCCTATGAAAAACCAATACATAGACTACCGGAACTATTAAAAGGTTGCTGCTGTGGAAAAATATTTATTTGAAAACAATATGGTTTACTTATAAGACATTAATAATCAAATACTTGAAATGTATATGATATTAAAATCCTTCACAAAAAGGCAAAAAAAGGGGCCGAAATAGAAATTTCAGCCCGTATTAATCCAATATCCTATGAAAAACCAAACTACTAACGTAATTTGTTAAACTAATATTGTGAAGAATAAGTTAAAGGGCATAAAAAAGTATTAAAAATTAAAAACTTGCGCCGCAAAACTATTGTTATACTCCCTCCATTACCTTAACAGATAAATCAACTAAAGCATGAAAACCATACAGCAATGGCTAAATGAATATGGAGAAAGTCATAAAAATGAAACCAATAAACTTATTCACTGGATATGCGTACCAGCCATATTTTTTTCTATAATAGGTTTATTCTACAGTATTAAACTTCCCTTTTTCTGGCAAGGCCACCAGCTGAATGTTGCTTTCATATTAATGGCGCTGGTCATTATTTATTACTTCAGCCTTTCCCGAACTTTATGGATAGGCATGTTACTTTTTGGATTAGTATGTTTATTTATTTGCCATCTTGTAGAAAGAAGCGGACTTATTCAGCTTTGGCTTTTCAGTGTTATTGTATTTGTATTGGCGTGGATAGGCCAGTTTTATGGCCATAAAATAGAAGGTAAAAAACCTTCCTTTTTAAAAGATCTTCAGTTTTTAATGATTGGTCCGGCGTGGCTAATGAGTTTTATTTATAAGAA
>JBDSIB010000071.1:0-28438 GCA_039918155.1 Ferruginibacter sp.
ACGCTTGTTTGCAATTGCAGAAAGCACAAAATCAAATCTTTCCTGTGTTCCAAATTTACGGCTATTAAAACGCAAAACAAATTCATTAACATAGCTTTGTAAATGCTCCTTGCTGATAGAATGATAAATGCCGTCTATGCCTCTTTTAAGGTGCGACCAGAAGTTTTCTATGCCGTTGGTATGTGCCATAGCATTTACAAATTGCTTTGCGCTGTGGTTTACTGAATGATGCTCATATCTTTTACTTAAAGAATTGTAAGCAAGTAATTCATCTGTCATTAAAATAGCATCTGGCTTTACATTCTCATAGATTATTGGTAGCAATGTTTCTTTTGTTCTGTCAGATATAACCATTGCTTTTACATTGCCGCCTCTTTCTCTCATTCCTATTACTGATGTTTTGCCGGATATGGTTGCACCTTCATCGTTCTTAGTTTTCTTATTAGCGTGCTTATAGTAAGATTGCCCACCGATACCAGCTTCATCTATTTCAACAATACCGCCTACAGCAGCTTTAAAGTTTGGATGATCAAAAGCATAGCGTAAACGATGTAGTAAGAACCATGCAGATTTTTGTGTTACCGTTATATCTTTTGCAAGCTGATGGGAACTAATACCTTTTTTATGTGAACTGAAAACATACAAAGCTAAAAACCATTTCTGTAGTGGTATTTTGGTATTATCAAAAATAGTATTGGTACGTACATTGAAATACTTTCCTGTGTTCTTACACTTGTACTTATTACCTGCACATTTGTAAACCTTACTACCTGCATCAAAAGGAGATACTGGATTACCGTTCCAGCTTAATCTTTCTAAATGATCTATACAGCTTTGCTCTGTAGGAAATGCTTTAAGTAAATCGAAGATGCTTTTAAATTCTGGTAACATATCTAATGATTGAAGTGTAAAGATATACTCATTATTTTATATTACCAAATTATTGGTGTAAAAATGTATATCATTGCCCTATAAACGATTAAAATACGAGTCTCACTTTTTTGCAGGGCCATCTTTGCATTGTCGATACGGTAAAGACGTCGTTACTGTTTCGGCTGAAATAAAAAAAATTATAAACATTTAAAAATCACAGTTATGTACGCTTTAAAAAACAAAGTTCGATTGATTGGCAATTTAGGTAACGCACCGGAAGTACGCAACACAGAAAGCGGAAAAAAGCTGGTTCGTTTTTCAGTAGCAACAAATGAAAGCTACCGCAACGCCCAGGGCGAAAAAATTACAGAAACGCAATGGCACAATTTAATTGCCTGGGGCAAAGTTGCAGAAATTGCAGAAAAGTTTTTAGTAAAAGGAACCGAGGTTGCTATTGAAGGCAAACTCATGACAAGGAATTATACTGATAAAGAAGGCAACAAAAAATATGTTACTGAAATTCAGGTAAACGAAATCCTGATGTTGAGCAAAGCAACTGCTTAACCTGGTATAAACAGAACACAGTGTAGTCGAAAAATGATCGGCTACCTGTGTTCTTTATTTTATATAACCTTCTAATCTTTAATTTTGCCGTATGGTAACTCCCGATGACGATAATCTTATTTTTAAAACTGCTGCTGACTTTATAAACAATACCAATCATCCTGTTTTTTTAACGGGTAAAGCAGGAACAGGTAAAACAACTTTTTTAAAATATATAAGAGAAAATACCAGTAAGAATACTGCTGTTGTTGCTCCTACAGGCGTGGCAGCAATTAATGCCGGGGGGACCACTATTCATTCTTTTTTTCAATTGCCGTTTGGGCCTTTTCTTCCCGGCAATACAACGGGCTGGGGTAAAGGCAATGAGGTAAATGACAAACAAAATCTCATAAGTAAACTGCGACTTACCAATGAAAGAAAAGAGGTAATGCAGCAACTGGAATTACTGATCATTGATGAGATCAGTATGGTGCGTTGCGATGTATTGGATGCTATTGATACAGTATTAAGACATGTTCGCAGTGTTTTTTCAAAACCGTTTGGTGGTGTACAGGTTTTGTATATTGGCGATATGTACCAGTTACCACCTGTTGCCGCTAACGACTGGCATATTCTAAAAGAATATTACACAAGTGAGTTTTTCTTTAGCAGCCAGGTTGCTTTACAGGATGCACCGGTTTATATAGAACTTAAAAAAGTTTACCGGCAAACAGATTCGAAATTTATTGACCTGTTAAACCAGGTAAGAAATAACGAAATGGAAGAAAGCGGTTATACAATGTTGCACAGCCGGTTTTTACCACAAGATATTCAAGACAATGATTCCGATACTATAACACTGACAACGCATAACAACAAAGCTGATACAACCAATACTACAGCTTTGCAGGCTTTGGATGGTAATGCTTTTTCTTTTAAAGCAACTATTGAAGGAAATTTTTATGAAAAATCTTTTCCTGCGGATGAAAACCTGCAATTAAAGATTGGTGCTCAGGTAATGTTCATAAAAAATGATACGGAAAAAATAAGGCGGTATTTTAATGGAAAGATTGGCGTTGTAGACAAAGTAGGCGACGACAAAATTTATGTAACCTGTAAAAATGGTAAAAGCTTTGACACGATAGAAGTAAAAAAAGAAACCTGGCGCAGTATAAAATATACATTGAATAAAACCAGCAAGCAAATAGAAGAAGAAGAGCTGGGTTCATTTACTCAATATCCTCTTCGGCTTGCATGGGCGATTACTATTCACAAAAGCCAGGGCCTAACTTTTGAGAAAGCGATCATTGATGCCGGTAATGCTTTTGCTGCAGGCCAGGTATATGTTGCACTCAGCCGTTGTACATCTTTGGATGGCATAATCCTAAAAAGTAAAATTTCGTATAGCAATCTTCATAGCGATGAACGTATTGTTTCATTTGCAAAAACACAGCAAAGTGCAGAGGCACAGGAAAAATTATTAGATGAAGCAAGAGCAAAATATCAACAGGATGTAATGCGTGACCTCGTAGATTTTACCGCAGAAGAAAAAATGCTGAATGATCTGTTTTTTTACACAAAACAAAATACGCTTGGGAATGCAGTGGAGCCATGGATTGAAAAACTAAAGAACGAGTTTGAGCTGTATACAAGTCATAGTAATAAGTTTAAAATTATTTTAGATAATTATTTTATTGAGTCTGGTTTACCCGAGAATAATAAAGAGATCCAGGAAAGGTTTGGAAAAGCTGCAAGCTGGTTCTCAAAGGAACTGGAGAAAACAAACACTCTTTTATTACAATCGCCGGCGGTTACAGATAACCGTCAGGTTGCTAAAGATTATAATGAAAAATTACATGAGTTATACGATGCTGTTTTCTATAAGGTTCATTTACTTTCAAATGCTATAAATGGTTTTTTTATACAACAATACCAGCAACAAAAAACATCTTATAAAAAAAGCCCTTTTAATGTAAATGCGTATACCGGCAGGGCTAGCTACGTTCCTTCTGATGTGAAACATGCAGCACTGTATGAAGCATTGAAAGATAAACGAACTGCGTTATGCCAAGAGCTGGACCTTCCTGTGTATATGGTTTGCAGCACACAGGCCATTGCAGATATGTGTAATTATCTTCCACAAAATTCAAATGAACTGGGAAAAATAAGTGGTTTTGGAAAAATAAAACTAAAACAGTTTGGGAATGATTTTATTAGCTTAATAAAAGACTACTGCACTTTGCATGAGTTGAAAAGTAATATGGAAGTGTTGCCAGATAAAAAGGTTAGGAAGCCGAAAACAACTTCTGCAAAACCAGACACCAGGCTGTTAACCTACGATCTTTTTATGCAAGGTAAAAGCATAGACGCAATTGCCGCTGAAAGAAACCTAAGCAAGATGACTATTGAAGGTCACCTGGCACATTATATAGAAAAGGGCAGTCTTGATATTAATAAATTTTTAAGTGCTGCAAAGCAATTGGAAATTTCTGCAGTGTTTAAAAATAATAGCAATGAGTTACTTTCTAAAATAAAAGAATTATTACCTGATTCAACTTATGGTGAAATAAAAATGATGGTAGCTGCAGAAAAATTCAGGACTGCACAAAGTTGATATTATCTTCCGAAGTCGTCTTGCACTCTTACGATATCGTCCTCATCGCTGGGGTTTTCGGCATCTGTATGGCGCCAGATCTCTGCTATCACACCCCAATTGTTCAACCCGATCAAACGGTGGCGCTCTCCCTTTTTTAATTCTACAATATCATTTATTTGTAAATGACGGGTTTCTTTTTCTTCATCGTTGTCGCTAGTAACTACACCAGCTTCTCCTCCAATCAATTTCCATATTTCTGCTCTGCGGTGGTGGTACTGCCAGCTCAACCTTTTTTGTGGAGCTACAATCAGGATCTTAGGACTAAGCTTACCGCTAATGGATAGGCTCTCCTTACTGAGATGCGGAAAAAACTTTTCAATAAATTTTTCTGAATCTTCTTCATCAATTACTAAAAAGCCTCCCCAAGGTCTGGTCTCATCTTTATAACGGATACGCACAATCGAAGAAATATGTGATTCTGTTTCTTTGAAAACATCCGACTTGCTTTGCGATGCTGATAACGTAATATTCATTCTTTAGTTTTAATATTTACCTTCCCATGTATACCATCAGCATCTGTACATCGCTCGGGTTTACGCCGGATATCCGGGATGCCTGGCCAAGCGTACGTGGCTGAATTTTTTTAAACTTCTGCTTTGCTTCATTACTTAATGAAACAAGTTTTTCATAATTAAAATTATCCGGTATTGACAGGTTTTCCAACAGGCTCATTTTTTGTACCAGCTCTTTTTCTTTTTCAATATAAACCTCGTATTTAACCTGTATTTCTGCCTGCTCCAATATTTCATCGCTAACTGAAGATAGCTTTTCCTGTAAAGCTGGAATTGCTGCAATCATTCCTTTCAGGGTTACATCCGGCCTTAACAATAACTGGGTTGCTTTTTGTTTCGTTACTAACGGTGTAGAATAGACGCTATTTAAATATTGTTCTGCTGATGCAGGATCTATGGACGTTTCATTCAATACCGATCTTACTTCGGCTACCGCTGTCTTTTTCTTTCGTACCATATCCATTCTTTCCTGGCTGGCAAGCCCCAGTTTATAACTTATTTCTGTAAGCCTGATATCAGCGTTGTCCTGGCGAAGCAAGGTTCTGAACTCTGCCCTGCTGGTGAACATTCTATAAGGCTCGTCGGTTCCTTTATTAATAAGGTCATCTATTAATACCCCTATGTAAGCTTCGCTTCTTTTTAAAACAAGCGGCTCTTTTTTATTACTTGCCAAGTGTGCATTTATACCCGCCATCAATCCCTGGCAAGCAGCTTCTTCATAACCTGTTGTGCCGTTAATCTGCCCGGCAAAGAAAAGGTTTTTAATCAATTTGGTTTCCAGGCTGGTAGTTAACTGTGTGGGCGGAAAGAAATCATACTCAATTGCATATCCCGGTCTGAACATTTTACAGTTCTCAAAACCAGGCACTTTCCTCAAAGCTTGTAATTGAACATCTTCGGGTAAAGAGGTCGAAAACCCATTTACATATATTTCTACCGTATTCCAGCCTTCGGGTTCTACAAATAGCTGGTGCCGATCTCTTTCCGAAAAGCGGTTGATCTTATCTTCAATGCTCGGGCAATACCTTGGTCCACTACCTTGAATTCTTCCCTGGAACATCGGACTGGATTCAAACCCTGTTTTTAGAACATCATGAACTTCTGTATTAGTATAAGTAATCCAGCAGCTTTTTTGGTCTGCCGACTTTAAGGCTGGTTTCTCCAGGTAGCTAAATCCTACTATTTCTTCATCTCCCTTCTGCTCTTCCATTTTAGAGTAATCAAGGCTTCTGCCATCTACTCTTGGAGGCGTTCCCGTTTTTAATCTATTACTTTCAAAACCTAATGATACCAGTTGCTCCGTTATGCCTGTTGCTGCTTTTTCTGAAACCCGGCCGCCGCCAAAGTTCTTTTCTCCGATATGAATCACACCATTTAAAAAGGTTCCGTTGGTCAAAACAACTGATTTTGCCAATATTTTATGCCCTAAACCTGTTTCTACCCCCTTCACTATTGAATCTTCCACTACAAGCCCTTTTACCATATCCTGGTAAAAATCAACATTTGGCGTTCCTTCCAACATCTCCCGCCAAGTAGTTGCAAACAACATTCTATCACTTTGCACTCTCGGGCTCCACATTGCAGGCCCTTTTGAGCGGTTTAGCATCCTGAATTGTATCATGCTCTTATCGCTCACTATTCCGCTATATCCACCCATGGCATCTATTTCTCTAACAATCTGCCCTTTTGCAATACCACCCATTGCCGGATTACAGCTCATTTGGGCAATGGTCTGCATATTCATAGTGATCAGCAATACCTTACTCCCCATATTAGCGGCAGCGGCGGCAGCTTCACATCCTGCATGGCCGGCACCAACTACTATTACATCATATTCTTGAAACATGGCGCAAAGTTAATAAGCACATTTTAGTTTGAGCAAATAATAGTGTTCCACGTGAAAAAAGAAATTATAGTGTTCCACGTGAAAAAAGTGAAAGAAAGTGATCTTCCTTAAGTGTCATAACTGACTTTTGAGAAGATGTCTTATCTCCATACCCACATAAATGAAGAATGCCATGAAAAATAACCCTGTTCAATTCAAGTTCTGTCGGGACAGAATTCGATTTGGCATTTTCCTTCACCCTATCCACGCTTATATATATTTCAGCATCTACCTCCTTTTGTTTCTTTGGCGTAAGATCAAAAGTGATAATATCTGTAAAATAGTCGTGGTTCAAGAATTCCTTATTTATTTCTAAAAGATAGTCGTCTGAACAAAACACAAAACTGATGTTGCCAGCTACTGTATTATTTAACTCAAAAATTGTAGGAATAAAAGATTTCAACTTTTTTCTTCCTTTGAAAATAATATTCTTTTGAAAATGAAATTCAATCGGCATAATGAATGTTTCTTAAATCGAAATTAATGACAATAACAATAAACTACTTTTGTTATTCAAGGAGATATGGACTTATGTATAAAAGATTGTCAGAAATTAAAATAGGAAAAAAGGTAATTATAAAATCTTTTGAAAGTGATGAAATTTTTTTGAAGTTGATGGAAATGGGATGCATCCCCGGAGAGACAGTTGTTGTTGATAAAATTGCTCCGTTGAAGGATCCAATCTCCATAAGTGTAGCAGGATATTGCCTTAGCCTGAGATTAGATGAAGCGCAACATATATTAGTAGAAGAAATTTAATATATTATTATTTTATAATATGAAAATTGGTTTATACTTCGGTTCATTTAATCCCATTCATGTCGGGCATTTAATAATAGCATCTCATATAATTACTAATACCGAACTGGATGAATTATGGTTTGTCGTTTCTCCACAAAATCCATTTAAAAAAAAAAACAGCTTACTAAATGAGCATCATAGGCTCAATCTTGTAAGAACCGCTATTGAAGGAGAAAAGAAACTACGTGCCAGTAATGTAGAATTCAAATTACCGAAGCCATCCTATACAATTGATACATTGACTTACCTGGCCGAAAAATATCCGGACCATATTTTCTCTATAATAATGGGGAGTGATAGTTTTCAGAATCTTAAAAAATGGAAAAATTATGAATTACTCCTCGAAAAATATGAGATACTGATTTATAAAAGACCTGGCTTTGAAGTAGTAGAAAAATTAAAAGGAAATATAAAAACAATGGATGCACCCAACCTTCAAATTTCGTCTACCCATATACGTGAGTTAATAAGAAATAATAAATCCATTCGGTATCTTGTTACAGATGATGTAAGAGAAGTGATCGAAAATAATTCTTATTATAAATCTGCTTTAGAAAATACATCCAAGTAACAGGCATCCCAATACAATAATCGGTGCAGGAATTCTTGTACACTTTAATAATAAAAAAGTAGCCAGAATAACGACCAACGTTAACCCTGTATCTATATCAAAATTTGTAAGAGATAAACTATTGAGTAAATACAAAGTTGCGGCCCACATTACTCCCACTACGACCGCATTAATTCCCTCTAGTGCACGGAAAACAAAAACAAATTTTTTTAAATATTGCCAGACGGGGAAAAAGAAAAGTACCAACAATGCACTTGGTAAAAAAATAGCAATTGTTCCGATCAAGCAACCAAGCGCCTGCATTTCCGGTCCTTTATCTTTTAAGGCAATACCGCCAGTGAAACTTGCAACAGAAAAAGTGGGACCTGGAATTGCTCTTACAATTCCATAGCCGGTAAGTATATCACTTTTATCTATCTTAATTGCATTAGGATTTCTTTCAGCAACTTTCGGAACACTAGGCCTCTCAACATACTGATCCAGCATCATTGGTAGTAAAACATCTCCCCCACCAAAAACAAAACTTCCAAAACGATAGAAGTTTTCAAAAAGATTAAAAGCTTTTCTTTGTGACCAATCTTGCTTCCGGGAGGTTTCACTTAATACACCAGCAATCATAAAAATGATCGCAAACAACCAGATATTTGTCCAACGTATATGTCTTGGTTTAATAGTCTCTTTCTCCGGAAACCTTTTACTACTCTGGCTTGTAGCTATTCCTCCTGCAATAATTAAAATAGGAAATATCCAGGGAGTTTTAAAAAGGAAAAATGTAACGATCATTGAAACCAGCATTATTACCTGGGTAATAAAATTTGTTACCGAAATACCAAACGCTCTCACAGCAGCATACGCCAGAAAGCCTATTGCCATAGGTTGTATAAATTTAAACAGGTTTGCAGTTAAATTTTTATGCGGATAAAGTGTAAGTAAAAATGAGAAAGCACCCATTAAAATAGAAGCTGGTAAAATCCAAATCAGGAGGGTTAAAACAGCCAATGGAACACCGCCTCTTTTATAACCGATCAATGTAACAGTTTGAGTACTGGAGGCGCCCGGTAATAATTGACAGAAGGAATTATATTCAATTAATTCTTCTTCTGTAACATATCTTCTTTTCTGTACAAATGTTTTTAACATCATTCCAAAATGTCCTTGCGGTCCGCCAAAAGCAGTAATGCTGTAAAAAAATACAGTTTTTAAAAATGGAATATGTCGAAACATTTTCAAGGCAAAAAGATAAGCCATTCAAATTTGAATGGCTTGTAATATTTTATTTTTTTAATCCGATTTCTATCAGGCGCTCGTTAAGATATTCTCCTGCAGTAGCATCATCATATAATGCCGGATGTTTTTCATCAATACAACTATCCAACGATTTCAAACTCATGCTGCTTCTTGGATGAAGAAAAAATGGAACAGAAAAACGGCTGGTATGCCATACTTCTCTGCCGGGATTTACAACCCTATGCGTTGTACTTCTAAGTTTATTGTTTGTAAATCTTTGAAGCATATCGCCCACATTTACCACGATCTGATCAGGCAAAGATGTTACCGGAACCCATTCATTTTTATTTGTGAGAATTTCAAGTCCATCTGCAGAAGCACCAATCAAGAGCGTTATCAAATTAATATCTTCATGTTGCTCTGCACGTATAGCACTTTTTGGTTCTTGTGTTATTGGCGGATAATGAATAGCTCTTAAAATAGAATTACCATTAAAAACATACTGGTCAAAATAATTTTCATCAAGACCAAGATACAAAGCGATCGCCTGTAACAGAGCTGTACCGGATTTTTCAAAAGAGCGGTAAGCTTCCATAAAAGTTTCGTTGAAATGAGGTACTTCGGCTACCATCACATTCGGCTCATAATATTCTTCTTTAAAATTATCTCTCGGCTCCTGCCCATATTGAAAAAATTCTTTTAGATCCGGCGCATCACTTCCTTTTGCATGTTCCTTGCCAAAACTGGTATAACCACGTTGCCCGGCCATACCAGGTATTTCATAATTTTTTTTATGCGACAAAGGAAGAGAGAAAAATTGCTGAACATATTTATAAAGATCTTCTATAAGTTCATCTGTGAGACCATGATTTTTTACTCCCACAAAACCTACCTCTTCATACGCTTTGCCTAATTCCTGTACAAAAGCCTTTTTCTTCTTTTCATCACCACTTAAAAAATCTGCCAGGTCTACTGAAGGGATCGCCATTTTTATAAAAAATTTGAATATTAGGAATGAAGCAAAAATATTTAAAATGAATTTAATTATTATAAACCATATTGAGCACTTATTTCCAGCATTCTGTCAATTGGCTTTTTTGCAGCCAAACGCAAAGTTTCATCCATAGTTATTTCAGGAGTTTCATACTTCATACATAGATATAATTTTTCCAATGTATTTAATTTCATATATGGACAATCATTACATGCACATGCATTATTTGGCGGAGCAGGTATAAAAGTTTTACCCGGACTTGCTTTTTGCATCTGGTGTAATATACCGGCTTCTGTTGCCACAATAAATTCTTTGCTACCAGAGGTCTCAGAATATTTTAATAAGCCCGTAGTGCTCCCTATATAGTCTGCTACGGACAATACAGCTTCTTCACACTCGGGATGAGCCAATACTTTTGCATCCGGGTGACGCATTTTCAATTTGGTGATCTTTTCCATGCTGAATATCTCATGAACCATGCAGGTACCATTCCATAAAAGCATATTGCGGCCCGTTTGCTTGTTGGTGTATGCCCCAAGATTTCTATCTGGTGCAAAAATTATCTTTTGATCTATCGGCAAGCTTTCAACAATTTTTTGTGCATTGCTGCTGGTGCAGATTATATCGCTCAGCGCCTTCATACCTGCACTGCAGTTGATATAGGTTATCACCAAATGATCAGGATATTTTTCTTTGAATGCTTTAAAAATGGCTGGTGGTGCAGAATCGCTTAAAGAACAGCCTGCATTCAGATCTGGTAGTAAAACCTTTTTAGAAGGGTTTAAGATCTTTGCTGTTTCTGCCATAAAATGCACACCTGCAAAAACAATGATATCCGCATCGGTATTTACAGCTTGCTGTGATAAGCCTAAACTATCACCAATATAATCTGCTACATCCTGAATATCCGGCTCCTGGTAATAATGCGCCAGGATGATTGCATTTTTTTCTTTTTTCAATTTTTCAATTTCTGCAAACAGATCTAAAGATGGATCAATGTCAATATCCAGAAATCCTTTTTGTTTTAAAATAGACTCGTATTTTTCATTGTGCATATCTACCATAATATGTATTAATACTATTTATTTATATAATCCCCTATTACTATTAGGGGTGTTAATATGTGGAAACAAATTTTCAGCCACCTATTGTAAAGTTAAATTTTTTAGTTTACCCACTCTCATCCACAGGTTATTAACATAAAAAATTTCCCGCGTTTTATTATTCAAACGTAGTCACCTGATGCTTTTAATTTTTTAAAACTGTTTTAATAAACATACTGTTAATAAAAATCATCGAGGATAAAAATTTGAGTGTTTTTTAAAAATCCGGTGTTAATAGAGCTCGAACAAAATGATGGTAAAATGACTAATTCCTCAAAATCTAAAAAAACATCGTTATTACAACCATTTTACCAAGACCCTAAATTTATAAAAAGCCATGTTACCCACACAAAATCGCCTTTTTCAACATGCTATGTTGATATCGTAAAAATTGATTTTTAAAAATACCCTGTGCTCATTTTTAAAATTATCCTGAAGCCAAACACACATCTGCATTAGCGTATATTTTCCACAATTTGTTAATATCCTTTTTTACCCTATTTTTGCCGTCCAAAAATAATTATAAATTAAAAGATGCAGATAATTCAATCAATACAGAAAAACAGGTACTTGTTAGCAGGTACAATTGCTTTGGCTATTATAGCTTTTATTATTACAAGTGATGATAAGAGTTCTAAGAATCTTAACTCATCTACAATAGGAAAAGTGAACGGTACTAAAATTGAGTTGAATGCTTTTAATAAAAGGGTAAAAGATGCTGAAGACCAGGAAGCTCAGCGTTCCGGTCAGCGCCCAACAACAGCAAGAACCAATCAACTAAGAGAGCAGATGTGGAACCAGATAGTTGCAGAAGATATATTTTATAAAGAAACTGAAAAGCTGGGCATCACTTTTACTCCAAAAGAAATGTCTGCTATATTATTAAGTAACGATCAGAATAACCCGCTTTTACAGGAGCAGGGAATGACTGATCCTGCTACAGGTAAATTAGATATAAGTAAAGCGCAGGAAGCAATTACCAGCATCAAAAAATTAAAAGGAGAAGATAAACAAAGAGTGGACGCTCAATTAACAGACCCTCTTATTTTATCGAGTCTGGTTTCAAAATACGGAAGTCTTATTGCTGCCAGCGCCTACTATCCAACCTGGATGCAACAGAAAGAAGCTACCGAAGCAAAAGACTTTGCAAATATTTCTTATGTAGGTATTGGATACAGCGAAATTTCTGACAGTGCGGTAAAAGTTACGGATGCGGATATTAATGACTATGTACAAAAACATAAAAAACTTTTTAAGCAGGAAGCCGGCCGCCGCATAAGTTATGTAAGCTTTAGCCAATTGCCTAACGGTGATGATAGCACGAGAATTAAAGAAGTTATTGCACAATTGAAACCAACTTTTGCATCAGATACAAATGCAAAAGCTTTTGTAGCAAGAAATGCTACAGAAACTCCTTTTGAAGATGAGTACTTACCAAAATCAAAAATAAAGACTTCTGCTTTAGATACTATTTTGGCACAGCCAATGGAAACAGTATATGGCCCTTACGCTGATAACGGAAACTTTGTAATTGCAAAAGTTTTAGGATCAAAGCAACTACCAGATAGCGTAAAAGCAAGACATATATTAATAGCAACAGTAAATCCACAAACAGGTCAGCCTATAATGGAAGACTCTTTGGCTAAAAAATTGGCCGACAGCATCTATACTGCAATTAAAGGCGGAGCAAATTTTGCAGAGCTTGCAGCAAAATATTCTGCTGATGGAAGTAAGGATAAAGGCGGCGACCTTGGAACCTTTGAATATGGTAAAATGGTTCCTGAGTTTAATGAATTTGTATTTACAAAACCAGTAGGTTCAATGGATGTAGTAAAAACTCAGTTTGGGTATCATGTTATTGATATTGAAAATCAGAAAGACTTTAAGCCTGCATATAAAATTGCGTTTTTATCAAAACAGATCACACCTAGTGATGTAACAATAAATAATGCAAGTCTTGCCGCTACAAAAGCGTCTGCTCAAAAAGATGGAGCAACATTAACGGCTTACGCAGCAAAAAACGGACTTAGAACTATACAGGTACCAACCCTAATTAAAGAAAATGACTTTACGGTAGGAAACCTTCAAGATGCAAGACAATTGGTAAAATGGGCATTTGGTGCCAAGGCAGGAAGTGTAAGTGAGCCATTCAGTATTGGCGATGACTTTGTTGTAGCAACGCTTGATAAAGTAGAAGCTGAAGGTACAATGGATGCGGCTGCCGCAAGGCCAGGCGCAGAAGCATTGGTTCGTAATCAAAAGAAAGCAGCTATTATTAAAACAAAATTAGGCGCTAACCCTACATTGGAATCTGCGGCAGCAGCATATAATAAGCAGGTAATGCAGGCCGGAGCTGATTCTTCTATCACAATGGCTGGCCAGATTGTTCCGGGTATTGGAGTAGAGCCTAAATTGATAGGCGCAAGTTTCAATAAAGAAAATCAAACAAAAGTTTCTGCACCCATTGATGGAACCTCTGCAGTATATGTAATAAAAGTAAACGGCATAAAGTCTAAATCAGCAGACGATCCTGCAACCGCAGCCCAAAAATTAGCTGCAAGGTTAACAGCAATTCGCAGCCAGACAACTAACTGGTATGAAGGATTAAAAAACCAGGCTACTATTACAGATGGCCGTAGCAAAGTATTTTAAAATATTCCGCTAAACGATAATTATAAAAGCCGCCACTAATTTTAGTGGCGGCTTTTTGTTTTAATTTTGCAATATGAGCGAAGAGCTATTTAAAAATAAAGTTGCCGAAAGCGGGATCATTACGCTCAACCTGGAAGATTATTATCCGAAAAAAGCCATCGCCGTTTTTGATATGAAGGATTATCTTTTTATGGGCCTTATTTTGAAGGAAAAAGATTTCAGAGAAGCTTTAAAAGAATTAGATGTAAGTATTTACCAGGATAAAATAGTTGCACTTACCTGCTCTGCAGACGCCGTAATTCCCATGTGGTCATACATGCTTGCGGCAAGCGCTTTGCAACCGGTGGCAAAAGAAATTATTTTTGGTACAGAAGCAGAAGCAATAAAAACGCAATTGCTTAAAAATATAAACACGATCAGTACGGAAGAGTACAATGATAAAAGAATAGTGATAAAAGGCTGTGGTGAATTACCCATTAGCGAGGCTGCTTATATTGAAATTACAAAACTACTTCGCCCGATTGCAAAAAGCATTATGTATGGAGAGCCTTGTAGTACCGTTCCTGTTTTTAAAAAACCATTGCAGCGTTAAAAACCTCAGAGTATTTTAATTTACAGTAATTAAATGCGAAATGATGGAACTGTCTCTGCTGATAAAACGCAACTCAAAATTACCAACTCCAGAAGGCGTAAAAGTGTAAACTTTTGTTTTTATGCCTGCATTCATTGTGCATATACCTCCGCTAGTATGACCGTAAGCTTTTATTATTATGATATTTCCCTGCTGCGAAGATTCAAACTTATCTAAAATATCACAGCCACTGGAAAACGGCCAGTAAACAGTCAAGCTAACCGGTTCATTTTTTTTAGCAGCAGCCTGCCCATCAATGTTTGTAATATTCCATTGAGATAATAAAATCTTTGGCTCATTATTTTTTGAGCAGGAAAATAGGAATATAGATAAAAGAATTAAAAAAGGGTAACGCATAAAAGTTTTATTGTTAGCAGACAGGCAGCAAGACAAAAAAGTTGCATCAGCATTTTGTATATATTCTTCTTAAAATTTTCGTTCGGCTTTTAAAACCATCCCCGCTTTCTAAAAACCCTCAACATCCCTAAAGGTATCAACAGCATCAGCCCCACAGAAATAAAAAACCCCCATTGGTTATGTAATAAAGGAATACGCTGAAAGTTCATCCCGAAAATACCACCAATTACGGTAGCCGGCGCCATCAAACAGGTAACAACAGCCATTACCTTCATCACTTCATTCATCTTTAAATTTACATTACTCAGGTACAAGTCATGTAAGTTCATTATCATATCCCGATAATTTTCCGCCAGGTCGTTTGCCTGCACAATATGATCATAGACATCTTTAAAATACTTTTCTGTTTTCTCGTCTATCAACTCACTTTCACTTCGTAAAATACCATTTACCAATTCTCTTACAGGTGCAATACTGCGTTTCAGCACGATCATTTCTTTACGCATAATACTGATCCGGGCAACAGTTCTTGTATTTGAATTGCGGACAATATCTTCCTCCAGTAATTCTATCTTATCACCCATTTTTTCCATTACGAGGTAATAGCTATCTACAATAAGATCTATCAATGTATAAAATAAAAAATCTGCGCCATTGGTTCTTACTTTACTTCCGGCAATTTTTATTTTTTCTCTCAATGGGTTAAATACATCTCTTGTTTCATCTTCCTGAAAACTGATCACAAAATTTTTTCCGAGCACAATGCTTATCTGCTCGGTTTCAACAGAGGAGTTTTGTTCATTAAAATAAAGCATGTTCAAAAGGCAAAAGATCAAACCATTAAGTTCGTCCATTTTTGGCCGCTGGCCAATACTGAGAATATCTTCGGCAATCAATTGATGAATACCATAATGCATACAGATATTTTCCACATCATCTTTACGTAAGCCATCAATATTTATCCAGGTATTTTGTGGCGAAGAAATATGCGTAAAAGTATCTTCTACACTTTTTAGAGAAAGACATTCAGAATTTTCTTTGTCATATTCGTACAAAATAATTTTTGAGTGTATGGGTGCACTTCTATCCGGGCTAACGGTCGGGTTTACCTGCAAAACCTTTTTGGTTCTTACAAGATCCAGCGGACTTAGAATATAATCGAGATATTTTTTTCCTACCATGTTCTATACTATTTTAATTCATTAAGTATTGCATCTATCTTTATTCTTACGGAATTTAATGAGTCAACTGCATTGGGCTCATTATCCAGAACCTTGTTTGCAGCATTAATTTCCTGCATTCGTAAAGCAATATACCTGCCAACAGTTTCCGCCTTTTTGTGTTGCGATTCGCTAATATCCAATCCTTTCATCTCATCTATAAGCCTTGCTGCTTTTAACCACAGCGGCATTGAAATTTCAGCAAACTTATCTTTCCTTTCAACATTTGTTAATGTAGTATCCTGCATAGGATCCAGTGCCTGTTTTTGTAACACTACAAATTCATTGTACTTATCAATAAACTTATCATTGTCTTTATATTCGGTTTCCTTAAGAGAAGAAACAACTTCACTGCGTTTAGATGGATCAATTTTGCTTTGCTCCAAAAACCCAAACGTAATTGCAATAGTTGCAATTACAACAGCCGGCATTACCCAGGTCATTTTCTTTTCATTTTTTTCTTGCTTTATCATAAGCACATAACCGTAACCGATTATAAAACCACTTACCAGGCCGCCCACATGTGCAGCATTATCTACACCACTTTTCATTCCATAAACAAGATTATACAAAATGAAAATGCCAAAGGTTTTTAATAAACTCTCCCGTAATTTTTTTTGGAATAAGATCAGTAGTTAACAATGCAAGGAAAAGTCCGAACATTCCAAAAATTGCACCCGAAGCGCCAGCACTATTTATACCTTCTTTGTGCCACCAAAGGCTGGTAAGGCTGGCAATTACGCCGGTGCAAAAATAGGCAACGAGGTATTTTGTTTTACCAAGCATTGGCTCCAGGTATACACCAACCATGTACAAGGCATACATGTTAAACAGCACATGAATAATTCCGAAGTGAATAAAAATATTGGTTATCAAGCGCCACCAATCACCGGATAAAGTAAGCACAGAATAATTGCTTCCCCATTTAATATGAACTAAACTATTAGGTTCCATTACTCCTGCCCCATCAAAAACCATTAAGATAAAAATGAGCAGGTTGGCAGCAATAAGGCCATAAGTTGCATAAAGGTTACTACCTTTTAAATGCATAGCATTGTTTATTTCTTCGGCATCTTTTGCTTCCTGCTCTGCAACAAGACGTGTTTTTTCTTTTAAAGCAATTAGTTCATTTTTGTTCTGTTCAATTTGTTCTGCTGAAATATTTTGCTCCTGATTTTTAAATGCGGCAATAAAAGCCGCATCATTTTTTTTATTGATACCTGTTATATCAAAAGATTCGCCATTCACCATTTCACTTTGCACGATCAGCAAACCACTTTGCATTTCTGCTAATACCTGCTGCCCTTTTTTTGCCCAGGTTTTTTGTGTATGCCCAAGAATTCTATTTTCTCCGGCAAATAAAATATCCCAGCCCAGTGTTTTAAAAGTCTCATAAGCAATGGCGAGGGAAGTTTCGTTGTCAGCATTTTTTACTTCTGTTGATTGTTGTTGTTTGGGCATAGAAAAATTTTATTAATAAATGTACAGCAGTTTTATTTGTTATGGTAATTGAGTACATAAAAAAACAGGCGCTGGGCCTGTTTTAAAAATATTGCTTTATCGAAAATTAAAATGCAGCACTTTTCGGAAACCTTGGGAAAGGAATTACATCTCTGATATTCGTCATGCCAGTTACAAAAAGTACCAGCCTTTCAAAGCCAAGACCAAAGCCGGCGTGGATGCATGATCCAAAGCGGCGGGTGTCTAAGTAAAATTCCAATTCTTCTGCCGGTACATTCATTTCTTTCATGCGGGCAACTAAATTTTCATAACGTTCTTCTCTTTGGCTGCCACCCACAATTTCGCCAATGCCGGGAGCAAGAATATCCATAGCAGCGACCGTTTTTCCATCTTCATTCAGCCGCATGTAAAACGATTTTATTTCTTTTGGATAGTCCGTTAGTATCACCGGCTTTTTAAAATGTTTTTCTACCAGGTAACGCTCATGCTCACTTTGCAGATCCGTTCCCCATTCTTCAATCAAATATTGAAATTTCTTTTTCTTATTATGATTGCTGTTCTTTAAAATATCAATAGCTTCTGTGTAAGTCAATCTTTCAAAATCATTGTTTACCACAAAATTTAATTTTTCCAGCAAGCCCATTTCACTTCTTTCGGCAACAGGTTTTGTTTTTTCTTCCTCTTCCAGGCGCTGCGTTAAAAATTCAATATCCTCTTTATTATTTTCTAAAGCATAGCTGATTACATATTTTATAAATTCTTCCGCCAGGTTCATGTTATCTTCCAGATCGTTGAAAGCAACTTCCGGCTCTATCATCCAGAACTCAGCCAGGTGACGGGCTGTGTTACTATTCTCTGCTCTAAAAGTTGGGCCGAAAGTATAAATTTCACTGAATGCCATTGCTGCCAATTCGCCTTCCAACTGACCACTAACGGTAAGGTTTGTACTACGACCAAAAAAATCTTCTTTATAATTTATTGAGCCATCCTCAGCTTTTGGAGCGGTACCATCCAGAGGCAAAGTTGTAACCCGAAACATTTCACCGGCGCCTTCAGCATCACTTGCTGTAATGATTGGTGTGTGCAAATACACAAATCCTTTTTCATTAAAAAATTTATGAATTGCAAAAGCAAGCGAATGCCTTACCCGGAAAATTGCACCGAATGTATTGGTACGAAAACGCAGGTGAGCGATCTCACGCAAAAATTCTAACGAGTGTTTTTTAGGCTGCAACGGAAATTTTTCTGCATCGCTATCGCCCAATATTTCAATGGATGTTGCTTTTAATTCTACTTTTTGTCCTTTACCTAACGAAGCAATGATTTCGCCGGTTGCTTTTATACATGCGCCCGTGGTGATGCGTTTTAAAGTTGTTTCATCCAGCAAACCAAGCGTCGCCACTACCTGTAAATTATTATTGGTGCTGCCATCGTTTAAAGCTATAAACTGGTTGTTACGAAATGTGCGTACCCAACCCATAACGGTGGCTTCATAATTTACATTGTCGCTCTGAAGCAAAGCATTGATTTTTGTGCGCTTGTTGAACATAAAAAATATTTTGGAGGGCAAAGATAACCCGATTGCGGCTTTTAAGAGAAAGACTATAATAAAAAAGATTTTGGGCATTCCCTTCGGGCCGGGCTATCCGTTCCAATCTTTTGTGCTCAAAGGCAGCACAAAAGGATTTCCACTTCTATCCCTAATGCATTAAAACGTGAATGATTTAGTCTGGCGTTGTCCCTTTTTACCGATCCAGGCCGGACCGTCTTTCAATATTTTTATAGCAGCAGCATTGCAGGCCGGGCAGGAAGAACTTACCACAAATATATTTTTTGGATGGCCCTTTTTACTGAGTTTAAAAGAAAGTAAAACTGTTCCTGTTGGATGAGTTGCCGAAGAAGAATCATAAAACCGTTGTATGTTTTCTGCAACGTAAGTATCATATTTTTCTGATCCTGTAGCAGGTAATGCTTTCGTATCTACTCTTCGTACAGCAGAGCCTGTAACAGAAGATTTTTTTTTGACACCGTAACCTGTTACGACAACTTCTTCCAATGCGGCATTCCTTTTATTCAACTCTACCTGCGTTGTTTTATCTTTTGATAGAGCGATACTTTTTGAATCGTATCCCACAGCAGAAGCTGTTGCATTTATGCTGCTATCATCAGATCTTAAAGCAAAGCTTCCAGTAGAATCAGTAAGCACTCCGGACTTATTTTTTTTATTCTCAATAGAGGCGGCAACAACAGGTTTTCGCTTTTCGTCCATAACCCTTCCCTTTAAAGTATATTCTTTTGCTCTGGCACTTTTTTCAACAGTAGCATTATAATGTTCTGCTGCTTTCTCCTGCATCACTTCTGCAATGGGTGCAGCTACTTTTGGTGCTGGAGTTAGTGTGGTTTGTATTTTTTCTTTTTTTACAGCATCCTCATCTTTAACTGATCCATTGCTTTGTACGATGTCGGCATTTTTATCGATCTCCTTTTTTTCTGCTTCTTCTTTTATAATGGTATCAGATGATGGAGAAGGAACTTCTTTTACCGAAGGTTTTATTTCTGTTTGCGCCAGCGTTCTATCGGTTAGTTTCCTATTTATATTAAAAAATAAAATTCCGGCACCGGCAATAATAATTACAGCTGCTGCAGCCCGCCACCATCCTTTATTTGAAGAAGAAAGAAAAAACACTTTAGCGCTTTTATTTTTATCTTTTAAGCGATCCTTTATTTCTGCAATATCATTTTCTGCATTAGGGGTAAAAACATAGCCTTCCAGCGCATCTGCCAGGAACGGATCTTCCAAAGATGCTTTTTCCAATGCATACATTTCCGCTTCCGGCATTTTACCGGAATGGTATGCAGCAAAGTCTGCGGCGGTATATGTTTTATTTTTTTCTGACATATTATGCTTTTTCCAAAGCCTGTTTATCCATACATATTTTTAAGTTCCTTCTTCCATTCTGTATAAAGCTTCTTACTTTATTTATTTCCGTACTGGTTGTTTCCGATATTTCTTTATAGCATTTTTCCTGTAAATAAAATAAACGGATAGCCTGCTTCTGATCTTCGGGTAACTGTTCTATGCAATATTCCATTATAGTCAGCGCCCCTTCCTTCTCTATTACACTATCCGGATGCATATTTTCTGATAAATGCACAAATTCGGTGTCAACAAGGGTAGGTTTATTTTTACCACTGCGTAATTTCATCAGGCAATGGTTTTTTGCCAACTGGTAAAGCCATCCTTTAAAATTTTCTACTTCATACTTCTTTAACTTTACTACCAGCTCCTCAAAAATATTTATTACGGCATCTTTAGCTTCATCGGGCTCTTTTAAATATTTTAAGCATACACCATATATCAGGTCCATATAACGGTTATACAGATCTCCCAGCGTATTCATATCGCCGGAATCTTTGTATTGCTGCACTAATGCAGCGTCCGTTTCCTCCCCTGTTATTTTTTTAATAAATGCCAATACAATAAAGTTATTTAAATATTTTTTTAAAGGTTTATGTATTTATAAAAAAGACGGCATCCTGTATAAAACTAATTATGCAAATATCTTTTGCATTTACTCTTAAAAAAATCATTTATGAAAAAATTTATTTTATTGCTGCTGCCAATACTGATTGCTGTATTTGCCTTCCGCAGTACAAAGCAAGTTACCATTACCGGCAGTGTTACAGATGAAAAAGGAAATGCGGTTTCTGCTTCGGTTAAAGCCGGACAAAAAGCAACCACAACAGATTCCAAAGGTCACTACAGTATTTCTGTTGCCGAAAAAACACTTTACCTGGAATTTTCTGCACCGGGTTATGCAACACAAAAAATAAAAATTGATAAACAAACAGAAATAAATGTGCTAATGAAAACATCCACACAAAAATTGGAGGAAGTAGTAGTAACAGGTTATGGAATGACAAAAAGGAAATCTGTAACTGGAAGTGCTACTGAGGATAAATCAGTGGGTTCCTATAATTATTCACCTTCACCTGAACGGGATGATAAAGACTTCAATACAGAAGATTACAGCAATATTGCAGAAAATGGATTTCATAAAGTATCTGACGATCCGCTTTCTACTTTTTCAATTGATGTGGATGCTGCATCTTACAGCAACGTTCGCCGTTTTTTAAACAGCAATCAACTGCCACCAGCCGGCGCTGTGCGTACCGAAGAAATGATCAATTATTTTAAATACAATTATCCGCAGCCAACCGGTAAAGATCCTTTCTCTATAAATACAGAAATAAGTGATTGCCCCTGGAATAAAAATAACAAACTTGTTTTGATCGGCTTACAGGGAAAAACGATTCCGACAGAAAACTTACCGGCATCTAACCTGGTTTTTTTAATTGATGTTTCCGGTTCTATGATGGATGAGAATAAATTACCGCTGGTACAACAATCCATGAAATTACTAACGGATCAGTTAAGAGAACAGGATAAAATTTCGATTGTAGTATATGCCGGAAATGCCGGCCTGGTATTACCTGCAACGAGTGGAGCAAATAAAATAAAAATAAAAGAAGCTATTGATGCATTAGAAGCTGGTGGCTCTACCGCAGGCGGGGAAGGTATAAAATTAGCGTATAAAATTGCTCAGAATAATTTAATGAAAGATGGCAATAACCGCATAATACTTTGTACCGATGGTGATTTTAATGTAGGCGCAAGCAGTGATGATGATATGGCAAGATTGGTAGAAGGCGAACGCAACAAAGGAATATATTTAACTGTACTCGGCTATGGCATGGGAAATTATAAAGACAATAAAATGGAAGAGCTTGCTGATAAAGGCAATGGCAACCATGCTTATATAGATGGAATAAGTGAAGCAAAAAAAGTATTGGTGAATGAATTTGGCGGTACACTTTTCACCATTGCAAAAGATGTAAAACTGCAATTGGAATTTAACCCGGCAAAAGTTGCAGGTTATCGCCTGATCGGTTACGAAAACCGGATGCTGAATAAAGAAGATTTTAATAATGATAAAAAAGATGCCGGCGAATTGGGCAGCGGCCATACTGTGACAGCATTGTATGAAATTATTCCTGTTGGCGTAGAATCTGATTTTTTAAAAAATGTTGATCCGTTAAAATATCAAAAGACAAAAGAAAAATCTAAGACGAGTTTTAATGATGAGAACCTTACAGTAAAATTCCGTTACAAAAGCCCTGATAAAGAAACCAGCGAATTGATCGTTCACCCAGTGATGGATAAAAGCATTGCGTTGAGTAACACATCTGATAATTTTCGTTTTGCAACAGCGGTATCTGGTTTTGCGATGCTGCTTCGTAACAGCGAATTTAAAGGCAATAGCAGTTTTGAAAATGTGTTGAGCCTGGCAAAATCATCTATGGGTGCTGATGCGGAAGGTTATAGAAAGGAATTTATCGGGCTTGTAAAGAAAGCGGAAGAAATAGAAAAAAGCAAAGCATCTAAATAAAATAGTTTTCAGTATGTGGGGTTAATAAACATGCCGGCTCTGATGAGCCGGCTTTTTTATACTTTATCTTTTTTAAAAACATCAATCTCATTTATAAAATCTTTTGCTTTGAGCACCCAATTCCATTCAGGGCTATTGAATAAAATTCTAAACCATTTTTTATCCATGTTTTTATAATTTATATTTCTATAAAGCCAGATTGCTAAAAAGGTAAATGCTAATGCAACAGGTAACGAAATAAACCAAAAGGCGGGATTACTACTTGTAAACCATTCTGGCTTGAACCACCATGTACAATAAAAAGGGCTTTGTAAAAAAAGAATACGGGGAATGTTCAATGTAGATGTCTGCAAGGTGGCTAATTTTTCCTGTACAATTGTAACGCTATCACTATTATCAATCTGTTTTATCAATATTAGCTGTTTAATATATAACCCAATACCAATGGTTGTAATAATTGCTATCATACTTACGGAGATGACAAATATAATATTTGAAAACACCAAAGTTTTTACCACAAGAAATACTAAGAACAATACCCAGACAATACCTAAAGCAACAGTCCATAATTTAAACCTTGCCAGTTTATTTAATTTCGATTTTGCTTTTTGCTTTTGCAGGTCTTCGAAGCATTGCATATTTAATGCCCATGATTGCAGGTTCAATATTCTTGACTCTTCCAGTTTTTTATCGTACGCTTTCCAGATGTTCTGTAAATTATCCGTATCCATTTTTTAATTTTTTTTAGTAGTAAACTTTTCTTTTAAATTATTTTTTATGCGGCTTATTTTAGTTGCAACATTTGTTTCTGAAATACCAAGTATCTCAGAAATTTCATTATAAGATTTACTTTCAAGATATAACAGCATTAAAGCCTTGTCCAGTTCTTTAAGTTCATTTATAAATGTTTGAAGTTGCTTTATGTTTTCATCCATTTCTTTATTCTCATCGCTTTTATCTGCTACATCAAATACATCATCAAAAGGAATTCGAATGGCCGTTCTTTTTTCTTTACGATAAAATGAAATGGCAACGTTCAAAGCGATTCGGTACATCCACGTAGAGAATTTATATTCATCATTAAAGCTGTGACCCGATTTCCAGAGATTGTAGATAATTTCCTGCGCAAGATCTTCCCGGTCATTCTTATTTTGGCAATAAGAATTGCTTATTTTAAAAATGATCCGCTTATTATCTTCTATCAGTTGTAGAAATTGTTTCTTTTCTGCTTCGCTGTTCATTAAGCTTATAATGTTCTTTTACCATTATTCGCAGTAAGGTTACGAAAATCACATTTTTAAAAATAATTTTTTTGTAGAGAAAACCTTTAGAGCATTTTTATGCCATCAAAAAAGGAGAGATAGGTTTGAAAAGCTTTTTCATTTTGAGGATGGATGGTGATACCAATACATTTATTCAGGTTATTTATTTCAAAAGCAATTCCAGCTTTTTTATCGTCGTAAATGTATACCTGATTTTTAGCAGCATCTTTATAAACAGCAGTTTTAATAGCCAACGGGAAATAATGCGAAACGCTGTCAAGTATGCTGTTAACTCCAATTCTTTCTGCAGTCATAAAAAAAGGAGAAGTAACTCTTATTTGTTTTGCCCGGCTTGCTTCATCCGGCCCGCCCATGTTGGTTGTAAAATAAATGGTAGTGGAATATTTTGTTGTGTCCGTCTCTGACTTTGAGTACCAGGTTTGAATAGACTTTCCCATGGCCGCATCGCCCTCATCTGGTTTGCCCAGTTTTTTAAAAACACTGTCTGCTTTATCATTTATGGCAGTAAGGCCAATGCTTTTTGCCGGGACAATAAGACGGTTTTCTGCAACAGGTTTTAGCGGTTCTACATCAGCAGGTACGACTGTTCTTCCTATTAATACTTTATCAGACGTATCAACGTTGTTTGTGTTTATGATATTATTGGTTGTATTTTCTTTGTTGTTATTGCATGCTGTAAAAGAGACTATTGTAATAAAAAGGAGAAAGTTTTTCATTTGTTTTTGCTGTTAAAGTTTTTTAAGGAAGAATATTTTAAAATATCGCATGCATATAAGCGGCACCATACATTCTTTTAATCATCTTTAATCATCCAATTTTATGCCTGTTTTTGGTTTTGAACATTTACTGGCACGGACTATGCAACTAATGATAAAAAATTAATTATGAAAAATATTACCCGTTTCTTAGCTATTATTATTGCAACAGCTTTTATAAGTTGTAAACCTAAGTTACCTGCTAATGTTATAAAAGCGCCGAGTATTTCAGCAGATGATACTAAAAAAATAACTGAAAGAGAAATCAATACCTGGGAGTTTGCAAAAAACAAGAACCTGCCGGCAATGAGGGAAATACTGGGAGATGACTATGTAGGTTTTTTTGGAAAAAATACCATGAATGCAAATGATGTGATAAAAATGTTTCAGACAAGTACTATAAGGTCTTATCACCTTTCTAACATAAGAGTAAAACCGGTAACAGATGATGTTGCTATTATTTATTATGAATTGAACCAGGATATTCTTGATGCAGATGGTGATAAATGGACACCAAACGTAGCATCAGCATCTACTTATGTAAAAAGAAAAGGTGCCTGGTATTCTGTTTTTTACCAGGAAACAGTAGTTAACAACTAAAGACGTTTAATAGCTTTTAATTAACTGAAATTAAGATTAATTTGAGGGCTGAATTATCGTAAGGCTTATGAACAAAGCATTCGTAGCTTTTTTAATGGGATTGTGTTGGTTGTTGGTGTCCTGTTCTGCAAGCAAAAAAAATTATTCTCCACTAAAAAAATATCCTGTAGAAGTTTTACAGCAGGATTATACTTTACTCAGAAATATCCTGGAACAAAAGCATCCCTCCCTTTATTGGTATGTACCTAAAGATAGCATGGATGATTTTTTTAATTACTATTATGCTGCTATAAAAGACAGCATGACGGAGCAAAATTTTGCCTGGCAAATACTTGCGCCGATGATCGATAAAATACATTGCGGTCATACTACGGTGGGCATGAGTAAAGCATACGGCAAATGGGTAGAGGGAAAAAGCCTGCCATCTTTTCCTCTGTACGTAAAAGTATGGAACGATACGATGGCGGTAACGGCAAACCTTAATCGCAAAGACAGCATTTTTAAAAGAGGAACCCTGGTCACTTCTGTAAATGGGATACGCAATCATGATATGATACAAACGATGTTTAACTACCTGCCGCAGGATGGATATGCCGACAATGTGAACTACATCAGGATGAGCGGAAACTTTCCTTATTTCCATCGGAATATTTTTGGCTTAAGCAAACAGTATGCTGTTACTTATTTAGACAGTAGTGGAAAAGAGCAGCGCACAACACTTCCTTTATTTGTGCCAACCAAAGACACTACAAAAAAGGAAGAGGTAGTAAAAAAGAAAGAAAAATATTTACCCAAAGAAAGAAGGATAAAAGAATATCGCTTACTTGAAGTTGACAGCAGTGGAAAATTTGCAACCATTACTTTAAATACATTTTCCAAAGGAAACCTGCGCCCCTTTTTTAGAAGATCTTTTAAAAAATTACGAAAAGAAAATATCGATAACCTTGTAATTGATGTACGAAGCAATGGTGGCGGGCGTGTGGGATTATCGACTTTGCTTACAAAATATATTTCTCATAATAACTTTAAAGTTGCAGATACTCTTTTTGCCAAAACAAAAAACCTATCTCCTTATACAAAATATATTAAAGGAAAATTTCTGAATAATATTCAACTGGCATTTATTACTCATAAAAAAGCAGACGGCAGTTATCACCTGCGTCATCTTGAAAATAAATTATACAAACCAAAGAAAGTGAATCATTATAACGGTAAAGTATATGTGCTTACAAATGGGCCAACTTTTTCTGCATCAGCATTATTTTGCAACGCAGTGAAGAGTCAAAAAGATATTTTATTAGTAGGAGAAGAAACCGGCGGCGGTTGGTATGGCAATGATGGAATAATGATTCCGGATATTACTTTACCGAATACACATTTAAGAGTAAGGTTGCCTTTATTCAGGTTGGTGCAGTACAAACATATAGCGGTAAAAGGCACCGGCATTATTCCGGATATTTATATTCCGACAAATTACCCAGCGTTGATAAATGGCGTTGATAAAAAAATGGAAGTAGTAAAAGAGATGATTAATAAAAGTTTTACAAACTGATGTTAAAATCATCCGCATCTTTCCAAAAAGGAAATTTTTCTCTCACTCGTTCTACATGTTCTTTTTGCAGCGTAATGGTAAAAATATCTTCATCATCTGCCATGTGGTAAAGAACTTCGCCAAGCGGATCTATTATCATTGAGTTGCCACTATGATAAATATCATTTCCATCTTTTCCTACACGGTTTACGCCTATAACATAAGTTTGATTTTCGATGGCACGTGCACAAAGCAGAGTTTTCCAGGCATGGCTGCGACGCTCGGGCCAGTTGGCTACGTACATTAAAAGATCATATTCCGGTTGAGGATTTTCTACATTAGTTTGCTGCCGTGCCCACACGGGGAAACGCAGATCATAACAAACCTGTAAGTTTATCTTCCAACCTTTTACGGAAGCGATCAATCTTTTATTTCCGGGGTTATAAAATTTATTTTCTCCTGCGTACGCAAAAAGATGGCGCTTATCATAATAACCATAACTGCCGTTTGGCAACATCCAGATGAGCCGGTTAAAATATTTATCTTCTTCTTTTATAATCACACTTCCGGTAAGTACAACGCCGTTCTTAGCAGATATTTCCTGCATCCAGCTGATTGTTTTCCCATCCATTGTTTCGGCAAGCACTTCGGCATTCATACTAAAACCGGTACTGAACACTTCAGGTAATACAACGATCTCTGTTTTTTCCGGAATGCTGTTTATCTTCTCTTCCAGCATGCGAAGGTTCGCCTGTTTATTTTCCCAGAAAAGATTTGTCTGTATGGTAGTTATAGTAAGTGTACTCATGCACTTATAAAATTATTACCCGAAGCTACATCAATTATTTTTTTTCAACTTTGAAAGGTCAAAACTAAGCCCAATTGAAACATTGGTTCTTCTGACATTTTGTTGATACAGTGCTGTGTTGTTTGCAATGGTTGAAAATATCATATCTAACTTAACCCAGGAATATTTTGGGATACACAACTGAAAATTAGAGGAAAATTGCAAAAATCCTTTTGTGTTATTGCCGAGATTTGATAAATTAAAATATCCCAATTCATCAGTAGTATAGGAAGTTTTAATGTTTCCATAATGAACAAAAACCGGCTTTAAAATAATAGCGAACCTAAATGCTTCTGTTGGTAAAAAACTGATTGCCGGCTGAAAATACCACTGCGTGATTTTGCTCGAGTGAAACCTACTGTATTTAGCCCCGTTGCCATCCAGGCCATCATCATTAAAAGAAAACTTACCGAATGACAGACCGCCGAAAAAATTGAATGTTATTGTCTTTTTATCATTGAGATTTATAAAATATCCACCACCAAT
>JBDSIB010000072.1:0-7170 GCA_039918155.1 Ferruginibacter sp.
GATATTATTTCTATGCCCGATAAATGGGAATATCCCTGGTATGCGGGGTGGGATACAGCTTTTCATGCTATTGCAATGGCAGAGATAGATCCGGTTTTTGCAAAGAACCAGCTGATCATTTTGATGAGAGAATGGTACATGAACCCCGAAGGCCAATTACCAGCGTATGAATGGGACTTTAGTGATGTGAACCCGCCCGTACATGCGTTTGCAGTATTAGAAGTATATCGTATAGAACATAAAAATTTTGGAAAGTCTGATATGGATTTTCTTAAACGGGTTTTTCAGAAATTGATAATAAACTTTACCTGGTGGGTAAACAGGAAAGATGCAAATGGAAATAATATTTTTGAAGGAGGATTTTTAGGCCTTGATAATATCGGGCTTTTTAACCGGGATATGCCGCTGGGCAATGATATCATTTTAGAACAGACAGATGGTACAAGCTGGATGGGAATGTACGCACTAAACCTAATGGATATTGCGATTGAAATTGCAATGAATGATAATGCTTTTGAAGATACAGCCACAAAATTTTACGAGCATTTTGTAATTATAGCATCTGCGCTAAATGAACTTGGATTGTGGAATGAGGAAGACAATTTTTTCTATGATGTCTTATCTGTAACCGGCAAAGATCCTTTCCCGTTAAAAACTAGATCTATTGTTGGGCTGATACCGTTATTTGCGGTTTCCGTAATTCATGATTCCTGGTTACATAAGCTAACCGATTTTAAAAGAAGAATGGCCTGGTATAATAATTACAGGGAAATTAATAACAAGTTTTTGCGAAGCGAAGAGCATAGTAAGAACAATGATATACTATTATCTCTTGTACAGACAGACCGGCTATTATTAATGTTGCCAAGATTTTTTGATGAGAAAGAATTCTTAGCACCCGGTGGTATACGTTCCCTTTCAAAATATTATTCTGACAATCCCTACTCTCTGAATATTGGGGGAACAGATTACATGATAGAGTATGATCCTGCAGATTCAACATCAGGATTGTACGGAGGTAATTCTAACTGGCGTGGGCCGGTTTGGGTACCCATCAATTACCTTTTTATAAAATCATTATTAAAGTTTGGAACCTTTTACGGCGATACCGTAAAAGTAGAATTTCCAACAGGGTCAGGTAATCAATTTACGCTTCTGCAAATTGCAGACGAACTTACAAAAAGAGTATTTTCAAAATATATAAGAGATGCCGACGGAAATCTTCCTGCCTTTGGGGAATATAATTGGTTTTATAAAAAAGAGGAGAACAAAGACCTGATCCAGTTTTTTGAATACTTTGATGGTGAAACAAGTCGTGGCCTCGGAGCATCACATCAAACAGGATGGACGGCATTGATCGCAGTATTGTAAAACTATCTTACAGATGTTTTTGCACCGGCAAAAATGCTTTTCCATACAAGGTTAAAAAATGTTTTTGTAGTCACACGGTTAAAAGAAAGATCCGCTTTCCTTGTATTACCGTTGGAAGGATTTTTATCTTTTATTAAAATATTAGCGACAAAACTTAGAACTCCTTTTTTCTTTAAAGTATTATTATCACCGGTAGCTTTCAATAGTTTTATCTTCAGATCATCATATAAAAGTGTGCCCGTTCCGGAAGCTTTATTATCATTGCCCTTCATATCGAAAACATAACTTTTAATATTTCCACTTTTAATAGAACCCAGGCCCAGCGGTTCTATTACAGGATTTAGTTTAGTGCCGTCAAATGCTCCAATTGTTGAATGAATAGTAAAAGCTCCATCCGGGGAGTTGAGTGGCAAACTCCATTCTGTATTAATTTTAGCCGCATTGAGAAATAAGCAGGTGGCTTTAACTATCATAACATCATTTTTCTTTTTATAGCTTTCGAGGTTTGTTAAGTTACTTATTGCCCCATTCACTTTAGTAAAGAAAACACTGCCGTCTTTCTCAGAGATAGCTCCCCTTTCAGTATAACGAACATTACCATTATTAATATGTACCGTTTTTATAAAAATACCTGTTTTTAATTTTTGTAAAAGCTGCTGAGGATACTGACCAATTTTACTAACGGTGTCTGGCGTAACAGTTCTGTCATTGTAAATAGTAAGAATTGGTTGAAAACTTGCCTCCTCAGCTATTATCTGTTTCTCAGTAATTATTTTTCGTACATCCGCACCTGTTAGTTTTATATTATTGAATCTTAGGTTGTAATAATCTTTCTGAAACTTTAGCGATTTTACAAACGCATCCCTGGATATGTTAGGAATTATGGTTGCATCTTTCACCGTTATTTGCGAACGGGCGTTGTCTAAAAGAAAAGTACCGATCGTAATTTTATAAACTTTATCTGCTGTGTTAAATGAAATACCATCGGCAGAAAGATTCCAGGTACTGTTACCAATTAATTTTAAAATATTGGTGCCGGAATAAATGCTGTCAATATCACCAGCATTAAAATGGAGATTTTTCAGTTCAAGCGGCGCCGCATTTTTATCTGCTTTATTGTATACGATCAGATCCGTTCCGCCGAGACGAATATTTTTCACAAAAGCTTCATCAAAGAAATTATTATCAATCTCTATCTCTTCGCTACTATTTTGTGCTTTTTTATTTCTGTATAAAATAATGGTTCCACCATCTGTAGTAAGCGAATCGGCTTTTATTTGTCTACTCTTTATAAATGCACTGGTTGAGATTCCGGAGATTCTCGTATTTTTTAAATCAATAGATGTTTTGTTCTGGGTAATATTTTTCTGCGTAAAATGATCCATTTTTAAAAACCTTGCAATGGCATTGTATTCCACACCTTTAAAAGTTAATAATTTGTCAGCCTTGCTATCTTTTGTATTTATACTATCAACCGATGCATCTATATCTTTTATAAAATAACTGATCAGGTTATCATAATTGCGTGTGCTGTCAATCTTAAAATTTCGCAGATCTACGTTAATTCCCTGCAAGGTTGTGTGAGGAATTTCTTTGTGGTTAGTAAAAGCAATATTACCCTTTACTATTTTTATTTGTCCCGCCTGTATGCTGTTAAATTTACCGGTTAGTTTTTCATAAAGAGCAAGTGTGTCTGCTGCTGTAAAAGTAACGGGCTCATCTTTCCCGGTTCTTATAATATTAATTACTGGCTTATAAATTTCTATAGTAGAAGCTTCGATCTTATTTTGCTGTAAAAAGGAGGGAATATTTGCCCCAAGTATAGAGAGCTTTTCAATGTGAACGTTAAAAACAACAGAAGGTAAACCCGAAGTATCATTAATAAATAACTGCTGTTGTAAAGAATCTGATTGGAGTACTACATTATAAAATATCGCATTGCCTGCTGCTGCATCTATATGGCTGCTATCGTAGTGAATGTAATAAGTACTGTCTGTTCCTTTTGCAACGGCTTTTTCTATCTGGTGACGAATGATACCCTTTTTATTTAACTGCCACCAGGTAATACCACCCAGTAAAATAATACCAGCTATTATAAAAATAACTTTAAGAGATTTTTTCAAAAATGTTTTTTTAATTATTATTAAAAAGGCAAACCAATTGCAATATTGAGAATTAAGTTTTCCCTTCTCCATGATTTTGATCCAAAATCAAACTGGTTTAGCACCCATCTTTGCCCATCGGGCAAATAAGGCTTGCGTAATGGAATACCAAGATCGAGCCGAATTAGTAATACTGTCGCATCAAAACGTACACCGATACCGGATCCGACTGCAATTTCTTTATAGAAATTTTTTGTAAGCTGAGCTTTAGGGCCAAATAGCAAGGTGTCTTTTGTCCAGATGTTTCCGGCATCAACAAATAATGCGCCGCTCAATTGTTTTGTAAACGGAATTCGTAACTCACTATTGGCAAGCAATTTAAAATCGCCACCAATGATTTGGAAAAAATTCTGATCCTGCGGAGTTGTTTTATATGTGCCTGGTCCCAAGGTAAAAGACCGGAAACCACGGATGGAACTTGCACCACCGATGGTATATAATTTTGTGAATGGTAAGATCTTAGAATTATTATAGGGTAATCCTACACCCAAAGAAATTCTGTTGGCCCACTCATAATTTTTTGGAAGTTTCCGGGTGTAGTGCAGATCAAAGTCGAATTTTGCATATTGTGCAAACGGGGTTCCGAATATGGTTTTCTCTCTGAAAGTTTTGGCACCAGTAATAAGCCCGGCAATGTTTCCTGAAAGATCAACACCACTGCTTAAATACCATTTATTTTTCCTGGACCGGAAACCGGAATTATATGTATAGGTGAAGAGTGTTCCTAATATAGCTTCTGAATATACATTCAATAATAAAGAAGGATCTACCAATGTTTGTTTTAAGAAAGAATCAGTAACATTTGTAGCTTTCAAATAACTTAATGCAAATGGCGCAAATGTAAATTGATTCTGTATATCAGTTTTCCAGGTGAAATCATATTGAAAACGAAAAAGATTTTTAGTATAAAAAAGATCTCTCCGGTACCATTCGTAACCAACTAAAAGACTCGTATTAGGCGGATAAAAATAATTTTCTTTTATATGCAGAAAAGGAATCGCATACCTCGGAATCTTAAGAGTAATCTCAGAACCAAGACGATAGTTATTATTTTTTACAGAATCAGTCCTGGTGGTCTCAAATCCCCCATACACTTTTACACCTAATTGTTCTGCGCCGCCAAATGTATTCCTGTTCTTCCAGTTTACACCTACCTGTGAACCGATATAGCCATTCTCTTTTTTAAAGCCATCTATCTCTGCCTGTGCAGATTTCTTCTTGGCCGGAGTTAAATAATAATAAACATTCATACGGTGTGCTGTATCGCTTCCGGTAGAATCTTTCACTGCTTCAAACCTGTTTTTTACAAATTTAAAAGCACCCAGGTTTATAAGCCTGTTGAGGGATGTGTTTTGCGATCTGCTATTATAAAGTCCGCCTGGCCTGTAGGTAATAGTGTTTGCGAAAAGCTTGCTTTTAAATTTCTTTTCGTCATCTCTTATTAACAAACCGTCATAAGCTTCCAGGTTTGTTTTACTGGTATCTAATTCCGGCGAAGCCAAAGTATAATTTGGAAAAATAACGATCTTGTTGATTGTGTACGGATGCCTTGCTTCTTTCGGCGCAGATTTTTTTAGATTTAATAAAAGATCAACCTTGCGATCGCCAACAGTGCTATCTGCATACGCCATTAAATAATCCGGATTAAAATAATAATATCCTCTTGTTTTTAAGAACAGATCGAGCCGGTCTCTTTCTGCCGTAATATCACTTAAGCGGTACGAGTTTCCAGATTTTAAAAACCCACGTCGGGTAGAATTTCTTTCGAGCAATTTTACAATAGCAGAGCTGTCACTTACCCACTCTACTTTTCTTAAATGATATTGCGGATCTATGTGTGCATCATAAATTCCTTTTATAAAATAGCCGGAAGTGCTGGTGTCTCCTGCAACAGTAGAATGAAAATAGCCAAGATTCTCCATCAGCGATTGCATATTTTCTGCGGTGCTTTTTGCGTTTACCCTGCTGCTTAAAACGGGAGGCTCGCCTAATTTATTTCTTAAAAAAGCTTTAAACCCTTTTTCTCTTTTTGGTTGGCCAATTACATACCAAAGCCAAACTTTGTAAGGCTGGCCTAAAATAAATTTATTAGGTGTGGGTGATGCTGCTAGTTTTAACATATCCTCTAGCTGACCCTTCGTGTTCTTTGTTGCAGAATCTTTTGTTATGTGTATGGTTGCGCCTCTATACAATTTTTCGCCGGGCGGCAAAAAGCGGCGTACACTACAGGATGATGCGAACATCAAAACAAAAATATAAAAAATTACATACCGCATCATTTACCTTTTTTCTTTTTTTTTCTTTGAAATAATTCTTTGAATTTGTCATAATCCATCGTTACTAAAAACGCAACACCATTTTCTACAACATATCCATCCAGCACAACTTCAAATTGATTTTTAGTATAAGCCTTCAATAAATATTTTCCATCTGGTGTAAGTTTATAACCTACCGTTACATCGGGTTTAAAACCGGTGCTTTGTCCCGCCGCTTTAGACGCCGCATCCTGCCCCTGTATTCCAAAATTTTGCCCTACTGTTACGGTTAGCCTGTTATCTAAGAATGATTTACTCACTGCAACATTCAGATCTGTACGTTGCTGACTGCCACCATTACTGAAGTCATTATAAGAATTAAGATTCAGATCTACATTGATTCCTTTAAAAAGATCTCCGGCGATCTGGTTTAATGCGGTAGATAAGAACTGGCTTACGCTTTGACGGGCAAGGTCTGAAAAATCTCCGCCATTGCCTTTAAAGAAATCGCTGCTTTGCTCGCCCACAAACCGGTTAAATAATAATAAAGAAAAGACCTGTTTATTTGTAGCAGCAGGATCACTGCGAAGTTGTAATAGTTTATTGTCAATAGTATTTTTCAGATCATTGGTAAGTAGGTTACTACTTTCATCTACCTGTATATCAAAAGCAATAGTAGGCTTACTTAGTTGACCGGTAAGATACAAAACAACTTTAAATGGCAATTGTTGATTGAATGAATTTGTTAGGGTTGGACTTGCATTGCTAACTTCATTGCTTAATAATTCTTTTGCAGCAGTATTTACTGTGTACGCAGCAGTAATATTAACCTGTGCATTTGTTGGTGGCCCGGCAAATGTAATAGTGCTTCCTTTCTCCAATTCAAACTTCCTTTCTAAAAACTGGTAATGCAGATCATAATATCCTTGATCTAATAGATAAGTTCCAGAGAGGACGATATTACCACCAGGATCAACTCCCGCATTTAGTTGTGCATCGCCCTGTACTTTTACTTCATCACCTGTAGATGGATCTACAATAATGGTCAGTGCTGCTTCTTTACTGATTCCAATATTCAAATTATAATTTAAAAACCTGCCGAATCCAGGGCCCGTTTCTTTTTCCCGCTCAAAGCCAACAACAGGAGGGTTAATATTAAAAGTATCACGGTCAATAAACCGAACAACAGTTTTACCATCATCTTTACCATAATTATTTTGTGGCAGTACGATCGTTACATCACTCTTATCATTTAAACTTACATCTCCTTCAATGTTGGGAGAAGTACTGTTACCACTTACAGAAACGGCGACATCCACAGCAGCAAATCCAAAGAACTGATTTTCGATCGCTCTTGGTGCATTTACAATAATAAAATCATA
>JBDSIB010000073.1:0-94737 GCA_039918155.1 Ferruginibacter sp.
TGGCAGCAGATCGAATGGAATTGTTTTTTTGTTGAAAGCAATAAAATGTTTTGCCAAAGCTTCCTTCGCAATTTCATCCAAACCTATTCCTTCAATACGGGAAGTGGCGCCAGTAAAATATTTTGAAACCACATCTTCATTCAATCCAAGTATTTCTAAAATCTGTGCTCCCTGGTAAGACTGCAAAGTAGAGATACCCATTTTTGAAAATACTTTCAATAAGCCATCGCCAACAGCTTTTATATAATTTTTACGCAGTTCGTACGCAGTGAATTCGGTTTTTAAAGAGCCATTGTATTTCATGCTGCGGATGGTAGATAGCGCCAAATACGGATTGATCGCTGTTGCTCCGAATGCAAGCAGGCAGGCAAAATGATGTACTTCCCATACATCGCCGGCTTCTACAATAATCCCAACCTGTCCACGCATTCCTTTGCGGATGAGATGATGATGAACTGCAGCCGTAGCAAGCAGTGTAGGGATGGAAGCATGATTGCTATCAACGGCACGATCCGTCAAAACGAGTACCTGGTAACCATCATTTACCGCATCTTCAGCATAGCGGCAAAGCCTGTCGAGGCCACGTTGCAAAGAACCTTTTTTGCCATCGGCTCTAAAATAAGTCTGCAATGTTTTTGCCTGAAAAATACCGGTATCAATACTTCTTATCTTTTCTAATTTGGTATTGCTGAGAATAGGTTGCTTTAATGCTACGTTGTGGCAATGTAGTGGTGATTCATCCAAAAGGTTACCAATATTTCCCACAAATATTGCAAGGCTCATTACCATTCTTTCCCTGATTGGATCAATAGGCGGATTGGTAACCTGTGCAAATAATTGTTTGAAATAAGAAGTTAAATGCTGAGGCTGTTCGCTTAAAATTGCTAAAGGTGTATCAGTACCCATGGAACCAAGCGGCTCTTTTGAATTAAGCGCCATTGGCTTGATGATCGTTTCAATATCCTCTTTGCTATAGCCAAAAACTTTTTGATATTTTAAAATTGATTCATCAGAAAGATGTGTAAAACCAACCCGTGGTTCTGCAAGATCTTCCAGCCTGATCTTATATTGATTCAACCAGTCTGCATAAGGTTTTTGAGAACAGATGGTTTGCTTTAATTCCTCATCGCTGATGATGCGGCCTTGCTCCATATCTACCACAAACATTTTTCCGGGCTGCAATCTTCCGTTCTCTTTTATCAATTCAGGCGCTACTGGCAACACACCGGCTTCAGAAGCCATTATCACACGATCATCATGTGTGATGCAATATCGGGAAGGCCTAAGACCATTTCTGTCTAATGTTGCACCGATTATTTTACCATCCGTAAATGAAATAGAAGCCGGGCCATCCCAGGGTTCCAGCATGGATGCATGATATTCATAAAAAGCCTGTTTCACCGGATCCATTTGCTCATTGCCATCCCAGGCTTCAGGTATCAGCATCATTAATACATGCGGCAGGCTTCTGCCACAAAGAGTGAGCAATTCAATTACATTATCCAGGCATGCAGAATCTGATTGTCCATCTGTGATAATGGGCACCAACATATCCATTTCTTCTTTGGTAAAATAAGGCGAAGAAAAAGCATGCTGACCGGTCTTAAACCAGTTTACATTTCCCTGCAAAGTATTTATTTCACCATTGTGTGCAATAAAGCGGAACGGCTGCGCCAACTTCCAGGAAGGAAAAGTATTGGTAGCAAAACGGGAATGTACCAGGCCAAAAGCACTTACAACCCGTTTGTCACTCAGGTCAGGAAAATAATCTCGTACCTGCGTACTCGTTAGCTGGCCTTTGTACACAATTGTTTTATAAGAAAGGGAAGCCAGGTAAAAACCAATGGCATCTTTTTTTATAGTATTTGTAATGGTATGCGTTGCGTAATTGCGGAGGATAAATAATTTTCTTTCAAAAGCTTCAGGGTCGCTGATATGATCTGGTGAAGCAATGAAAACCTGCTCCATATTGGGTTCTACACTTAAAGCAGATTCGCCAATATCTTCTGTATTTACAGGCACTTTACGATAAGCCAATACCTGCAAACCTAATTTTTCTGCCGACCGATTAAAAATATCACGGCATTCTTCTCTCAATTTTATTTCCTTTGGAAAAAAGATAACGCCAACTCCATATTTTCCAAATGAAGGTAAATGAACACCCAGCTTCAGGCATTCATCAAAGAAAAACTCGTGTGGCATTTGTATTAAAATACCTGCTCCATCACCGGTATTGTTTTCACAACCGCAAGCGCCACGATGTTCCATGTTTTCCAGAACCGTTAATGCATCTGCAATATGCTGGTGCGATTTTGCACCACGAACATTCGCAACAAAGCCAATGCCGCAGGCATCACGTTCAAATTCGGGTCTGTATAAGCCTTTAGTTTCTGTCATGTAAAAATTAGCCGTTTATTATTTTGAAAAACAGTTTCGATAAATTTATTCAATCATAAGCATTTCAACCTTCTCAATATAATTTTATACTTAAAAACTATAAAATTAAAATGAGGCTATTTTACGACACTCAAAAGCGCATAATTTCACTATAAACCTTTACTGTAAAGGATTATAGGCGGCAAAGCAACTATGTCTAAAAAATTATTTTACGAACGTCTGATTATACCAAATATCCAAAAGCATTATCTCCCTGCTTTAATTCGGTAAAATTTATTTTGTAATGTGATAGATTATTCAGCAATGTGACGTAATCTTCTTTCGCTTTTAATTCAATACCAACCAGCGCCGGGCCGGTTTCTTTATTGTGTTTCTGCATGGATTCAAACCTTGTAATATCGTCACTTTCTCCCAATACATGATTAACAAACTCTTTTAATGCACCGGGGCGTTGTGCAAACCGGATCAGGAAATAATGCTTCAATCCTTCATACTGCAGGCTGCGTTCTTTAATTTCCTGCATGCGGTCAATATCATTATTACTACCGCTAACAATGCACACTACGTTCTTCCCTTTTATTTGTTCAGCGTAATCATCCAAAGCTGCAATGGATAAAGCTCCTGCAGGTTCTACAACTATTGCATCTTCATTATAAAGTTTTAAAATAGTAGAGCATACCTGTCCTTCAGGTACCAAATGCATATCATCCAGTACATCTTTGCAAATAGAAAAAGTAATGTCGCCAACCCTTTTTACTGCGGCGCCATCTACAAAACGATCTATGCTGTCAAGCTCAACAGGTTTGCCGGCTTTCAGTGCTTCATACATAGACGGAGCACCTTCAGGTTCTACACCAATGATTTTTGTTTTAGGAGAATAGGTTTTAAAATAGCGGCCAACACCAGCACTTAAACCACCGCCACCAACCGGAACAAATAAAAAGTCTACATCAGAAAGTTCCTCCAGAATCTCTACACCAACAGTTCCCTGGCCTTCAATGATCTTTTCATCATCAAATGGCGGAATAAAAGTCATGTTGTGTTGCTCTGTATATTTTTTGGCAGCTACTGCACAGTCATCAAAAGTATCGCCAACCAATTTTATTTCTATAAAGTCTTCACCAAACATTTTTGTTTGATGTATTTTTTGGTTGGGTGTTATCACCGGCATAAAAACGACGCCTTTGCAGTTTAATTTTTTACAGGAATAAGCAAAGCCTTGTGCATGATTGCCTGCGCTTGCACACACAACGCCTTGCTGTAATTTTTCCTGCGGTAAATAACTCATCATATTATAAGCACCACGTAACTTGTAAGATCGTACGATCTGAAGGTCTTCTCTTTTCAGATAAATATTGCATTGGTATTTCGCAGAAAGATGCTGATTAAAATTCAATGCAGTTTTTGTTACTACATTTTTTAATCTCTCTGCAGCCTTTACAAAATCTAAAGAAGCCGTGGTGTTATTTACTATTTCCATTTTTTTGATCGGTGTTTTACTCTTTATTAAGATGCTACAGCTTCCTGGTTTTCTGGTCTCAGACTTCTAACGGTCTTGCCTGCCTGCCATAGTTCGCTATCATGCAACTCTTTTAATTCAACTTCTAGTTTTTCTCTGTAATCAGCCTTGCTGTTGCTTTCTATTGATTTTGCAGCTTCTTTTCCTTCAGCTACGCTATTGTATAGATCGTTAAATACCGGTAGGGTAGCATCACGAAATTTTTTCCACCAATCCAATGCTCCACGCTGTGCTGTTGTGCTACAGTTTGCATACATCCAGTCCATACCATTTTCTGCAACCAATGGCATTAATGATTGTGTAAGTTCTTCCACTGTTTCGTTAAATGCTTCAGAAGGAGAGTGCCCGTTTTTGCGAAGCACTTCAAACTGTGCTGCAAAAATTCCCTGTATAGCGCCCATTAAAGTTCCTCTTTCACCGGTAAGATCTGAGAATACTTCTTTCTTAAAATTTGTTTCAAATAAATAACCGGAGCCAATTGCAATTCCTAATGCAACTACTCTCTCAAATGCACGCCCTGTTGCATCCTGGAAGATTGCATAACTACTATTCAACCCACGTCCTTGTAAAAACATACGACGTAATGAAGTACCACTTCCTTTTGGTGCAACTAAAAATACATCTACATCAGTTGGAGGAATAATTCCTGTTTGCTCATTATAAGTAATACCAAAACCATGAGAAAAATACAATGCTTTGCCTGGAGTTAAATGTTTTTTTACAGTTGGCCACATGGCTATTTGTGCAGCATCACTCAGCAGGTAACAAATAATAGTACCTCTTTGTAAAGCTTCTTCAATTTCAAATAATGTTTCACCTTCTACAAATCCATCCTGTACTGCTTTATCCCAGCTCTTAGAATTTTTTCTTTGGCCAACAATTACATTTATACCATTTTCTTTTTGGTTAAGCGCCTGGCCCGGGCCTTGTACACCATAGCCAATTACTGCTACAATTTCATCTTTCAATACCTGCTGTGCTTTTGATAAAGGAAATTCATCCCGTGTTACTACATTCTCTTCAGTACCTGCAAAATTTAATGTTGCCATGATTTGTTTTTTAAGTTATAATGATCGGTTTGTTTATTTTGTTTATTTATTTTTTAGCCCGGCGGTATACCAATGTGCATCTTCATTGGCGTCGCACTCTTGTACATTAGTTCTTCACTCGCCAGTTACCGAAGTATTTTACATTGTAAAAACTTCATCCTGTTGATCTAAAAATTCATTTTCCACCAGTTCATCACCAGGCGCTGACTGCTCATAAAATTTAAGCCTCTCATGAAAACCGCTGCTGTCTTTAATTACAGCTACTCTTGCGCTTCTTACAAATTCTATTAAACCATACGGTTCTAATACTTTTATAAGTCCGTCGGTTTCTTCTCTATGACCGGTCGTTTCAAAAACAGTGTAGTCTTTCCTTATCACAACTGCTCTTGCGCCAAACTGCCTGAGCAATCTTTCTACTTTTACTTTTTCTGCAATTTCATTTGTCGGTACTTTATATAAGGCCATTTCCTGCCATATAATTTCTTCTTCGGTATTGTAAAATGCTTTTAATACATCTACCTGCTTCTCGATCTGCGTACAAAGTTTGCGAACCACTTCTTCCGTTTCATTAATTACAATTGTAAAGCGGTGTACACTTTCCACTTCAGTTGGCGAAGTATTTAAACTGTCCACATTAATTTTTCTACGGGAAAAAATAATGGCGATACGATTCAGTAAACCAATTTGGTTTTCTGTATAAACGGTGATTGTATATTCTGGTTTGTGCCCCCCCGCCCCTGAAGGGGAGCCGGAAGTTTGTGCATTTGTTGTTATTTTATCATTCATAATTTCTTCTTTAAAATTTTTAGTTTCGATCTTTTCCACAATCAAGTTCCCCTTTAGGGGCGGAGGGGTTTCTATTTTAATCTTATCCCACTCACACTGCAACCCTGTGGCACCATCGGAAATACATTATTCTCTTTTCCAACCATTACTTCCAGCAGGTAGGCGCCATCGTTATCAAGCATTTGTCGCAATGCATCTTTAAGTTTGGCTCTCTCAGCTATCTTTTGCCCGGGAATATTATAGGCCGCTGCTACTTTTACAAAATCAGGGCTTTTAATATTGGTGAAAGAATATCTTTTATCCATAAATAATTCCTGCCACTGACGTACCATTCCTAAGAACTGGTTGTTCAGTATCAATATTTTTACATCAAGATTTGTCTGCATGATGGTTCCCAATTCCTGCAGCGTCATTTGAAAACCGCCATCGCCGGCAATGGCTACAACAGTCGTTTCGGGCGCTCCGTATTTTGCACCAATAGCTGCAGGCAATGCAAAGCCCATAGTTCCAAGACCACCACTGGTTATATTGCTTTTGCTGTTATTATATTTTGCATAGCGGCATGCCACCATCTGGTGCTGACCAACGTCTGTAACAATAATTGCATTACCACCGGTTAACTCATTCAATGTTTTTACTACTTCACCCATTGTCAATTCATCCGACGTTGGATTTAATTCCGGCGTGATGCAGGTATCTTCTTCCTGCTTTTTATAATCTGCAAACTTTTGCAGCCATTCTTTATTTTCCTTTTTATCTATCAGAGCTGTAAGCATAGGTAAAGTCTCTTTACAATCTCCCCAAACTGCGATGGTGGATTTTACATTCTTATCAATTTCTGCCGGGTCAATATCAAAATGAATCACTTTTGCCTGCTTTGCATATTTATCAAGTCGACCAGTAACACGATCATCAAAACGCATTCCGATAGCAATTAAAACATCACATTCATTGGTTAAAACATTTGGACCATAGTTACCATGCATTCCCAGCATACCTACGCCCAGCGGATGATCTGTCGGTATTGCACTCATTCCTAATATTGTCCAGGCGGCTGGTAAATTTCCTTTTTCAATAAATGCTGCAAATTCTTTTTCTGCCTGGCCAAGAATAATCCCTTGGCCAAAAATTACAAATGGCTTCTTTGCCTCGTTGATCATTTTCGCAGCTTCCTCCACATATTCTTTTCGTACAATTGGTTTTGGACGATAACTTCTTATATGTTCGCATTTTGTATAACCTGCATAATTAAATAATTGCAGTTGTGCATTTTTTGTGATGTCAATCAGCACAGGTCCGGGTCTTCCGCTTGCAGCAATATAAAATGCCTTTGCCAATACAGAAGGAATTTCCGTCGCATCTGTTACCTGGTAATTCCATTTGGTAACAGGTGCAGTAATGTTTACCACATCAGTTTCCTGAAAAGCGTCTGTGCCTAACAGTTGTGCAAACACCTGGCCGGTAATACACACCATTGGAGTACTGTCAATCATTGCATCTGCTAAACCAGTCACTAGATTTGTTGCGCCTGGTCCACTTGTTGCAAATACAACTCCTGTTCTGCCGCTTGCCCTTGCGAAGCCTTGTGCAGCATGTGTTGCACCTTGTTCATGTCTAACTAAAATATGGTTCAACTTAGCTTCATAATCATACAATGCATCATAGATAGGCATTATCGCACCACCCGGATAACCAAATATTTCGGTAACATTTTCTGCTATTAATGCTTCCAAAACTGCAATAGAACCTGAAACCTGCTTTGTTTCCTGAACGGGAGCTTTTGCATTTGAATTCGATTTTGATACCTCTTTTACTTCTTGTAATGTCTCCATATTTTTTTATTTTATAGATCTTTATAATTAAAAACATTTGCAACCTAAGTTCCCCTTCAGGGGACAGGGGCTTGCTCTTATTCATCCGTCACACAACCTTCACTCGCATTTTTTACACATTGAGCATATTTATACAATACACCTTTTGTAGCTTTTAATGCAGGTTGCTGCCATTTACTTTTACGCTCTGCAATTATTTCTGGAGCTACTTTTAAATTCAGCGTATTACTAACGGCATCTATTTCTATAATATCATCATCTTCTACAAGCCCTATCAAGCCGCCATCAAAAGCTTCCGGCGTTATATGCCCGACGACAAAACCATGTGTACCACCACTAAATCTGCCATCGGTAATTAACGCAACAGATTTGCCCAAACCTGCGCCAATAATGGCTCCTGTAGGTTTCAGCATTTCGGGCATACCTGGTGCACCTTTAGGACCAATGTATCTTATCACAACCACATCGCCTTTATGTACCTTACCCGATTGAATGCCTGCTATCAAATCTTTTTCTCCATTAAATACTCTTGCAGTTCCTTCAAAACGTTCACCTTCTTTACCGGAAATTTTTGCAACGCTTCCTTTTTCTGCAAGATTGCCATACAATATTTGCAGATGCCCGGTCGCTTTCAAAGGCGTTTCCAGCGGCATAATTATTTTTTGTTTTTCAAAATCAAGATCAGGCGCATCTTTTAAATTTTCTGCAACTGTTTTTCCGGTCGCAGTCATACAATCGCCATGCAATAAACCTTTGCTAAGTAAATATTTCATCACCGCAGGTACACCACCATGCGCATGTAGATCTGCCATTAAATATTTTCCACTAGGTTTAAAATCTGCCAATAGTGGAACTTTATTACTGATGGCTTGAAAGTCATCCGGTGTCAATTTAATATCAACACTTTTCGCCATTGCGATCAAATGCAAAACAGCATTTGTACTACCGCCTAAAACCATGATCACTGCAATAGCATTTTCAAATGCTTTACGTGTCATAATATCTTTTGGCTTGATATCTTTTTCCAATAAAATTTTTATTGCTTCGCCAACAGCTTTGCATTCATTTTGTTTTTCTTCACTCAAAGCTGGGTTGCTGCTGCTGTTCGGCAAACTCATTCCCAAAGCTTCAATAGCACTTGCCATTGTATTTGCAGTGTACATTCCACCGCATGCACCAGCACCAGGGCAACTATGTTGTACAATACCTTTAAAATCTGCTTCATCTAAATTACCTGCAATCTTTTGTCCCAATGCTTCAAAAGCACTTACGATATTTAAGTCTTCTCCTTTGTAATGACCAGGCTCAATCGTGCCGCCATACAGCATTATTGATGGACGGTTCAATCTCCCCATCGCCATCACAGAGCCCGGCATATTTTTATCACAGCCCGGTATTGCGATCAACGCATCATAATATTGTGCACCTGCATTTGTTTCAATACTGTCTGCAATCAGATCTCGGCTCACCAAACTATAACGCATCCCATCCGTGCCCATACTGATTCCATCGCTAACACCAATCGTATAAAAACGCAAACCCATTAATCCATCAACTGCGTTTACACTTCCTTTTACAATGTTTGAAAGATCATTCAAATGCATATTGCAGGGGTTACCATCCCAACCCATACTCACAATTCCAACCTGCGCTTTCTTAAAATCTTCTTCTTTAAAACCAATCGCATAATACATTGCTTGCGCTCCCGGTAATGTTTCATCTTGCGTTAATGTCTTCGATGTTTTATTTAGTTCGTTCATTTTTATTTTTTGGTAACAAGCAACACAACTTTGGTCATCATCGTTGTGTCACTCTCTTGTACATTTAGTTATCTATTCAGCATTACAGACCATATTAAATAGTCGTTTCCTGCAATTGAAATTCTTTCTCCAATACCTTTGATGAATAAGCCTTCTTAATAATAAAGCTCACGCTATCTTCCAATCGTTTTGGAAATACCACATTATCCAACGATTCAAACCCGATTATTTCTGCAGCTGTTCCGCAGAAAAATCCTGCATCAGCCTGTAATATTTCTTCCGTCGTAATTTGTTTTTCTTGAACAGGTATATCCAATTCATTACAGATCTCCAATACTGTTGCTCTTGTAATGCCTGGCAAAATATTTCCCAATGAAGGGGTAAATAGTTTGCCATCTTTTTCATAAAATACATTTGCACCCGGCGCTTCCGCAATAAAACCATTCATATCAGATAATAATGCTTCATCAAATCCATTTGCTTTCGCTTCCTGGCTGGCCAGGATAGAATTGATGTAATGGCCGCTAACCTTTGCCGTTATCTTAAAACCTTTAGGGTTTGGCCGCTCAAAAGAAGAACTCATAACCCTTAATAATTTTTCACCAAGAAATGGCTGCATTTCCCAGGCTTCAATGGCAATAAAGGATTGTGTATTTTGAACAAAACTCATATTTGCCGGCGCATATACAATTGGTCTTATGTAAGCATCTGATAAATTATTTCTTTTTAAAACTTCATACGTTGCAGCTATCAGTTCCTCATTTGTCCATGGATAGGGCATGTTTACTGCCGCTGCAGAGTTTTTCAGTCTTTCAAAATGTGCTTCTTCTTTAAAAATTTTAGTTTCGCCATTTGATGTTTTGTAAGAGCGGATGCCTTCAAATACTGCATAGCCATAATGCAGGCTCTGACCGTACATATCCATTTTAGCATCTGCTGCTTTTACAAATTCCCCGTTGGAATAAATGATCGTGTCGTTATTGTAGTACATATTCTTTTTATTTTGTAAATAAACCAGGCATAAAAAAAGCGGCTCACCTTTTGGAGGTGAACCGCTTTATATTTTTAATTTTTAAATTTAAATGATAGCGTTTCCTCCATGCAGTGACGGAATAATAATAATGACAACCACAATAATTATTGCGTTGATAACAGTCATTACATTATGTACTTTCACTTTGTGCATGAAGAAGTATTATAATGCTAAAGTACGACTGCCCGTTTTATAAACAAAGAACTTTTTTATTTTTTTTAAATAATTGTTGATTTTCTCAACTCTATATTTTCATCATTGATCCTATCTGCAAAATTTTTGTTGATAAAATCAATTACTAATTCTCCTACAGTAGAAGTGAAATAAAAATTGATAGGGTCAATATCTTTTGTAACAAATTTATTGTTGATCGTCCAGGTTACAGCATCTCTCACAAGTGACGCTTCTTCTTTCATATTCAGATGATCAAGCAGCATTGCTGCAGATAAAATAGAACCAACCGGGTTAGCAATATCCTTACCGGCAGCTTGTGGATATGAACCATGAATAGGCTCAAACAATGCCGTTCTGTTACCAACAGATGCAGAAGGAAGCAATCCCAGCGAACCACTGATAACACTGGCTTCATCACTTATAATATCACCAAACATATTTTCTGTAAGTATTACATCAAACTGTTTTGGATTTAAAATGATCTGCATGGCAGCATTGTCAACAAATAAATAGTCAACTGCCACATCAGGATATTGAGAGGAAATTTGCTGTACTACTTTACGCCACAGTCTTGATGTTTCTAAAACATTTGCTTTGTCAACCAGCGTTAATTTTTTTCTTCTTAGCTGTGCAGCCTTAAATGCAAGGTGAGCAATCCTTTCTATTTCAGGTTTCGTATATACGCAATCATCAGATGCGCTTTCCCCATCTTCACTCAATTCTTTTTTACCAAAATAAATTCCACCTGTAAGTTCACGGTAAATAACAAAATCTACATCTTCAATATTCTTGCTCTTTAATGGCGAAAGAAAATGAAGGGTAGGGTAGGTAGTTACCGGGCGGATATTTGCAAACAATTGTAACGCTTTTCTTAATCCCAGCAAACCCTGTTCTGGCCTTACTTTGGCAGATGGATCATTATCATATTTAGGATGACCAATCGCACCAAATAAAATGGCATCACTGTCAAGACAAATATCTATTGTTTCGGACGGCAATGGGCTACCGGTTTTGTCAATGGCATCTGCGCCAATCAATGCATTTGTGAAAACAAACTTATGTTCAAACTGTTCTGCAATGGCCTTTAAAATACTTACAGACTGCATGGTTACTTCCGGACCGATACCATCACCATTTAATACTGCGATTTTTTTTATCATTTTAATTATATTTTTTATACTGCTATTTTTCCCTGGTTAAGTTTTAAAGTATAGGTTACACATGGTGGAATCTCACTTTCATAATGTGTAACATATATCAATGTCTTTTTTAAATGGATACAGATGTTGTTGATCAATGCAATGAACCATTCGGTTATCTCATTATCCAATCCCTGGCAAGGCTCATCCAATATTAGCAGTGGCGGATTTTTCACCAATGCACGTGCTAACAGCACAAGCCTTTGCTCCCCATTTGATAATTGTTTAAAAGGTCTTTTTGCAAAATCACTTATGTGAAATAATTCCATCCACTGATTTACAATTTTCTTCTGCGATGTATTTAATATTCTGAATAAACCGATCGTATCGAAGATGCCGGATGCGACCACTTCAAAGCAGGAGCAACCTGCATCGAAATAGTGATGCAACTCAGGAGATACATATCCGATCTTTTTCTTTATATCCCAGATGGATTCACCACTTCCTTTTTTTCTATCGAATAAGTATATCTTATTTGCAAATGCCTGTGGATTATCGCCTGTAATAAGACTTAACAAAGTTGATTTGCCGGAACCATTATGACCAAACAAACTCCAGCATTCTCCCTTGTTTATTTTCCAGTTTATATTTTCAAGGATCTTCCTTTTGTTGTAGCTGACATTGGTATTTACCATTTTCAGCACAATAGAAAAATCATCCTGTTTGTATAATGAATCGATTGCAACCATTGATTTGAAATCAAAAGCTGGTAATTTTTTCTCAGGAGAAAATGTTTTTTTATTGAATTCAGCTGTTGTTATTTTATCTTTTAAATTACCTTTTTCAAGTAAAGCAATATGTGTTACACAGGAAGGCATATCTCCAAAAGAGGTAACTAAAATTACATTCACTCCTTTTGCAACAAGTGTATCTATAACTGTGTTTATCAATTTCCTCGCAGCCGCATCAAGGCCGACGTAAGGACTGTCCAACAAAAGCCAACCGGCATTTTGCAAAATTGCTTTCGCTATCTGAAAGCGTTTATGTTCACCGTTAGATAACTGTGTAAGCCTGGTAAACCTTATATGGCTAATGCCTAATAAATTAAGTGTCTCCTTTATTTCATTCTCTTCAAATCCACATTTTACCAGCACATCATTTATCATCATGGCATCTTCAGAATCATTAGAATTAAAACGTTGCTGATAATAAAAGGAAGAAGTATTAGAAAGGTTTTTAAAAGAATGTTGCTGTGAGACTGTAACTATAGAAGGATTATCTACAAAAGATATACTTCCATTGGAATACCTGTTGGCCAATGATTTTATAAGAGTTGTTTTACCACTTCCTGAAGCGCCAATAATTGCCAGTGTTTCTCCTTTTTCAATAGTAAAAGAAATATTATTCAGTACAGCTTTCCCTGAAAACTGTACCGTCAGATATTTTACTTCTAAAATTGGAGTTTGCTTCATTAATTTTTTATATTGTCAACCTAAACTGATTCAAAAGTTTCAATTTCATTTTTGATGCTAAGCAAATAGTCAATATCATCATAGCCATTCAAAAGGCATTCTTTTTTATAACTGTTTATTTCAAAACCTTCATTTTCCCCGGTTGTATCAATTGTTATAGTTTGCTCCGGCAGGTTGATGGTAATTGTTGCATCTTCCCCCTGGTCAAATATTTTTTTCAAAAAATATTCACTAACGGTAACGGGTATTACTCCGTTGTTCAAAGCGTTGTTCTTAAAAATATCAGCAAAAAAACTGCTTACAACTGCTGTAAAACCAGCATCCAGAATTGCCCAGGCTGCATGCTCTCTTGATGAACCGCAACCAAAGTTTTTACCTGCAATTAAAATATGGCCTTTATACTGTGGTTGATTTAAAACAAAATCCTGTTTTGGTTTTGTTTCATCATCACTTTCATAACGCCAGTCCCTCAATAAATTTTTACCAAAGCCATCCCTTGTTGTTCCTTTTAAAAAACGGGCAGGAATGATCTGGTCTGTATCTACGTTCTCAATGTTCAGCGGAACGAAGGTGGAGTGAATGATATTTATTTTGTTTTTACTCATTTTTATTTTTTATCCCTGGATTGAAAGCCAGAGCAATTCATAAGTCCAGGACATTTCATTTAATTCATTACAGCAACTCACTAACATCGGTCACTACGCCTGCAATCGCCGCTGCTGCTGCACTTAGAGGACTAGCCAATAATGTTCTTGCACCTGCGCCTTGTCTACCTTCAAAATTTCTATTGCTTGTGCTGATACAATATTTACCGGCAGGAATTTTATCTTCATTCATTCCCAAACAAGCACTGCAACCTGGCTGACGTAATTGAAATCCGGCTTCTTCAAATACTTTATCAATGCCTTCTTCAATTGCCTGTTGTTCTACCTGCTTGCTTCCCGGAACGATCCATACTTCTACATCTTCTGCTTTGTGTTTTCCTTTTACAAAATCTGCAACCAATCGCAGGTCTTCAATACGGCTGTTGGTACAACTTCCTATAAAAACATAATCTACTTTTTGTCCTTTAATAGCAGCACCCGGAGCAATGCCCATGTAGTTCATTGCTTTTACAAATGATGCCCGGTCTTTTTCATCCATAGCCATATCTGATGGAACCATTTCATTAATTCCAATACCCATTCCCGGGTTTGTACCGTATGTGATCATTGGTGAAATATCTGCGGCATCAATATTTATTTCTTTATCAAAAAGGGCATCAGTATCACTTGGTAATGTTTGCCAATATTGTAAAGCCTTTACCCAATCTTCTCCGTGTGGCGCAAATGTTTTGCCGTGTACATAACTGAAAGTCGTTTCATCAGGTGCTATCAATCCGCATCTTGCGCCCATTTCTATGCTCATGTTACACACCGTCATTCTTCCTTCCATTGATAAATTGCGGATAGTATCGCCGGCATATTCAACCGCATATCCTGTTGCACCACTTGCAGAAATTTTTGAAAGAATGTACAACACAATATCTTTTGCCAACACACCTTTTTTAAGACTACCGTTTACGTTTATACGCATTTGCTTTGGTTTGCTTTGCAATAAACATTGTGTAGCAAAAACCATTTCTACTTCGCTGGTACCAATGCCAAAAGCAATTGCGCCAAATGCGCCATGGGTGCTGGTGTGACTATCGCCACAAACAATTGTCATTCCTGGCTGTGTAATGCCTAATTCAGGACCTATCACATGTACGATGCCCTGGTAAGGATGGCCGAGGCCATATAATTCTATGTTATGATTTGCACAATTCTTTATGAGAGTATCTACTTGTAGGCGGCTCAGTTCTTCTTTTATTGGTAAATGCTGATCAAGTGTAGGAACATTGTGATCGGCTGTTGCAACAATTTGTTTTGGACGAAAAATCTGCAAGCCTCTTTTTTCTATTCCGGCAAATGCCTGTGGGCTGGTAACTTCGTGTATTAAATGCTTGTCGATGTACAATACAGAAGGTCCATCATCAATTGTTTTTACAATGTGTGTATCCCAGATCTTTTCAAATAGTGTGAAGCCCCCTCTAACTCCCCCTTCAGGGGAGGACGAAAATGCATTTGTATTTTTATTGTCCTTCATATTTAGTTTGTATGTACTTCAAAAAAGGTCTGCCTTTTTTTATTTATATGTCGATAAAAGTTCAGTGTTGGTTTGCCGTACAAGTGAGTGACACAACGATGATGACTAGCATTCCCAATGTCGGCTACAAAAAAATCTCAGGCGGTTTGTGCTGCATGAGATTTACCAATGATTTGTAGATCATCGTCGTTCACTTCCTTTTTACTATCTGCCATTTTTAAAAATTCGTCATATAATATATCTACATCGTTCCTATCGAATTGAAATCCTAATTTCTGAAAACGGAAAGCCAATGCACTGCGACCACTCCTTGCCGTTAGCACAATCTTTGAACTGTCAGCACCCACATCTTCCGGATTTATAATTTCATACGTCAATGCATCTTTTAAAAATCCATCCTGGTGAATACCCGAGGAATGAGAGAATGCATTGCTGCCTACAATCGCCTTATTCGGCTGTACCGGCATACGCATCACATCAGACACAGTGCGGCTTAGAGGATTAAGCATGCGGCTTTGTATATTAGTATAAAATCCAAGAGCTTTATGTTGTTGTATGATCATTGCTACTTCTTCGAGCGAAGTATTTCCTGCTCTTTCGCCAAGGCCATTCATGGTACATTCTATTTGCCTTGCACCATTTATAATTCCTGAAATGGAATTTGCAGTTGCTAAACCAAGATCATTGTGACAATGACAGGAGATAACTGCTTTATCAATGTTCGGTACATTGTTTACCAGGTAGGCAATCTTTTCGCCGTATTGATGCGGTAAACAATAACCGGTTGTATCCGGAATGTTTACTGTAGTTGCTCCTGCTTTGATAACGGCTTCGATTACACGAGCCAAATATTCATTTTCTGTACGGCCGGCATCTTCTGCATAAAACTCTACATCATCTACAAAATTCTTTGCCCATTTTACAGCTTGTATTGCTCTTTGTAAAATTTCATCCTGTGTAGCATTGAACTTTGCTTTTATATGCAGATCAGATGTGCCGATACCCGTATGAATACGTGGGCGTTTGGCATATTTTAAAGCATCTGCAGCCACTTCAATATCTTTTTGCACGGCACGGGTAAGACCACAGACCGTTGCATTTTTTATAACTTTTGATATTTCATTTACAGAAGAAAAATCTCCGGGTGATGAAATAGGGAAACCGGCTTCGATAATATCCACGCCTAACTCTTCGAGTTGCAATGCCAGTTCTATCTTTTCTGCTGTATTTAATTTACAACCGGGAACCTGTTCGCCATCTCTTAAAGTAGTGTCAAAAATGAAAATTTTATCTTCTGCCATTTGTGAAATATTTAAATATATAATGCAGCAGTAGTGCCGTAAATTTGAATTGCATGTAAACTATCTTTGTTATTACCGGAAAAAAAATCAAAATAAATGTGGATTACGTTGCGGAATATGTGGGTAAATTGGCCAGAAGTGCCTGAAATACTGTATTTTGACCAAATAATTTACGATGCCAAACAATACAAATGATCCTCTCTTTTTACTTATAAAGTCCCTTGCTGGTGCTGAGAAGCGGCATTTTAAGTTGTATATATCCCGAAACCAGGCAAATGAAGAAGCCAAATTTGTAAAACTATTTGATGCTTTGGAGAGCAGCCGGGAGTATAATGAAGAGCAGATATTAAAAAAATGCCCTACGATTGCACGCCAGCAATTGCCTAATATTAAAGCTCATTTGTACGGAGAACTATTAACTGCTTTGCGTTTACTCCACAGCGTTAAGAACATGGAGATACAGATAAGAGAACAGATAGATTTTGCCAAAATATTATACAACCGTGGATTAATATTACAAGCTTTAAAAATTCTTGATAAAGCAAAAAATCTTGCAAAGTCAAACAGTCATTTTATACTTACGTTAGAGATATTGCAATTTGAAAAAGATATTGAAAGCAGACATATAACCAGGAGCCTGAAAGGCAGGGCAGGAGCGCTTATTGATGAAACAAATTTTATTGTCAAGCAGATAAATGAAGTAACGCATCTTTCAAATGTTGCATTGCGGATGTACGAGTTGTACCTGGAGAACGGGCATGTAACAGATGAAGCACATAGTGTAGTAATAGAAAAAATATTCAGAGAGAATATTGCAGGCATTAATGAAGCCCAGGTTAGTTTTTTTGGTAAAGCTTATTTGCATCAAAGCTATTGCTGGTACTATATTATACAACTTGATTTTACAAAATACTACCGGCATGCAGAAAAGTGGGTGCATCTGTTTAAAGAACATCCTGAAGTAAAAAAAGAAGATCCCTTTTTGTATGTGAAAGCAATGCACAACCTGCTGAATGCACTATTTATAATTGGGCGGCACAAAAAAATGGTAGAAGAGCTACAGCATTTTGAAAAATTCTACTCCATAGCTGGAGCTTATAATGAAAACCTGGAGATACAGACCTTTGTTTATTTGTTCACTGCAAAAATAAACCTGCATTTTTTAGAAGGAACTTTTACAGAAGGATTGAGCCTTGTAAAGCCTATTGAAGAAAAATTGAAACAATACCAGCAATATATTGATACGCACAGAGCGTTGGTTTTTTATTATAAAATTGCCAGTCTTTATTTTGGTTCAGGCGATAGTGAAAATGCGATTGTGTATTTGAGCAGGATCATTAATTTAAAAGTAGGGCAGTTGCGGACGGACATACAATGCTTTGCCCGTCTGCTTCACCTGATTGCACATTATGAATTGGGCAATATGGAACTGGTGGAATACCTGATAAAATCTGTTTACCGCTTTTTATCAAAAATGGAAAACCTTGATGCTGTATTGGCAGAAATATTTATCTTCTTACGTCGTTCACTTTCTTCCAAACAAAGAGATATAAAGAAATCTTTCATTCAACTACGGGATACATTAGAAACAATATCGACCAGCAAATACAACCGCCGATCTTACCAATACCTGGATATTGTAAGCTGGTTAGACAGTAAGATTGAAGGAGTTCCGGTGCAAAATATTATTAAAGCAAAATTTAATAAAGCCGATAAAATGGTTTAAACGTAGTGCTGCATTGAGTTGTATGTTTATTTTACTATATTTGCATGAATTGCGATAAGCCCATAAACTTATGTTTATGGGCTTTCTATTAAAAAACTATTGTAAACAACACAACTATGAAGAGGAAAATAACTTTTACATTGCCTGCGGAAGCACTGGCAGAAGCTACAGGAGCGTTATTATTAGGAGATTTTAATGACTGGAATACTGAAAAAGGAATAGCATTAAAAAAGCAAAAAGATGGCTCATTAAAAGTAGTAACAGAACTAGAAGCCGGCAAAACGTATCAATATCGTTTTTTACTGAATGACGGAAGGTGGGTGAACGATTACAATGCTGAAAACTATGCACCTGTATCCGGCTTTCATATAGAAAACAGCATGATTACTGTTGCTGAAGTATTGGATGCAGCACCAAAACCTAAAAAAGAAACTGCCCCAAAAGCTGTTGCTACTAAAGCACCAGTAAAAAAGAAAGCTGCTTCAAAAGAAGTAGTTTCAAAAGAAGTTACAGAAAAAGCTGCGGTTGCGCCTAAATCTAAGGTTGTAAAAGCAAAAGCGGAAAAAGTACCTTCTACAAAATAAAACAAAAGTGAACTTAAAAAAGTAGCCCCTTTCTTATAAAGAGAGGGGCTAAATAATTTATATACCGTATTTCCGTTTTACATCCCGGTCATTTTCTCTGGTCTTAATAGTTTCCCGCTTGTCGTAATTCTTTTTTCCTTTTCCAAGACCTATTTCCACTTTAGCCAGGCCTTTTTCGCTCAGGAATATTTTTAAGGGAATAATGCTGTACCCTTTCTCTTTTATTTTACTTTCAAGCTTTTTTAATTCTCTTTTGTTGAGGAGTAATTTTCTTTCCTGCAAAGGCTCGTGATTAGCATAAGTACCAAAAGCATATTCTGAAATGTGCAGGCTTTTTACATACAGTTCTCCTTTGTCGAAGATGCAATAGCTGTCATTAAAACTGGCTTTACCTGCCCGCAGTGATTTTATTTCGGTGCCCTGCAATACAATGCCTGCAATGTATTTTGCTTCAAAAAAATATTCGTAATACGCCTTTCTGTTACTCAGATCCATCGGACAAATATACTATAATAGATGTTGTATTTCAGGGATGAGCCATGAATCAACTTAAAACTGTTGCCCGTATTGCAAAAAAGAAAAAAATATTACCTATCAATACAAATAAATGCCATAGCGCATGATGATATTTCCATTTTCTCCATACAAAAAATAAAATCCCGATTGCGGTCAAGCCTACACCTGTCAGTATCAGTTTTATTATTGCCAGAGGTATGGAAGAAATAAAAGAATGGTAGAAAAATAAGAACATTAACCCTTGCAGCAAATACACAGTTATCATTAATAATGAATTTTTTGTGCTGTATCGCCAAATGAGTCCAATCCCTACAGGTACAAATGTCCACACAATTATTAACAACAGCATGCCTTTACTATTCTCCATATATTTATAAACAAGTGGGAGATAAGTTGCAGCGATCAGTAAGTGGATGCTTGCCTGGTCTATTTTTCTAAAATTTTCCTTCACCGTGGAGCTTGGCAGCAAATGATATATTGTCGAAAAAAGAAAAGTACAAAGCAAGGAAATGCTGTACAAAACAATGTCCAGGAACTGGTTCACATTTTTTAATTCATAAGCATCAGATAAAATTACGGGAATAAAGAAAAGGCTAAATAAAATGCCCAATGCGTGTGTTATGCAGTTCCATTTTTCCGCATCTGATATGCTATTCAGGTTAATTATTTTCATTTATTTTGTTGAAAGTATCAATCAATTTTACATCATTTACCAAGTGTTTATTCTTTTGCTGTACAGTATTACTTTTATTATATTCTTTAAAAAATCCCAGTTTAACCCGGATTATTTTTGGCAATAAAAAAATCCCCGCTCTTTTAAATTCTTCATAGTTATCATTTTCAAGTGATAAATTATGATGAAGGTTTTCTGCAAATAATTCTTCGCTTATCCTTATATCATCAAATTCTATATAGCATAAATAACGATGCCCATCCTGATGATCATAGCCAGGTAATATGCAAAAATCAACAATAGATGTATTTGTTTGATAGCATACTTTAGCCATTGCCCTTTCTGCCTGAATTGGTAAAAGATGTTCACCAAAGGGAGAAAAAATATCTTCCATTCTTCCACTTACACATATACGATAGGGATCAATAGAAACAAAGTAAACTATATCATTTACCTTATAAGCCCATAAGCCGCTTACATTTGAAATGATCATTACATATTTTTTATTTTTTTCTACTTCATTTAAAGAAATTCTTTCTGCATTATTCACTGTATAATTTTCAAGCGGAATAAACTCATAAAAAATCCCCTGATTACAGATCAGTTCCATTCCTTTTTCTCCGGGTACTACCTGGTAAGCAAAATTGCCTTCGGTAGCTGTATAGTTTTCCATTAAGAAAATATTATTTCCCATGTGCTGCCGTATAATATTTTCATACGGCTCATAATTCATCCCTGATAAAAACAAAAGCCTGAAAGACGGAAAATGTTCGGAGAATTTTTTATCGGTCGTTTTTTCAATCGTTGTTAATAACTGTATTAGCCAAACGGGCAATGCAACCGCTGATCTTATATCATGCTGTAATAATATTTCAATCGTTTTATTTAATTTTTCATCAAAATCCTTAATACTGTTTATTTTTTTACCTGGCAGTGCAAATTGTTGCGCCCAATGTGGCATTAGGTAAGATTTTATTGCAGAAACAGAGGCACATTTAAATTCATTTTTTATTTCAAAAATTTGAGGATCAGCCTGGTAAAAAATTTTGCCGCCAATAAAACTTGTTGTCTTTAATTGATCTACCAGGTTTGCAATCATATACCTGGCTGCAAATTGAGTGCATGTCAATTGTTCATTGGTAATAGGAATATATTTTGATCCATTTGTAGTGCCACTGCTTTTTCCAAAATATGCGGGAAGCCCGGGCCACAAAACATTTTTTTCCTGTTTAAATATTCTTGCTGTGTAAGGTAAAATATCTTTGTAACTAATTACCGGCACATGAGCTTTAAAATCACTGTAAGTTTTTATCTTATCAAAAGAGTGTTCTCTGCCAAAAGCCGTATCTGCTGCATTTGAAATAAGTTCTTTAAAAACAAGCTGTTGACATTTGATTGCAGAATGCCTGTTTTGATTAACAAGCTTTATATACTTTTTAAAGTAAATGTTTTTGAAGTAATAATATTTTACAGCCTGCAATAAATTCATCAATCTGGTTTATATATCAGCCATTGAATAAGCTAAAACGTTTGAATGTTTTTCCTTTGCGAATAAGCCATGCATGGTAAGTGCTTGGAACGTCATGTTGCCATTTTGGTAATACAAGTGTGATAAAAATTCTGTCAAGATGAGATATTATGCCTGCGATAAGACAAAAATAAAAAAGGAATCCAGCATGGCCATTTAAAATAAGATCTATAAAAGCAGCCAGTAAAGTAAGTCCCCAGAATTTTGAAAGGTATGCGTGGGAGCATGTTTCTCTTTTAAATTTTAAAAAACTTACCAGGTAACAAAGTGCCTCCATTCCTAATAAAATATAAATAACAAAATTATTTTCTCTTATTACATCCGGCCAGATGAACCAGGCAGTAAAGCCTGCCGATAGCCAAAAGATCATATCCGTCTGGCTATCTAACCGGCGGAGTGTAGTGGTAGAAGTATTTTGTTTGCGGGCAATAATACCATCAAAAATATCTGATAATAGTCCTGCAATTAGTAAAACTATAATCAATTGCCGGTACGTAGTTTTATAAAAATAGCCGAGGTAAAGCATCACAGGTGCCAATAGAAATCTGAAAGCAATAAGAAGAATAGGGATCTGTTTCATTAAGCAGATTATATAATTAACTACTAAGAAAATTAATTATATAAAATGAAAAATGCAATACTTTTTTTGTATTGCATTTGTTTATTAATTTTTTAAGTTAATTCTTAAATAGTGTAAGAAGTGCTGTTAGTCTGTCTTTCAATGTTTTTCTATGAACAATGAAATCTAAAAAACCATGCTCCAGCAAAAATTCGCTGCGTTGAAAGCCTGGTGGTAGATCTTTTTTGATGGTTTCTTTAATGACCCTTGGACCCGCAAACCCAATCAGGGCGCCGGGTTCGCCGCAAATAACATCGCCCAGCATTGCGAAAGATGCCGTAGTGCCGCCAAAAGTAGGATCGGTACACAAAGAAATATAAGGAACGCCGGCATTGCTGAGTTGAGTAAGCTTGCCGGAAGTTTTTGCCAGTTGCATTAACGAAAATGCGCTTTCCATCATACGGGCGCCACCACTTTTATTGATGATCATAAAAGGAATCCTATGCTGTACACAATAATCGCAGGCACGACAAATTTTTTCGCCCATTACGCTGCCCAGGCTACCGCCGATAAATTCAAAATCCATACAGGCTACAACAAGATCATTGCCATTTACTTTGCCATGTGCAACAGTGATGGAATCGTGAATATCTGTTTTTGAATAAGTATCTGCCAACCGGTCTTTGTAAGATTTAAGATCTACAAAGCCAAGGAAATCTTTAGAACGGATATTTGCAAAAAACTCTTCGTATTGATTGTTATCAAAGATAATTTCAAAATACTCTTCGCTGCCGATGCGATGATGATATTCGCATTTAGGACATACAAAATAATTTTCTGCCAGTTCTGAAATAGTGCAGGTGTATTTGCAGTTAGGGCATTTTGCCCATAACCCTTCAGGAGCATCTTTTTTATCTTTTGTAGAAGTAAGTATTCCTTTTTTTATTCGTTTGAACCAGCTTTTTTTTGTTTCTTCTGAAACGCCATCTTCGCCGGCCAGGTTTGCATCAAAATCTTCTTCTTGCATCATTAAACAAATTTAATAAAATAAATTGAAGCTTGTTTTATGCATTGCGATTTAAACAATTAAGATCGTCAAAGGCCGTTTCCAGCCTTTTTATAAAGGATTCTTCGCCTTTTCGAAGCCACGCTCTTGGATCGTAATATCTTTTATTTGGCTTATCCGCACCATCCGGATTACCAAGCTGCGCCTGGAAGTATGCTTCGTGTGCTTTGTAATTATCTAAAACACCTTCCCAGAAAGCCCACTGAAGATCAGTATCAAGGTTCATTTTGATAGCACCATAACCAATGGCTTCTCTTATCTGGCTTTGCGGACTGCCGCTGCCACCATGAAAAACAAAGTAAACTGGTTTTGGACCGGTTCCTAATTCTTTTTCAATATATACCTGGCTGTTGTTTAAAATTTCAGGCCTCAATTCTACATTACCCGGTTTGTACACGCCATGTACATTGCCAAAAGCTGCGGCTACGGTAAATAAATTTCCAACCTTGCTTAATTCTGTAAAGGAATAAGCCACGTGTTCTGGTTGTGTATATAATTTATCATTTTCTACATCGCTATTATCTACACCATCTTCTTCGCCACCAGTAACGCCTAATTCAATCTCAATGCTCATGCCCAATGGTGCCATGCGTTTGTAAAATTCTACTGAAGTAGCAATGTTCTCTTCAATTGGTTCTTCAGAAAGATCCAGCATGTGAGAACTAAAAAGTGGTTGTCCTTTTTCTTTAAAATATTGCTCGCCGGCATCTATCAAACCACTGATCCACGGCAACCATTTTTTAGAGGCATGATCTGTATGTAATACAACAGGCACACCATAATATTTTGCAACATTGTGAATATGCAATGCACCCGAAATGCCCCCGGAAATATTTGCCTGCAATTTATCATTAGGCATTCCTTTGCCGGCAATAAACTGTGCGCCGCCATTGCTGAACTGTATGATGATAGGTGAATTTACTTTTGCAGCAGCTTCTAACGCCGCATTGATAGTGTTGGTGCCGATGGTATTTACCGCAGGTAAAGCAAACTGATTATCTTTTGCATCATTGTACAATGCTTCCAATTCTTTTCCGTGTAATACGCCGGCGCTGTATTTAGCCATGTTTTGTTTTGATTTTATTTGGTAATTAGTTATCCCTCATTATTTTGATGGGGTACAAAAGTAAGTTAAATGGATTTTAGTTTATTGCAATTTTAAATTGAATTTTAAAGGGTTATTGAAGCGTTCTCCTCATTTTGAAGAGTGATTCTCTATATTTTGATGAAGTTTATCAAAATAATCAACGGCTTTCAATAGACGACTTCCGTACCAACTGAACATTTCTCCATCTACCAATATAATTTTCACCTTGGGTAAATACGCCTTTAATTCATCTACATGCTTTTGTGTAAATGGAAAAGGCTCTGAAGAAAGAAAAAGGTAATTACACCCTGAATTTCGGATATCCGCTATGGTTATCTCGGGATAACGCTTGCTTTCTTGATAAATGTTTTTATAACCGGCATGCAAAAGCATATTGCTTATAAAAGTATCGCCGCCAATGGTCATGTAAGGGTTTTGCCATATAAGATAAATTACTTTTTTAAAAGGCTCAATAAATTGCAGGGATGCAAATTTTTGTTGAATATCTGTTATAAGATCGGTGGCTTTAGTAGTTTTCCCTGTCAGCATTCCAATATCATTAATCATATTGAGTGCATCCTGCAAATTTTTTACATCAGTAACCCATACATTTAATTCTTCTGCCAATGTTTCTACCTGCTGCTTTACATTTTCTTCTTTATTGGCTAAGATAAGGGTAGGAGAAAGGCTTTTTATTTTTTCAAGATCCAGCATTTTTGTACCGCCAATTCGTGTCTTTGTATCAAGCCATTGTTTGGGGTGAATGCAGAATTTTGTAATACCGATAGTTTCTTCTTCTAAACCAAAATAGTAAAGTAGGTCTGTTTGAGATGGAACGAGGGAAATAATTCGGTTTGCACCTGCAGTAAATGCACGTGTGTCTGTTAGAAGCATCCTCAAAAATACCGAAGTTGTAAAATAAAAAAAACTTCCACAGGAATTTGCAAAAGCAAATAGTCTGGGGAAGCTAAATTTTGACCAACTTTAAAAAAGTTGTTGGTTTCTCAGGAGATTTTTACTTTTCAGACGGGGGTCGTATAGTAAAAAATGATTTGTCCTGGTTTCAGTTTGGTTTTTCGCCATCATCGCTGTGGTTAGCAGCATAGGCTGGATAATTGGTTTGGTTGGTTTTTTAAAGGACTTTAGATTCTGGTTTTGCTATCATCGCTTTTTACAGCATAAGCATTAGGTATTGGTTCTTTTTCGATTCTTCGGTTGGTTATTCTGGATTTTAAAACGTATGCTTTATTCAAAAAAAAAGGAGAAGTTGACTGATATTGAATTTTAATGGCTTTTCTTCTTTCGAGTTTTTGGATATTGGAAAACTCAGTGTTTGGCTTTATCAGGATTCTTTGGATAATGATTGATACTTAATCGCTATCAATCAACTTCTGAGACAAAGATGCAACACTAACAGTTCTTTAACAAGAGCGTTATTGCTCTTTTTTTGGGATGAAGTTATTACTGCTTCTAATAGTACATAAACTCAAATAACGGGGGAACTATACCTATCTTACTATCGTAAAAATACGTTCTTTAAGTTTTAAAATAATTATTAAAATGTCCTGTATATCAATGCTATAGAACATCTCAGCTCATTTTTTAATTATAAGGCATTAGTAGAAAACTATTTTGCTTGCAAGAAATATGCTGAGTACGGTTTTTCTATTGTGTAAAAATAGTACCATTCTTTTAAAGGCAACTATTCCTACAACCTTAGCTGATCTGTAATTAGATAGAAGAATTATGTAAGATTTTCAATTGGGAAAGATGAGCTCGTAGAGCATATCAAAAAAAAACTTCCATACTAAAAAGTATGGAAGCCTAATTTGTTAAACCAACTTTTTTGCTTGTTGGTTTTTCAGGATGGTTTACTTTTCTGAGGGGGCTCATTATAGTAAAATATCTTTATCCTGGTTTCAGTTTGGTTTCGCCTCGCTCTTCGCTTTGGCTTAGGATATTGGTTATTAGTTTTTTTAAGGCCGGGGACAACTTTTTTTCAGCTCGGATATTGGTTCGATTTGGCTTTCTACAGGAATTAGATTGTAGTTTTGCTATCGCTTTTTAGAGCGTAAGCATTGGATATTGGTTTTTGGTCGGTTCTTCTATTAGATATTCTGGATCTTAAAACGTATGCTTAATTTTAAAAAGTAGAAGTTGACTGATATTGAATTTTAATGGCTTTTCTTCTTTCGAGTTTTTGGATATTGGAAAACTTAGTTTGGCTTTATCAGGATTCTTTGGATAATGATTGATACTTAATCGCTATCAATCAACTTCTGACACAAAGATGCGGCGCTGACAGTTGCGTAACAAGAGCGATATTGCGCTTTTTTCGGGGTGAAGTTATTACGGAGCTCTCCGTAAATGATACACAAAACAGGAAGGGCTACTACTAAAAGTGATTTAGTAAAAATACTATTTATGAAGAAGACGAATCTAAAATAAAAATGATGTATCTATTTCTAAATACATCATTATCAATATGTTATCAACTATAGTAAAAATTCGATAGGCTTTATTTTGAAAGGCTTTGTATAATGTCATATTTAGTAACAATATGATACATTCCACTTTCATCCTTACTAAGCACAGCTCCATTTTCACGGGTAATAAACTGGCTTAATCGTTCTACCGGAGTATCAAATCCTACTTCGGGGTAGGCCTTTTCCATTACATTTTTTACCAACTCAGACTTTACATCTGCGTTATCCAGTATCTTATCAAAAAGGCCGTTTTCAGAAATAGCGCCGAGGTTCTCTTCGCCATTTAGCACAGGTATATTTTCTATATCGTACTTCTTCATCAAAGTGATGGCTTCCATTACAGTTTGCTCCGGTTTAACCGCAATGATCTTCTGCGAACCACGGCCGCTCACAAGGTCTCCAAAAGTTTTTACATCTAAAAATCCTCTTTCTAGCATCCATTCGTCATTGTACACTTTTCCTACATACCTGCTACCATGATCATGAAATATCAATACAACTACATCGTCTTTTTTAAGCTTACTTTTTAATTGCAGCATTCCCTGTAAACAACTGCCCGCACTGTACCCACAAAACAATCCTTCCTCTTTGGCAATACGTCTTGCCATGACGGCCCCATCTTTATCAGTCACTTTTGTAAACTCATCTATCAAACTCATGTCATAATTGGCAGGTACAAAGTCTTCTCCAAAGCCTTCACTAATATATGGGTAAACCTCTTTTTGATCCAATTCACCCGTCTCAAAATATTTTTTAAGTAAGGAGCCATAACTATCTATTGCCCATACTTTAATTTCAGGATTTTTTTCTTTTAAATACTGTGCTGTGCCTATAATTGTACCACCTGTACCGGTAGCTACAACAAGGTGAGTCACCTTGCCTTCTGTCTGTTCCCAAATTTCAGGACCTGTCTGCTCATAATGTGCCTGGCGGTTTGCAAGATTATCATATTGATTTACGTACCATGAGTTAGGAACTTCAGTTGCCAATCTTTTTGAAACAGAATAATACGAACGGGGATCCTCCGGTTCTACGTTTGTTGGACAAACAATTACTTCAGCACCTACAGCTTTTAAAATATCCGCCTTTTCTTTAGATTGTTTATCAGTAGTGGTAAAAATACATTTGTAGCCTTTTACACATGCTGCCAGGGCTAAACCCATACCGGTGTTTCCACTGGTTCCTTCTATAATGGTTCCCCCGGGCTTTAGTTTGCCTTCTTTTTCTGCAACCTCCAGCATTTTTAAAGCCATCCTGTCTTTAATAGAATTACCGGGGTTAAAATATTCTACTTTAGCCAAAACGGTACATGGGAGCTCCTTCGTTATCTTATTTAATTTTATAAGAGGCGTATTACCAATTGTTTCCAAAATATTATTTAACCACATATCTTTTTTTGGTAAAGGTAATAATTATTAAACGCCTTATAAATTACCTTCATTTTTATTTAGAAATATTACTACATCAATATCATAAAACCGACTACAACTTTAAAATCTTAATTAACTAATTTTACATATAACCAATTATCCGGTGAAAGATTTATATCTTATCAAACACCACCAATTATCCTTGTAAAGATCACACCTCAAAACCCATGAAGAACTGTCATGGAAAAATAAAATTAAATGCCCTCTTTTTTAAGAGGGCATTTTTAGTAGAATGCAGTCTAAATTTTTTTGAAATCATTTTCTACATTTATTAAAAAAAAGTAATGGTAAGTTTGGCGATAATTTCAGGTAATAATAAAATAAGAAACTTCCTTTAAACCCTTAACCAGATAGATTTAAAATACAAATAAGAAGCCTTCCTCCAACGGAAGGTTTCTTATTTTTTCAATATCTCCAATGCTTTTTTTACAGCATTATCATCTTTATTTTCAGTTTCAAAAAATCCTTCAGATTGAAAGAGTTGGCGTGCCACAGATAATTTTAAAGCATTCTGTAAATACAGCTTTTCTTTACTATCAACATCATTCACATTGATAGAATCTTCCTGGGCCATTGTTGCAAAAAGTTTTAGATCAGCATCAGATAAGCTAAACGATTTTACAAAACTTTCTGGTGTTTTATAATTCTTTGCCATGGCAGGATTTAGCATAATGAGCCTGTAACCATAATCACTGATGACGCCTTTACTATAAACCTTTGCAGTTGTGAGTCCCATTCTGGATGTATCTACAGAAATAAAATAATCTGGCGTAATACCACCACCACCATATATTTTTTTACCAGCCCTTGTTCGATAAATTTTTGTTGTATCATTTTTAATGGAGTCGGCACTTGTTAATTCTCCTTCTTTTATCCTATTGTAAAATTCGTCATAGTATGCCTTACCACCTTCAGCGTAAGAGCGTTGTATACTTCTTCCAACAGGCGTATAATAGCGTGCAATCGTTAACCTTAATGCACTGTGATCACTTAGATCAAATTGGTCCTGTACCAGGCCTTTACCAAAAGTGCGTCTACCTACAATTGTTGCTCTGTCCCAATCCTGTAAGGCGCCAATTAAAATTTCGCTGGCACTTGCAGTTCCTTCATTTGCCAATACAACCAGTTCACCTTTTTCAAACTGGCCTTCCCTACGACAACGATATTCTTTTTTGGCAACATGGGCACCTTGTGTGTAGGTTATCAGTTTATCGCCATCTAAAAATTCATCTGCTATTTCTACCGCTTCATCTAAAATACCGCCGCCATTATCTCTAAGATCCAATATCAATTTCTGCAGATGCTGGGTCTTTAATTTCTCAAGACTCGTCATAAACTCACGATAGGTTTGTGTAGAAAATTTATTTATACGGATATAACCTATGCCAGCATCCATCATATACGCCGCATCAATGCTGCTAATGGGAATAATGCCTCTTGAAATATCAACCGTTTTTAATTGGCCATTTCTTAATACGGTTAAATGAACTTTAGAATTCAAAGTTCCTCTTAATAGCTTTCTTATTTCGTCGATACGAACTTTTTTTCCTGAAATGCTGCTGTCGCCTGCTTTTAAAATACGGTCACCTGTTAAAAGGCCGGCTTTAAATGCAGGGCCATCTTTCAAAACATTAATTACATTCAGCGAATCATTTATTATGCTGAACTCTATACCAATTCCAAAAAAGCTTCCCTGTATGTCTTCATTTACTTTTTCAAGATCTTCTGCAGGAATGAATGCAGAGTGTGGATCTAACTGAGATAATAAAGCCTGAATGGCCGTATCAGAGATCGCTTTCAAATTAACAGTATCAACATACCGGTTTTTTATCAGATCCAGAATTTCCTGCACGGGCCTTGCTTTTTCTACATAAAAAAAAGACTTACCTGGCATCCTGTCCCTCATTTTGTAACCTATAAACATACCTGCTATCATGGTAATGCTGAAGAGCAGCGGCAACCATACCTGGATTTTCCTTTTTTTCATCATCAAAAAAATATTAAACCGGTTTTTCATTTAAACCAGGCTGCGAAGATAATTTTTTAAACCCAATTATATTTTGCATAAAATTTACAACGGAATGATTTACCTTGACATTTCAAATGGCATAATAGATGACTCCAGTATTAATTGCCGATAGTGGCTCCAGTAAAACAGAATGGTGTTTAGTTATTGATAAAAGAAAGAAGACGATTGTTACACAAGGCATGAGCCCTTACTTTTTATCTAGCGAACAGATAAAGGAAATAATTGCTGATAAAGTTTTCCCAAAAATAAAAGATACCCTTCCTGAAAAAATATTTTTCTACGGTACAGGTTGCAGCAATGCCGGCAATGTCGCAATAGTGAAGAATGCTTTCAAATCAGTATTTAAAAAAGCTGCTATACATGTAGACCACGACCTGATGGGTGCGGCCAAAGCTTTATGTGGTAATGAAAAAGGCGTTGCATGTATTTTAGGAACGGGCTCAAACTCCTGCTATTACAACGGAAAAAAAATAGTCAAAAATAGCCCAGGCCTTGGTTATGTATTAGGGGATGAAGGAAGTGGGGCTTATCTGGGTAAAAAGGTCATACAATATTATCTATATAACACTTTTGATGAAGACCTGATGGACAGATTTGATGCTAAATACAAAACTACATCCTCAGAGATTCTGGATGCTGTGTATAAACAACCGCTTCCCAATAAATATCTTGCTAATTTTACTCACTTCCTTACAGAAAACAGGGGACATTTTATGATTGAAAATATCATTGAAGATTCTTTTAATGATTTCTTTTTTAACCATATTTATAAATACCGGGAGAGCTGGACCATGCCTATAAACTTTACGGGTGGTGTTGCTTTTGCTTTTAAAGATGTATTAAAAGAGATGTGCCATACCTACGAGTTACAACTTGGCAAGGTATTACAAAGACCAATGGAAGGATTAATAAAATTTCATTCACAAAATTAAATTTATGGCTTTTAAGAAGATAACTGAGTCTGATTCCCATTATCATCACTTGGAGAAAATGAAAATTAAGCAGTTGCTTATTAATATTAATGAAGAAGATAAAAAAGTACCCGAAGTAATTGAAAGAGTAATACCAGAAATAGAATTATTGATTCAAGCGGTGGTAGATAAAATGTTATTAGGGGGTAGATTATTTTATATAGGTGCAGGCACCAGTGGACGCCTTGGCATTGTAGATGCAAGTGAATGCCCGCCGACGTACGGCGTGCCACATGGCCTTGTAGTTGGTGTTATTGCAGGTGGAGTAAAAGCAATAACTGAAGCTGTTGAATCTGCAGAAGATAATACCGAACAGGGTTGGATTGATCTGCAGGAGCACAATATAAATGATGCAGATGTGGTTATTGGTATTGCGGCCAGCGGAACTACACCTTATGTTATCAATGCTTTAAACAGATGTAGGGAAAATAATATTGTCACAGGTAGTATTTGCTGCAATCCCGATGCTCCTTTAAGTGCAGCGGCAGATTTCCCCGTAGAAGTAGTGGTAGGGCCTGAATTTGTAACGGGTAGTACAAGAATGAAAAGCGGCACGGCCCAAAAACTGGTGCTTAATATGATCTCTACAGCAACCATGATACAGCTCGGCAGGGTAGAAGATAATAAAATGGTGAATATGCAGCTTACCAACGATAAAGTAGTAGACCGCGGGGTAAAAATGGTAATGGAAAACCTGAAGATCTCAGATTACGACCTGGCTAAAAAACTGCTGCTGCAATATGGTACTGTAAAAAAAGCCATGAAAAACTACCAGCCATAAAATTTTATTGCAGTCATGAAAATTAAATAGTAAATTGGTTAAGCATTATTAACCAAAATTTACTTTATGAAATTTAAACTTCTACTCAGCATTTGTTTTTTCACAACAGCATTTACAGCATCTGCGCAAAAAAATAATATTGCGTATGCCATCACCGGTGATGGAGTTAATAACTTTAACTGGATGAATATCCGGGAGGTTAACCTTAGCACAGGCCAAATTGAAAAAACTATTTTTGATCATTCTAAAACTGCTTTTTCGTTAACGGATGTTTCCACAAAAACTACTACTGATCAATCTTCTTTGTCTACAATCGGTCCGGCTGCCAACCCTACAACTTCTTTTGTAGCTGCAGCAGCTTTTGATAAAAGAAGTAACCGCCTTTATTTTATGCCAATGCTTGGTAATGAACTTCGCTGGCTTGAGCTTGATTCAAAAAATAAAACACCACAGTTTTATACATTAACAAGTATTGTACTAAACACCGGAAGCATGAATGATGAGGCCAATCATATTACCCGAATGGTAATTGCGTCTGACGGTAATGGTTATGCCGTTACAAATGATGGCAACCATCTTATTCAATTTACTACTGGTAAAAAACCGGTATTGACTGATCTTGGTAATTTGGTTGATGCAGAGCAGAATAGCGGTGTTTCAATTCACAACAAATGCAGCAGTTGGGGCGGCGATATGCTGGCAGATGCTTTTGGGAAATTGTACATCATCTCTGCAAGCAGGAATGTATTTACCGTAGATATTGACACAAGGATCACCACATTTAAAGGGTTTATTTCCGGCTTACCGTCAAATTACAGCACTAACGGTGCTGCAGTAGATGCTGATGGAAATATTATTGTAAGCAGTGCAAATGTGTTTGAAGGATATTATAAATTAAAGCTTTCTGACCTGGCTGCTGTAAAAATTGAAGGCTCTGATAAAGTTTACAATGCATCAGACCTGGCAAACAGTAATTTATTATTGCAGAAAGAAGCAGATGCCAGCAACAAGTTTGATTTTTTACCACCTACTTATGCCGCAGACGCTGTAAGCAATAAAGTATTTCCAAACCCTGTAACAGGTAATTCTTTTAAAATATTGCTAGATGGATACAAAGAAGGCGGCTACAGTATTTTACTTACAGATATTGCAGGCCGTGCTTTACAAATTACTAAATTAAATATGGCTAAAGGTCAGGAGTATCAAACTGTAGTGCTTGCCACAAGACCTACCCCAGGCACTTATCTTGTAAAAGTTTTAAATGGTCAACAACAAATTATACTTACAGAAAAATTAATTATTCAGTAAAATATTTTATGGGTTATAAGTTCGAGGCTGCCATTGGCAGCCTCTTTTTTTGTAAATATTATACAGCATTTCATTCAGAAATAAAAATATTGCTTCTGTATGTTTTAATTGGTTTTGGCACAATTTTGCACAAATAAATTATATGCAGGATATAGAACCATATTATAACTGGCGACATCTTTACTCGGCAGAAGAAGATAAGCAATCTCCTTTTTACCGCCGCTCTTACAGTGAGTTTGAATATTCCCAAACGCTTTATAATTATTACATACATCCACAATGGGATTTTTTTGGTTCCAAAACGCTGTACATGAAAATTCTCTATGCAGATCATGATCTTCACTTTGTAATTATTGAATTACTCGGCGAATGGAACGATGCAATTGAAAATGATATTATGACAATGCGGCGTGATATAACGGATCAACTATTTCAACAAGGCATTACGAAATTCATCCTGATAGCAGAAAATGTTTTGAATTTTCATAGCAGTGATGATAGTTATTACGAGGAATGGCACGAACAATTGGAAGATGACAATGGCTGGGTAGCAATATTAAATATGCCCGAACAAAGCCAGTATGATTTTAAAAGAGCAAGGCTCACTAACTATATTCAATTGCTCGAAATGCCTCAATGGCGCACTTTACTACCGGAATATATTTTTCAGATAATTGATGAAGAAATGCGGATGAGGTTACAGTAGCCCGACATTGGTTATCTGTTTAGTCTTGGTTCTATTTTTCATTGCAAGGCCGCCACAAAGCCTACCCAAAATGCCTCAGCGGGGTTTTTATTGCAAGCTTCCTTAAGTAAGGTTTGTCAGCGCTATAAGCTCAACCCAATATCTTCATTGCAACATTTCAGTAAGAAATTTGTTGTTAAATCTAACACATCAAAAAAAATAAAATTCAATATCGGTAATTGGCCTTGGCATCGTACTTTTGCACCTCCATTACTTCACACACATATTCAATATGACCTGGAAACATTTTTTTAGTTCTTCTCTCGGGAAAAAATACACAATGGGCCTTACCGGTTTTTTTCTGATCACATTTTTATTAGTTCATTGCTTTATAAATTCAATGATATTTTTTAATGATGGCGGCGAAACCTTTAACCATTGGGGACATTTTATGGGTAGCAATCTTATTATCCGAACGATGGAAATAGGGCTGTTTGTATTTTTAATCATACATATAGTGCAGGGACTTATTTTGTGGAAACAAAACAGATCAGCCCGGCCGATAAGATATGCAGTAGCTCATCCTGAAAGAAATAGTACCTGGTACAGCCGCAGTATGGGCCTGCTGGGAACATTGGTTTTAATGTTTTTGATTCTGCACCTTTATCATTTTTGGGTGCCATCGAGGTTTGGTGGTATGGCTAACATTCATCCATTGGAAACTACAACTCTGGGCGATTATGCCAACCAGGAAGCCCATAACCTTTACCGTGAAATGCAGGTCGTTTTTCAAAATGTTTGGGTTGTAATTATTTATGTGTTAGGTGTATTTTCATTGTGCTGGCATTTGCTGCATGGTTTTCAAAGTGCTTTTCAAACATTTGGTATCAATCACAAAAAGTATTCGCCTATTATTAAAACAATTGGTTTTGCATATTCAATTATAATATGTCTTTTGTTTGCACTGATGCCAATTTCGATTTATATGAATTGGATTAATTAATAAAGTTCGCAAATTGGTGAACAATGGTATACTGTACAAGTGAGTGACACAAGGATGATGAAAAATGGTATATCGTTCGCCAACAAAAAAATAAAATAAGTATATAGAAGTTGATAAAGAAAAATGCATCATTAATGTAACCTGATTTCTCTCAACTGTCAACTATTAACTATCAACTAAAAATGCTATGGCTTTAGATTCAAAAATTCCGCAGGGTGAAATGGATAAAAAGTGGGAAGATTACAAAGCGCATGTAAAGCTGGTGAACCCATCAAATAAACGCAAGCTGGAAATTATTGTAATTGGTACCGGTCTTGCCGGTGCTTCTGCAGCAGCATCGCTTGGAGAAATGGGTTACAAAGTAAAAACATTTTGTTTTCAGGATAGTCCACGCCGGGCACATAGTATAGCTGCGCAGGGTGGTATCAATGCTGCAAAAAATTATCAAAATGATGGCGACTCTGTTTTCCGTTTATTTTACGATACAGTAAAAGGTGGTGATTACCGCAGCCGTGAAGGAAATGTGCACAGGCTTGCGGAAGTAAGTACTTCTATCATTGATCAATGTGTGGCGCAGGGTGTTCCTTTTGCAAGAGAATATGGTGGCTTATTGAGCAACCGAAGTTTTGGTGGTGTGCAGGTACAGCGTACTTTTTATGCTGCCGGGCAAACGGGCCAGCAGTTGTTGTTGGGCGCTTACAGTGCCTTAGAAAGACAGGTTGCATTAGGAAATATAACTCAATACAGTCGCCACGAAATGCTGGATATTGTAATGATAGATGGCAAAGCACGTGGTATTATTGCACGTGACTTGGTTACAGGAGAGTTGGAAAGACATTTCGGACATGCGGTACTGTTATGCAGCGGTGGATATGGTAATGTATTTTATTTAAGTACCAATGCAATGGGTAGCAATGTAACTGCAGCCTGGAAAGCACATAAGCATGGTGCTTATTTTGGAAACCCATGTTTTACGCAAATACATCCTACATGCATACCTGTTAGTGGCGATCATCAAAGCAAATTAACGCTGATGAGTGAAAGCTTACGAAATGATGGAAGGATATGGGTTCCTAAAGCAAAAGATGATACAAGAAAAGCAAAAGATATTCCTGAAGATGAAAGAGATTATTACCTGGAAAGAAGATATCCTGCTTTTGGAAACCTAGTGCCGAGAGATGTGGCAAGCCGAGCAGCTAAAGAGCGTTGCGATGCCGGCTATGGCGTAGGTACTACAAAAATGGCAGTATATCTGGATTTTGCGGCAGCAATAAAAAGATATGGAAAAATAGAAGCCGGTAAACCAGGAAATGAGAAGACAGAAGAGGAGGGCATTATTGCTTTAGGCAAAGATGTAGTGAAGGAAAAATATGGTAACCTGTTTGAAATGTATGAAAAGATAACAGGCGAAAATCCTTACGAAACACCGATGAGAATATACCCGGCGGTGCATTATACGATGGGTGGTTTATGGGTTGATTATGAGTTACAAACGTCTATTACCGGTTTATATGCTTTAGGTGAAGCCAACTTTAGTGATCATGGTGCGAACAGGCTTGGTGCGTCTGCTTTGATGCAGGGATTAGCAGATGGTTATTTTGTAATACCATACACATTAGGAAATTATCTGGCGGATGATATTCGTACAGAAGCTATTCCAACTACGCACCCGGCATTTGAAGCAAGCGAGAATGCGGTGAGTGAAAGAATAACCAAATTGATGAATATTGGTGGTAAACAATCAGTAGAAAGTTTCCATAAACGCTTAGGAAAAATAATGTGGGATAAATGCGGCATGGCACGAAATGCACAGGGCTTGCAGGAAGCCATTAAAGAAATTCAGGCATTGAAAAAAGAATTCTGGAGTGATCTTAAAATACCAGGAACTGTAAATGAATTTAATGCTGAATTAGATAAAGCAGGAAGGGTAGCGGACTTCATTGAATTAGGAGAATTGATGTGTCTTGATGCTTTAGACAGAAATGAAAGTTGCGGCGGCCATTTCAGAGAGGAAAGCCAAACAGAAGATGGTGAAGCAAAAAGAGATGATGCAAATTTCAGCTTTGTATCAGCCTGGGAATATAAAGGCGATAGCAACTGGGAACTTCATAAAGAACCTTTGGAATTTGAAATTGTAAAACCAACGCAAAGGAGTTATAAATAATTAAAGAAGCAGTTAGCTAATAGCTAATGGCTTATAACTAATAGTTTTATTTATGGAACATTACAGCATGAACCTCACTTTAAAAGTGTGGAAACAGAAAAACAGCAAAGCAAAAGGAAGTTTTGAAACTTATAAAGTGAATGATATTTCATCTGAAATGTCTTTTCTTGAAATGTTTGATGTGCTTAATGAACAATTGGTACATGATGACAAAGAGCCAATTGCTTTTGATCATGATTGCCGTGAAGGAATTTGTGGCTCCTGCAGCATGTATATTGATGGGCAGCCACACGGACCATGGCAGCAGAATACTACCTGTCAGTTGCATATGCGTGCATTTAAAGATGGTGACACGATTGTAGTAGAACCATGGCGCAGCCGGGCTTTCCCGGTTATTAAAGATTTGATTGTAGATCGTACAGCGTTTGACCGTGTAATACAGGCTGGTGGTTATATTAGTGTAAATACGGGTAATGCGCAGGATGCAAATAATTTACCTATCAATAAGCAAGATGCAGATGATGCTTTTAGTGCAGCAGCCTGTATTGGTTGTGGTGCATGTGTAGCAGCTTGTAAAAATGGTAGTGCTATGCTTTTTGTAAGTGCAAAAGTTTCTCAACTGGCTTTATTACCGCAAGGCCAGCCGGAAAGAGAAACAAGAGTATTAAGCATGGTAACGCAGATGGATAAAGAAGGTTTTGGAAATTGCACCAATACATACGCCTGCGAAGCAGAATGCCCTAAAGGTATTTCGGTTGCAAATATTGCCCGGATGAACAGGGAATATCTTGGCGCAGGATTAGATGCCAAAGAGTAATTTTATTAAAATAATTTTATACTTAGCCCTCTATCACAGAGGGCTTTTTTATTAAAATTGTTTAACTTGATGCATAATTAAACTAACCGTACCCATGAAATTTCGATTAACAATTATCTTCTGCTTGCTAGTTAGTTTGTCGTATGCACAGGTTATAGTAACTGGTAAAATTATGGATGCTACAACAGGCAAAGCTATACCTGGTGCAAGTGTATATATTAATCAAACCCGTATTGGCACTATGTCCGACGGTGCCGGGAACTTCAAGATCAGTAGTGCAACTAATGCAAATTTTGATCTGGTTGTCTCTTGTATCGGCTATAAAACTTATTTCAAAGCAATCTCTCTTAGTAATAATCATTTTTTAAATATAAAGCTTGAGGCTAAGACAAAGCAATTGGAGAATATTGTGCTTCACCATTATGAAAAAAATGGCTGGGAAAAATGGGGCGACTTATTTACTAAATTTTTTATTGGTAAGTCGGCTTATGCAAAAAATTGTCGTATAAAAAATAAGGATGTTATTAAATTCTGGATGGATGATAAAAATAAAATTCTCAGCGTAGAAGCCCTGGAACCAATTCAAATAGAGAATAAAGCACTAGGTTATATCATCCGGTATGATATGCAAAAATTTGAATATGATATTAATGGAAAGTTTATTGCTTTTTCAGGCTTTCCTTTTTTTATTGATATGAAAGGTTCTAAATCGGATGCTCTTAAATGGGTAGTAAAGCGAAAAGAAGCGTATACAGGCAGTGTAATGCATTTTATGCGTAGCTTATTTAGCGACAGTTTAAGAGCAGATGGATTTATTGTACAGCATTTACAACGAACTCCAAACTTAGAAAGACAGAGGGTAAAAGAAATTTATGAAAGAGACGTTAAGCCTTTAAAGGAGGGGACAAATAATTGGAAGTACACGGAGGATGACAGCATTAGCTATTATAATCGTATTATGGCGCAGCCTGATTATTATGATGTTTATGATAGAAATATCCTTTCAGCTGATAGTATTTCATTTAAAGTAGATGAAAGTAAGAAGCAAATGTTTTTTGAAAACTATCTACAGGTTATTTGCACAAACAAAAAAGAAACCAAGGAATTCATGCTGGCAGCAGGAGATCATACCTCCCACTATATCAAGTCCTTTATTAAATTACTTTCGCATGATCCTGTTTCGATCTATTCTAACGGGCTTTACTACGATACCCAGAATTTATTTGTAGAAGGCTATTGGAGTTGGAGTGAAAAGGTTGCAGAAATGCTACCGTATGATTACCAACCCGAAAATTGGTCTTAGGTTTTATCGTTAACAATGGCTGATTGGGTAAATATTTGTGAAAAATCTACGTTATTCTATAAATCCTACGGCATTTGGTAAAAGACCAGCCTAATAGTGGTAATTTTAAAGTAGACTAACTCCCAAAGATTGAATTTTAGAAGGCTATACTTATTTGTTATTGCATTACTGCTTGGCCAAATGTTGTATGCACAGATAAATCCTTCGCCTTTATCCAATCTCCGGAGAAAATATATCATTGTAAAAACGCCTTTTCAAAAAATAGATAGTGCCAGTATTGCACCAAATACGCTAATCATTTTAAATGTTCCCGCATCTTCATACAAGTTAGATGAAGTAAATGCGACTATTTACTGGAATACAAAACCTGCATTTGATACGCTATTCGTTACCTATCGGGTTTTCCCTTTTAAATTAAATGCGATCGTACAACGCTATAATTACGATAGCATCAAACAGAATTTTTTGGCTGAGCGCCCGGTAAAGATCAATAATACATTGAATGGCCAAAATCCCTTGCTGGACTTTGGCGGCATTCATACAGAAGGTAGTTTTGGCCGGGCCATATCTTTTGGAAATGCGCAGGATGCCGTTGTGAACAGCACCATGAATCTTCAGTTGAACGGTTTTATCGGTGATAGCCTTGAACTTACAGCAGCAGTTACCGACAACAATATTCCAATACAACCGGATGGCAATACCCAGGATCTTAGAGACTTTGACCGTATTTTTTTACAGGTAAAAAAAAGGAATTGGCAGGTAAACTTTGGCGATATCGATATAAGGCAAAGCAAAAACTATTTTCTTAATTTTTATAAAAGATTACAAGGCGTTTCTTTTATAACTGATAATAAGATAGGCAAGAACATTTCCAACTCCTTGTTATTAAGTGGCGCCATTGCAAAAGGGAAATTTACACGTAATGTATTAACTACATTAGAAGGAAACCAAGGACCATACCGACTTACAGGCTCTAACAATGAATTATACTTTGTAGTACTTGCCGGTACAGAAAAAGTTTTTATAGACGGCGTACTGATGCAAAGAGGCGAAGACCAAGACTATGTTATAAATTATAATACAGCTGAAATAACGTTTACCCCTAAACGACTTATTACAAAAGATAGCAGGGTGCAGGTTGAATTTGAATATGCAGATCGCAATTATCTTAACTCACAATTATACGCCAGCGATGAAGTTAGTATTTCTAAAAAACTTAACGTGTATATGGGGGCGTACGCAAATACGGATGCTAAAAATTCTGCCATTGATCAAACGCTGGACAACCAGCAGAAGCAATTTCTTTCTCAAATAGGAGACAGTATCAACTCCGCATTTTACCAGAGTTCTGCAAGAGATACTTTTGCTGTTGGCAAAATATTATACAAAAAAATTGATACGGTTTATAATATTTCCATTCATGATTCCATATTTGTACAGTCATCTAATCCGTCGGATATATTGTACAATTTATCTTTTAGTTATGTTGGTGCAGGTAGAGGAAATTACACTCAACTGCTGAATGCTACCAATGGTAAAGTGTTCGGCTGGGTACAGCCAGATAATAATGATTTACCACAAGGAGATTGGGAACCGGTCTCATTGTTGATCACACCAAAAAAATTACAGGTATTTACCGTAGGTGCAGACTATTTTTTTAATACCCATCTTAAACTAAAGTCTGAAGTTGCAATGAGTAATTATGATGTAAATCTCTTTTCAACAAAAGATAAAGACAATGACAGGGGTGTGGGTGCAAAATTCGTTTTGCAGAATGATAGTCAAAAAGTAAAATTCGGTGATAAATTATTCAATCTGCAAACGCTTGCGGGCTATGAATTTGTGCAGAAGAAATTTACCCCATTGGAACGTTTAAGAAATGTAGAATTTCTGCGTGACTGGAGCCTGCCCTACGACGCACCTGCTGCGGATGAACAGCTAAGCAACGCATCTGCAAGGCTTACAGACAAAAAAGGAAATAACCTGCAATATGATATTACCAATTATCAACGAAGTGATAGTTACAATGGATGGCGGCAGAGAATAAGCAATTACAATGAGTACAAAGGCTTTAAAATAACAGATGATATAAGTTATACAGCATTTAACAGCAACCAGCAAAAAGGTAATTTCTTTCGTCCAACTATTGACGTGAAAAAAGTATTGAAAAAATTCAAATTGATGGAGACAGGAGTAAAATATACCGGTGAGTATAATAAACTTTTAGATAAGGCAGCAGATTCCCTGACGGCTTTTAGTTTCGCATTTAATATGTATGAATTTTACCTCCGCTCCAACCAGGCAAAATTAAATAAGTGGGGCTTTTCTTTTTTTACAAGAAATGACTTGTTACCAGAAGCAAAATCGTTGGTAAAAGTGAATAAAAGCAATAATTATAATTTCACTACCGAGCTGTTGAAAAACGAAACACAACAGATAAAATTTAATCTTACCTATCGTACACTGCATGTGATCAACCCGACACTTAGTCCGCAGAAAGAAGATAAAACATTATTGGGAAGAACAGAATATAATGTAACTAAATGGAAAGGCTTTTTAATAGGAAATGCACTTTATGAAATTGGCAGCGGCCAGGAACAAAAGCGGGAATACACTTATATAGAAGTGCCGGCAGGACAGGGCCAATACACATGGATCGATTATAACGGAGACGGGATTCCGGAATTAAATGAATTTGAAGAAGCAGTTTTCCAGGATCAGAAAAAATACATCAGGGTATTTACACCGGGTAGCGCATATGTGAAAGCAAATTATCTGCAATTCAATTACAGCATCAGCATTGACCCCAAAGCAATAATTAAAGACAGCAATCCGAAAGGCATTAAAAAAATATTTGTACGTAGTAATACAACTTCTGCATTGCAGATCAGTAAGAAAAATTTATCAGATGCTAATTTTTTATTCAACCCTTTCAGTCAGAAATTAGTAGATACAACTTTACTTTCGCTCAACTCATTTTTTTCAAATACATACTTTTATAACCGCACCAGTTCAAAATGGGGCTTCGATTTTACGCATAGCAAATCATCTAACAAAGCCATTCTCGCATACGGGTTTGAAAGCCGGAACCTTACAACACTTTCCAGCCGGATAAGAATAAATCTTAATAAAAATTTTGTAAGCAACTTTGTATTACGGGAGACGAAAAATATACTTGCAACGGCAGCCGCACAATTTGGTAATCGTAATTATAATATCAGGCAGAAAGCAGTTGAGCCAAATATCAGTTACATCTACCGCTCTAATTTAAGAGTTACTTTAGGCTATTCTTATTCAAGCAAGCATAATACGATTGATTCTCTCGAAAGTTCTATCAATAATGCCTTGACAACTGAAGTTAAATACAATATACTTTCCAGCAGTAGTATTAATGCAAAATTTACTTTAAACCAGATATCTTTTAATGGCTATTCCGGCTCGGCAAATACTACTGTGGGCTATATTTTATTAGATGGTCTTGTACCTGGAAAAAATTATTTATGGAATATCGATTATACAAAGAGAATAGGAGGAAATATAGAAATGAGCCTTCAGTACGAAGGGCGTAAGCCAGGCAGTTCGAGAGTTATAAATATCGGGCGGGCGTCTGTGAGAGCATTGTTCTAACAAAAATAGCGACAAATAAATTTGTCGCTATTCTAATTGGTTATAAAGTAAGGTATTTGGTTTTTCTACTGGAATTCTGTAATCTTTCTAAGGATATTAAACTTTAAAATTAGCTAAAAAGCCCACCTTTTTTTAAAGGTCTGTAAGCTTCGCCTACTTTAAAGCCGTTATTAAATACTTCAATTTTATAATTACCTGTAAGGAAGTTACTGTTTTGTTTCCAGTCGAAAGTTACATTCTGTTTTTTACTCTGAGTATAATTAACATCTAACTTCTGAGTAAAAGCTTTTGACTCACCATCTCTTGTTGTGAAATTGCCGGATCCTAAAGCATCAACTGCTATTGGTGTACCGTCTGGTGCCGTAATACAAACATATAATTCTTTCGTTCCTGATGGTGTTACCATGTTCTCGTCAAGATCAAAACTGATACGCAATTTATCCACTCTTTTAGCTGTTTCAGTTTCTTTCTCTTTACCATTCTTCTTGTCTTTTATACCAACAATATTAAAATTAGAGGCATGTAAAGTAGAAGCTATGTCAATTTGTTTATTTCTATCCTGCAAAACAACAGTGGTAGAATCATAATCTTTCTGAATTCTATTTCTCTGTTGAGTGACAACTGCTTTTTCCTGTGTCAATTGTACTTTCTGACCCTGTAATATTTCAACCTGGTTTTTGTAACCTTCAATATCTCCGTTCAAAGATGCTATCAGGTTTTTAGCTTCAGAAAGTTCTGCCGCTGTTGCATTAGATTTGCTAAGTAAAGCCTGAATTCTTGTTCTTTTTTCTTGTATATCAGTGTCTTTTGCAGAGATCGTGCTGTCTTTTTTTGAATTGGAAGTCTTAAGCATATCATAGCGCATTGCTGCATCTTCCAGTTCTTTCTGCAATTCATCTCTTTGAGTAGATGTAGTTGCAATTACATTTTCTTTTTGATCTACTACCTCTTTAGTTTTGCTATGATCATAAATGATATAACCCCAGGTACCTAACAGCGCAGCTACCAACAAACCGGTAATAATAGCACGGTTGCTTTTTCTAGATGAGTTAGAAGAGGTTACCTCTCTATTCGGTTGTTCTGCCTCGGGAAAGTTTTCGAAAGCCATAATGGTAAGTTTTTCTTATTAGTAAATATGATTCAAGTTCAATTAAAACTTTGTATCCACTTAAAGCCGATTATTGGATATTTTTGCTTTTTAAGTGATTACTGCATGCTATTTTCCAAAACTATGCCAAAAACAAAAATGCTATTATTTTTTATTAAGATTAATGCTAATATTGGTTAATAACTATTATAAATGAGTGCCGAAAAAATACTTGCCGCCTGGCAAAAAAAAGATTTTAAACCTGTTTACTGGTTATCCGGTGACGAGGACTATTATATTGACCAACTTGTAAATTATGCCGAGCATAACCTGTTAACACCTGAAGAATCGTCTTTTAATCTGACTATTCTTTACGGTCGTGATTCCGACTGGGCATCTATTGTAAACGCCTGCAAGCGGTATCCGATGTTTGCCGAGAGGCAGGTCGTTATATTAAAAGAAGCTCAGCATTTAAAAGAAATTGAAAAACTGGAGCAATACATTTCTTCGCCACTTTCATCCACGGTTTTTATTGTTGCATATAAAGAGAAGACGTTCGACAAACGAAAATCTTTTTACAAAATGCTGCAAACAAAGGCAGAAGTATTTAATACCATAAAGCTTAAAGATGAAAAGCTTCCGGAGTGGATCGGTGAACTTGTACAGGCAAAAGGTTATAAGATCGGCAGCAAAGCCATTGCATTGCTGCAGGAACATATTGGAAATGATCTTAGCCGAATTGCAAATGAGGTAGACAAATTATCTGTAAACCTTAAAGGCAAAAAAAGTATTGATGAAGACGATATTGAAAAATACATCGGTATCAGTAAAGAATACAACGTTTTTGAGTTGCAGGCCGCTATTGCAAAAAAGGATCTTTCAAAAGCTATAAAAATTCTGGCATATTTCGAAAGCAATCCAAAAGCAGGCCCTATTCAACAGACTTTGCCGGCGCTTTATTTTAATTTCAGTAAAATTTATGGCGTGTATGGTATGAGTGATAAAAGTGACAATGCATTAAAGCCGGTTTTTTATTTTAACCCAAATGCATTGCAGCAGGCAAAAGACCTGATGAAAAATTATGGCTATGCAGGTATTGAAAAAATGCTGCTCCTTTTACACCATTATAATTTAAAAAGTATCGGAATTGATAACGGCGGGGTGGAGCAGGGTTCGCTAATGAAAGAAATGGTTTTAAAAATGATGATGTGATTTTAGAATACCAGCTTTAGTATTTCATGGAAGCATCGTTGCGTCGCACTCCGTTCATCGGCATACCAATGGGCAACAGTAATTGTGTGGTTAGCTTTCTGCTTCAGCTTCTATTTTATCCTTTGCAAGTTGTGCTTTCAGTTCGTCAAGGCTTTTAAATTTTACTTCAGACCGCAGTCTCTTTTTTATTGTAACCTTTATTGTTTCACCATAAATATCCATATCAAAATCAAAAATATTTACTTCAATTACTCTTTTGCTTCCGTCAACCGTTGGCCTTACGCCAATATTCATCATCCCTTTGTATTTTTTTCCAACCACTTCGGTATCTACAGCATATACACCATTTGCAGGTATCAACTTATTAGCATCTTCAGGTTCCAGATTTGCGGTTGGGTAACTGATCGTTCTGCCTAATTTATTTCCTTCAACTACTTTTCCTGAGAAAAAATATTCGTATCCCAAAAAGTTCTTTGCCGTTTCAATATCACCATTCAGCAATGCTTCTCTTATTTTGGTAGAGCTCACTGTCACATCCTGCAATACATGCTCCGGTATTTCTTTCACCTTAAATTGATAATTAAGTGCTTCTTTTTCCAACAGCTTATAATCACCTTCCCTGTTTTTTCCAAACCGATGATCATACCCGATTATAATGGTGGCCGGGTTCAGTTTATCTACTAAAAAATCTTTTATATAATTCAGCGCAGGCTGTTCCGCAAAAGCTTTCGTAAATGGCACTACAACAATATTATCTATACCTTTTGAATAAAGCAGTTTGTATTTTTCTTCTGGTGTATTTAAAGTGTATAGAGGCTTTTTTGTAGTTTCTATTACCTGCTTTGGATGAGGAAAAAAAGTTATTAGAACAGGTGTTCCGTCTATAAGCGCCGCTTCTTTTATAAGCTGATCTATGATCTGGGTATGTCCCAAATGCACGCCATCGAAAGTACCAATGGTAACGACAGTATTTTTAAACTGCGGTAAATGATTAATTTCTTTGTAAACCTTCATAAAAAACTGTTGCAAATCTAATGGATAATTTAGTAATCTACGTACTGGTAAACTGAAAGAGTACAAATTGCTAACCGGCATACCCTTATTCTTAAAATATTCAAAGGCTATAACCAGCGGAAGTTGGTATCAGAACGCTTTACTAGAAGAAACTTTACCTGTAGTTTACGGTGGCTATTATGGAACAATGCAGGCTTACTAAAAAAACCGGAAGTCCATTTTTCCGTCAATGCCTGTAATAAGATTTAATAATCATAAAAATGAGATCATTGAAAGTAGTACAGTCATTTTATTTATGCCGAAACCAGCAATCCGCTCTTTCGCTTTCATATTTTTTAAAAACTGTGTTTACTGGTTTTCCATGAAGTATTTTATCTGCAAAAACAGTCCGGGCTATGTAGTTAAAAACGCCCATGTCTAAAGTGTAAGCAGTTTTATTTGTAGATGAGTAGGCTTTGTGCATATCTACCATTTTATCCAGCAATAATTTCATCACTGTTATGTTTGCGCCAATAACGCCGCAGTTAAGCAATGGTTTATTTTTGTTTAATGCTTCGTATATACTAAATTCAGGCATTGAATTTCTTAGATGATCATTGTGGGCCTGCATCCATTCATTATCCAATAGTTTAGGCTCATCTCCGCAAAATAAGCAGTCTGAATTTTCTATAAAAATACTGCTTTCAAATGGATCATTAATTACTTCTACATCAGTAATATCAGTAATAAAAAGATGGTTGATCTGCTGCGAATATTGCCTGATAAAATCCTGGTAAATAAAATAACGAAATACATTTGGATTTAATTTTTCATCATATGCAACTTCAATAAACTGAACATAATCGTTGGCATATTTTTTAATAATTTCTTTTGAAAAAGCATTGTGAAATACAATGGCATTTAATTTAAGCTTTACAATGGAGTCATACCATTTTTGTATAGTTGCAAAATTATCTTTCTCTAAAACTTCATTTCTGTTTACATCATACACGCCAGTGAGCAATGAAGCGAAAATGAAATCAGTAGCGTTATTAGAGTGTGTATTACCAGGCATTAGCAACTAATTTGTCTGTAGAAGAACTTTACTATGTTTCATATTGGCAGTAATACTGTTTATATGATTACGGTAGTAGATGTAAGTACGGGTTGCTAGTTTTGATACTTTATATTTTTTTGAAGCCTTCTCAAAAAATTCACTGTCGGCTGCATATTTATTTTCAAAAATATTATTTTCAAAAACTTCTTTTTTACCAAACAGGGTAGCAAATAATATACAATCATCTACATGGATGTTATCCGTAGTATTATATTTATCCGGCACATAATAATCTTGCAATCCATCTACAACAGTGTCGGTATGTGTAGCTACCAAATCAAAATGCTTCATTGCTTCAAGGCAGATAGAAAGGTGATTTGGTTTATATTCATCATCTCCGTCTATAATACTAATGTACGTACTGTTACTAAGCCGGATCCCACGATTAATGCTCTCAGATTGCCCCCTGTTCTTATGCCAGAAATAGCTTATTTTATTATTAAAATTCTGAATGTATTCCAGCAACTTCATGCTCGTGTCAGCATCGCTGCCATCGTCAAGAATAATTAGTTCAAAATCATGGAAATCCTGATTTAAAACCGAATCGATAGCTCTTTTTGCCATATTGAAAGGCGTATTGTAGGTTGCCATCAATACATTAACCGTTACCTTCTGTTGCAATTTCATAATAATTTCCTTGGTATTATATGTAGTAATATAGAGAAATTGAATTTAACAGCTTGTAAGATCAATTTCCGATTGATATATAACCCCATGGTTAGCAAATTGTTTGAGAGTTGGAATTATTTCTTTGTGACCAGTATACATAGAATGCAAATTACCCTGGGCATAGTCCCGAGCTATGGCCAATAGTAACTGCATCGGCTACCCGATCATAAGAAGAAGAATTTAATACAATTGAAAACAAATCATTCGTTAATTTAGCAGCTATGGTAATTATAAAAAGTCATGCAGAGTTTGAATCATATTTAGGTAAGGAGATCGGTGTATCCGACTGGCACCAGATAACACAGGAGCAGATCAACCAATTTGCCGATGCTACGCTGGATCATCAGTGGATCCATGTAGATACGGAAAGAGCCAAAACGGAAAGTCCTTTTAAGACTACGATAGCACATGGCTACCTTACACTCTCCCTAATACCTTATTTCTGGAAACAGGTTGCCGAAGTACAGAATCTTAAGATGGAAGTAAATTATGGTATAGAGCAGCTTAAGTTTCAGCAGCCGGTACTTGTAAACAATGAAGTTCGCTGTAGGGTTGGGGTTAAATCAATCATCAACCTCCGGGGTATTACCAAGGCCACGCTCTTTATTAAACTGGAAATAAAAGACGAGGCAAAACCTGCATTTACCGGCGATGCTTTATTTCTTTATCATTTTATGTAAGTGTATTGGTTATTTCGGTGCACACCTGGACATTCAAAAAAGCGAATTAAAAGCTCCATTAATATAACCATCATTTTATAATTCGGTCTTCGGGGAGACCTATAAAGAAAGAAGATCGCCTAAAACAAATGTTTACAAATCCGATAGCAATCGGATCATTTATCGTCGTTAATTTTAAAAACCACCCCATGTGAAAAATTAAAGCTTTTGTAATAGTTCAACTCTATTTCCAAATGGATCATTAAATGAAAAACGTTTTTGTCCAGGTATTTGTATTTCTTCTTTAATTTTTACACCGAGGTCTTCCAAATGCTTTTTCGATTCTTCAAAATTTATAATTTCAAATGCAGGGTGTCGTTTCGACGTATTTATTTCATCCTCTATACCAATATGAAATTGTATATCTGCAACCTGATACCATAATCCTCCGTTCGCAATCAGATCGAGTGGCTTTGGTATTTCTGTTAGTCCGATAATATCTGTGTAAAATTTTCTTGCTTCATTTTCTTTGCCTGTCGGAATGCAAACCTGGATATGATCAAGGCGTTTAAATTTTATCATTGAATATTTTACAGATTTAAAGTATTGTCCAGGTTCCTTCTTTATTGTGCCTTAAAATTCCATTTAGAATCATCACTATTTACATCAAATGCAGCAAGTGTTGGCCTGCTGTCTCCAACAGATATCAATGCCAATTGCTTTGTTGAATTGGGAACTATTTTTGGCATTATGCGGTATGTTCCATCAGTTAATTGTTCTATCCGCCATAATTGTTCGGGTGCATTATTGAATGCCGGTACAGTAATTACTTCTGCCTCTGCTGTTGCAGCCAATGCACGGTCTGTTCCTGCCAATAGTATTTTATAGTAATGACCACCTATATATCCTGATGTATCAGGAGCGGCCGTAACTGTCCATTTTTGGCTGGGACGTGATATGTAATCACCCAATCTTACATCAATGTTTCCGTTTGGCCAGTTTTGATTAACTGAATCCAATGCCTGCGCCGGAACAGGTTTTACAGGTTCATCATTGCCGCGGCCAAACCGCATTCCACCAGCCATCCTTATAAGGTCAACTGCTATTTCAAGTCCATATCCTCTTCTTTCAGATTCTATTTTATAAGTTCCTTCTTTAAAATTTTCTCCAGCTACAGGCCATCCGTTTTTCCAAAGCAATGGGCGAATGCCTAACACACTGCGTGCACCCTGCTCCAGGTCTGCTTCATAATGCAAAGACATTTTTTCAATTCCATCACCAAGAATCATGCGACCAAAATGCCCGGGACCTATCAAACTGCCCTCGGTTGCAACAACCATTTTGCCCCCACCTTCCAGCATACTTCTTCCTACATTATCAATGTATGGCCCTGTAACTTTTTTTGACCTGCCAACAACAATATTGTAGGTAGAATTAGCACCATCACAGCAGGTGCCATGCGTTGCAAGAAGATAATACCAACCATCATGATAAATGAGATCGCTTGCTTCGCATGTTATGGCTACATCTACAGGTTTGTTACCTTCCACCAGCTTGCCGGTCTTAGGATCTAGTTCAACAATGCGGGTAAACCCAAAATAAGTACCATAAGAAAGCCAAAGCCGTCCTGTTACAGGATCCAACATAATACCTGGATCAATCGCATCACATTCTTCATAACCGTCGGAGGTAGCAACTACAACAGCATCTGTGTATTTAAAATCGGGCGAACCGGGATCAAGCGTTTTATTCCACATGGTAAGAATAGCACCTTTGTGATTGCTTGCGCCACCCGTTGCGCCATATACCACCAGGTAGCGGTTGCCAATTTTGATGGCATCAGGGGCAGCTCCACCGCCCGGTCTTACTCCTCCACCATGCCAAATCCAACCGTCAGCAGATATCAATCCGCCACCGCCCGTACCAAATGTGTAATACTTTCCGTCACATTCTACGATAGTTGACGGATCATGTATAAATGGTTGTCCTACCTGCGCTGTTAGTGTTCGTGTGATCATTACCGTTAGCAAGGCAGTGAGGCCGATTATTTTAATTCTTTTCATAATAATTACAATTTCAGAATAATTGATATTTAAAAAAGCGAACTCATTTTATTGATAACTAATAGTGAAGTTCTTTACCGGCAATCCTTTTTCATCCAAAAAACGAAAACAAAAGTTGCACATACCCGGGCCATTTATTACTGCCGCACGGATGATGTTCTTTCCTTTCTTAAGCGTTAAACGGGAAGAAGTAACATTGTCTACGATCATGTCTCTGTCACCAGAAAGCATCAGCGCTTCGGCACCATTCAGCCAAAACATACCTGCGGAATTAGTTCCTGCAGCCATCCTTACATTTTTAATTTCCTGCGGGCAATCAATTACGGTGACCAGCCAAAAAAGTACACCGTAGGGCGGCTTGTTAAGGGCGTAAGTAAAGTTGTATAAATTAAAGTTGAACGTCTTGCTGTCCAGCGCATACCATTTTAGTTCCTCGCCGCCCACTTTTACCTGCTCACCATTTTTGGGAACAGTATTGTAATCATCTGAAAAATTATCGGCAGCAAATGTTGCTTTGAGGTACTTTTCGGTGAAGATGCTGTTCCTGGTAATATCTTTCCGCACAGGTTCCAGCACCATCCAGCGCTGAATAAATCCTTTGGGATCCGTTGCCTTTTTGCTGCTAGCTGTCGGGGTAAAATGGATAGACAGAGAATGTGTAGTATCACCTTTTACAGGAATGGGAGGGAGGGGAATTCTTTGTCCCGGAGGCTGCGCCAATACTATAGTAACCTGCAACCCTAACAAAATAATAAATGAGATAGCTGTTAATAAAAAATTCTTTCTTTTCATCATAGTAAAATATTTTAGGCTGATTTAGTTATTATTGGTTCAAGCAAGCTGGTTACAGTAATTTTTTTATCTGAAATTAAAATACGATGTTAATTTAGGCAATTGTTTGCAATCGATTGCAAAATAAGTTTCTTTCTCTATACTTACTTTCCAGCGGTTGTATATGAGGTTGCCATTCATATACAGGTAAACGGAATTTTTAATCTCACCATCTTTGCCATAAATAGTTTTCAATAAAAAAGACGCCCATTGCACTTTTTTTTTAAAAACAACAGCATTTCACCATTTAAATGCTTGCATACCTTATATAACAATTCCAATGGGTGCAGTAGATCGTAGCCCATTGGAATTGTACTTTGTAAAAATGCCTGAATTTATTGCTGTTGTGCCTTGTTGATATTTTTACTTCCTGATTTTATTTTTTAGCATCTTTAAACGCCTTCTGAATAGCTGCTAAATTGGCTACATAAATGCTGCGGCCATGAGTGCCTATCACCAAATCATTTTCACGGTTTTGTATTACCAGGTCATGTACGGGCACATTAGGTATATTTTGCCCAATGTCCATAAAAGATTTTCCCTGGTTAAAAGATGCATACAGGCCATTATCAGTTCCTATGTATACAATGTCTTCATTTTTATTGTCTTCCAATATCACATTTATTGGTTGATTGGGTAGGTCTTTGCCAAGCTGTACCCAGGTTTCACCGAAATCATCACTCATATAAACATAAGGAGCAAAATTATCGGTACGATAACCATCTAAGGTTGCATAAACTCTACCTAGTTTATATTGCGAAGCTCTTACCCTGCTAACATATAAATTGGGAGGTAGTTTTTTGCTTACTAACGTCCAGGTATACCCGCCATCTTTGCTCAATTGTATATTACCATCATCGGTGCCTACATACAGCAGACCAAACCGCAGTGGCGATTCGCAAATAGTAGTAATAGTGCCATAAGGAACATTACCTTCTTTTTTCCCTTTGGTGAGGTCCGGGCTTACGGTTTCAAAAGTTTCACCCTGGTTCAGGCTTTTATGCACTCTGTCGCTGCAGATGTAGAAAACGTCCTGATTTAATTTGCTTAGCAAAATAGGTGTTTGCCAATTATATCTAAACAATTCATCACCCAAATCCGGCATTGGGTGTATATACAAACCTCTGCTTCTTTCCTCCGTATTTTTTCGGCCATAAGAGCCAAATTGAGAGCCACCGTAAACGGTTTTATTATCACGGGTATCTACCTGCACCTGCATACCATCGCCACCACCAATATTTTTCCATGCGTACGGTCTTTCATAATTCCATTGATCATTGTCTTTAGTTGTTACAGGGCCATACCATGTACCATTGTCCTGAAGGCCTCCATATACATTGTAAGGTTTGGCATCATCTACTGCTATATTGTAAAACTGGCCTACAGCAGGTGTTGTTACTTTAAACCAATGCTCGCCATTATCATACGTTACATTACAGCCACCATCATTTACCGCTACCCAATGTTTATTGTTGCGGGGATTTATCCAGCATCCATGCCAGTCAGGATGAGTAGAAACTTTATCCTGCGATGTAAAAGTTTTACCGCCATCTATACTCATTTCAATATCAAAACCGCAAATCACTAATTTGTTTTCATCATCATTTGCAACTGCCATTTTACCAAAATAATAACCATACGTACTGTATAGACTCAACCCTTTTTCATTTACTTTTTTCCAGGTTGCGCCTGCATTATCACTCCTGTAAACTTCACATCCAATGATAGGTGTATTAAACAGGGCCTCATCGGCATCAAAAAGATAATCGTAAATCGCACTAGGTTTTATAGTGCCATCATTGACCATTTTTTTAACACTGGAAGTAGTATATTTTTTATCAAAATAATTTTCTTTTAAAAAGCTATCTAGCTTTTTATCATCTAGGGCAGCAAAACTTTCCTTGTTCAAATCTTTAAAATTGTTAAGAACATATCCATTGATAGCTTTTTTTGAAGCTGTATCTGGCCGGTGGTTTTGATTATCTACTGTGGCATAAATAATATTTGGATTGCCTGCATATACGGCAAGGCCTATACGCCCGGTTTTGGGCCCAGTAGCAAAACCTGCTGCTGATGATGTGATCAATTTCCAATGAGCGCCTCCATCGGTACTTTTATAGATACCTGAAGTATTACCGCTTTCTACAAAATTCCAGGCACTGCGGGTGCGATACCAGGCGCAGGCATACAATTCATTCGGATTTTTAGGATTTATGTCCATATCAATCACTCCTGTATTTTCGTCTATGTATAACTGTTGTTTCCAGGTATGGCCACCATCTTCAGTTTTATACACGCCTCTTTCTTTGTTGGGCGTATACAGATGGCCTATAACAGCTACCCAGGCCACATTGCTATTGTTGGGATCTAATAAAATTTTACCTATATGCTGGCTTTGGGGTAGCCCAAGCCATTGCCATGTTTTTCCATGATCAACGCTTTTATAAACACCATTGCCTGCATAAGATGAACGGCTGCTGTTAGATTCGCCGGTACCAATCCAAATGATATTATTTTTCCAGTCAACAGCTATATCGCCAATGGTCATAGCGGCTTCTTTATAAAATAGTGGTTCAAAACTTTGCCCATTATTTACTGTATGCCATAGGCCGCCGGTGGCATAAGCGGCGTAAAATTCTGCAGGGTTATCAGGATTAACTTCTACATCTACTACACGGCCACTCATGATGGAAGGACCAATATTCTTAAATTTCAATTCGTTTGCCCACTTGTTATCCATAGTTGGTGGTGGCAGTGGCGATTCGGTTACTACAGATTTTCTTGCACTGGCTTTTTTACTTTGCGAAAAAGCAGTATTAATATTTATAAAAAGCAGTAGAGCTGTAAATTTGACAATAATATTTTTTGTCATTTGCGGTTTTATTAAAGATTAAAAAAAGGATAAATGCATACTATAAAATTACATCGAATAACTGTTTCGCCGTTTTGAATTTCTATCGGTACAAAATGCAAGCGAACAATATAAAGATTACAAGGTAAGCAGTAAAGGCGATACGATTAATACCGTTGATAAAAAAGGTTTGAAACAAAGTAAATGGCTGATACAGGTAGATTAATTTAAGGCAAAAATTTATCAGGAGCTGCCTGATGTAAAAGCCTTGCTTTATCATCAATCAATTTCTTTTTAGATATTAAACCTGATTTCTAGCTTCTTTTTATTAATGTTGAATGAAGATGTTTTACTTTCCATTGTCGATCCTGAATTACTAAGCATACTGTTTCCAACCATTGTATAAGAGTTTCCCCGGAGTCCCTGGTAATAACTGAACTAAGTCGATAAGTGAGCCATGCTTTTGTTTGACCTGTTTCCACATTAATGAAGTCAAAAGTATTAGTACGTTTAAAGTCTGTGGACTGGTTCATCGTAATTGCCTTCCTGATAAGCGTATCTATATTCCATATCTGACCATATTCATAAAATGTAACATCAGGAATGCAAAATGATTTCAAGGCTATTGAATCTCGATTGGATAAAGCCTCAAACATATTTACAACCGTCTGTTGTAATTTCTTCTGCTCTTTTGAAAATTGTTGCTGTCCTGTTGCAAATACTGTAACAAATAATGCAATAATGAGGATGGTTATTTTTTTCAATTGTATACTTTATTTTTTCCTGAAAGAATGGTGAAGATTCCAAATGTATAGCAGCTTACAGACAGGGCTTTATGCAGGTTGGGAATTAGTATTCCGTCTACCGATAACCGCTGCTGATTTAAAATATATTGTTGAAGTTATGTACAAAAATTGATAGTAATTCGTCTGACAGAACTGAAGCTGGGATTTGCAATTAGCTGATGTTAAAAGGTCCAATATTGCAGAACCCCTTGTTGAACTAAACCCCTATCGGGGTAGCCAACAGGAGTTCATTTGTCATCTTGTCCTGAATTGTTTATCTTCGAATTAATCCACTCAAACCCTTTATAGGACTCAATCTACCTAATTTTGAAAAACGACAACTCCATATAGATATAACAGGCACTTTGGCAGCATCATACAAGTACCCCGATGGGGGTTCCGTTCAACAGTGCCTTCATTTCTTGCCCGTTGGGCAAAACGAAAGCTTAGTTATTAGCGGCTCGTTGTTGTCCTACCAAACATAAATTTTCGAGTACATATCTGGTCCTGTCCCAACATACATCATATTTATTTTATCAGTTAGGTTATCATTGTTCACTCTGAATTTATAAATATTTTCTCCTTTTGGCATTAAAGCCTCACATGTCCACACACCATTTTGCTTTGTCATTTTTATTGCGTTCTTAGCCCATTGTGTAAATTCTCCCATTAGCGAAACTTGCTCTGCACCTTCAAAATCATTTAGTTTGAAAGTTACTTTTTGATTGTCTTGCTTTCCCCAAAGTGTCGCTAAGTAATCGTTAGGTTGTTGCTCAAAAGCCTTTGAGAAATTTTTAGAACTTTCATTTAGATTGTTGTCCTTTCGGTAAGCAACGCCTAACCAAGAATAAATTTCTGTTTTGTTTGGGTCAAATTCTTTTAGCATTTCTAAAAGTGAAATGGCTTCTTTTACATTTCCTTTGTCTATCCATTTAATGGCTAAATTTATCACAGAATTATTTTTAAAATTATATTGGTCTGACGATGTTTTTCGCAACTCTTTGTAGGTTGCGATGGCTTCATTAATTCCATTTGTTTCAAATTTATTTTCTATCAAGTTAGAAACGCCCTTTGGGAAATAGTCAACCAAATCTTTGTGGTGTTTTCCACTTTGCAATTCTTCTTTAAGGTTTATAATTTTTTCGTTGGCGAAATCATTTTTATAGTACAAATGAATTGTACCGTTTTTCAAATCAACCGCCATTGAAAAATTTGTGATTAAAGTTTGCGCTTGTTTTTGGGTGGATTTTTGAAGAATATTTTTAATATCGTTTAACTGAAAAGATTTTGTTGAGCTTAAATAACTTGTAGCTACATCTCGTCTGTAACAGGCTTCCTTGTGATCGTTATTGATGTTATAATTTGTCAAAGCAAAATTACTGGTCGCTTTCCGAACTATATAGCCGCCGGTTACAGTTGCATAATCGCCGCTTTTGTCACCAATAAATAATTGAGCCTTGTTGAGTTTCACCAAATTGTATTTGTTGATATAGTTTAATGCTTCATCGACAGTCCTGCATTTTCGTAAAATATCTGTTACCACTTGCTTTTTTCGGTCTGTTCTGCTATTGTCTTTTGTAACAGGAACTTCATCAATTACTGTATAATCCATAAAAAGTCCGCACTCATTAAGTCCTCCTTGCGGATTTTTATACATAAGTCCATAAAAAAGTTTGCCGATGGTTAATTCCGTCCAAATCATATAACCGTAATCTTGCTTTTGTGCCGGGTAATACCACATTCTATATTTTGTAGAGGAAATTTCATCTTCATTATTTCCTACCCAAACATTCTGTCCGTCATTAGCCATAAAAATTGTACAGGCATTTGAAATTAAAGTATTTGTCAAAATGATAAAGAGGAAAACGAGTTTTGAAATTTTTTGAAGCATAATTATTTTTTGTCTGTTGAAAGTTGTAGGGTGTTGCTTTACAATGGCCGCTAACATTTGTATTACCGAATGTACGAATATCCAATCTCGTTCTTTTAAAAAAATTGTTTTGTTCATTACCAATATTTTAGGCAACTTTTGCGAACCATTTCTTACAGAAGATATTGTTTCGCAAATACAATTCTGCAGCAGTCTTTTTGTGGTTTATTTATCGATAGAATTTGTAGCTATTATATTGTCCGGCGAAAGCCAGCTTGATGAGCAGATCATGAGTTGCAAACTCATCATAGCATTCAGCAATAGTTCTTTATCAAACCATCATTCTAAAATATTTTTAGCGTGGGTAAGAGACTACGGAGAGCGGGTGGCTTGTAAAATATTATTGGATTAACAACGGGGGCGAAAACTTATCTTTATAGTTCAGGGTTGATTAAACCAGGAATGAAAGTATTTTTATTATAACATTAATACATCGCCATCATGAAAAAATTATGTCTTTTTCTTACGCTATTATTTTCAGGAATATTTACAGGCTTCAGCCAGCAAAACGCAACTCCTGTTTTAAAGGTTGAAGGCGGAAGCCTGCAGGGTGTTTCAACTGCAGTAAAAGGAATTACATCTTACAAAGGAATACCTTTCGCCGCAGCTCCGGTTGGCAGCTTGCGTTGGAAAGAACCACAGGCGGTAGTGCCATGGAAGGGTGTGAAGCAGGCAGATAAATATGGTGCCGCAGCCATGCAGGTAACCTGGGATCCTAATAGTTTTTATGGAAAAGAATGGCGTGCAAGTGGGAGCGTACCTTTTAATGAAGATTGTTTATACCTTAATATATGGACACCCGCAGCCGGTAAAATGAATGCTAAGCTCCCTGTTGCCATGTGGATACATGGTGGTGGGTACAGAGAAGGTTTTGCCTTTGAACCAGAAATGGATGGCGGCGAAGACTATGCTTCCCGTGGAGTGATATTAGTTACTGTAACTTATCGCCTTGGCGTATTCGGCTTCTTTTCTCACCCATTATTGTCAGCAGAAAGCGCCCATGGTGTGTCTGGTAATTATGGAATAATGGACCAGGCAGCAGCACTAAAATGGATCACACAAAACATTGCTCAGTTTGGTGGCGATGCTGGTAATATTACCATTTTTGGACAAAGCGCAGGTGCAGGAAGTGTACAATCTTTATGTGCTTCGCCGCTCTCTAAAACCATGGTGAGTAAAGCAATCATAATGAGTGGTGGTGGCCTGGGCGATGCCAGGCCTGGCCTTTCACTCGATTCTGCACAACTGGCAAACAAGAGGATGATGGATTATTTTGGCAAAACAACACTGGAAGATATGCGTGGTCTTTCTTTTAATGAGCTCATTAACATGTCAAAAGATTATGCAGATAAAACCAAACTCAGGATTGGCTGGTCGCCGGTTATTGATCAATATTTTTTAAAAGGAACTTTTTCAGAAACAGCAAGAGCAAATCAAATTGCTGATATACCTTACATCATCGGTTTTACCGCCAATGATATGAATGACATGAGTAAAGCCGTAGGTGATTTTTGTACGTTGCGGGCCACTCAAAGTAAGCAGCCGGCATACGCTTATTTGTTTCAGCGGCAGCTACCGGGAGACAGCAGCGGTGCTTTTCATTCATCAGACCTATGGTTTATTTTTCATTCTATAAAACACAGCTGGCGCCCTTTTACTGCCGCAGATAATACGCTAAGCAATAACATGGTTGATTTCTGGACGAACTTTTCAAAGTATGGTAATCCTAATGGTAAGTCTGGTAATACCTGGCAAGCATATACACCGGCTCATCCGGAGTTTATCAGCTTTGATGTAAAAGATAATAAAGCCGTGATGAGCATGACGGCCACGCCTAAATACTTAGGTAGTTCTTTCAAGCGATGACACCATAGATGTTACACAACATCGGGCAATAAATTTATCACGTGTGCCGGGCAGTTTAGAAAAATTAGAATATTTTTTATAATTGTTCGGTGGGGCCAGACCGGGCAATTTAGAGTTGGAGTAGGGGCTTGTGAAATATTGTTGGAAATATTGTTGGAAATATTGTTGGAAATATTTATGGGGGCAAAAAACTATCTATTACATATTTGTTAATCGCCGTTGGTTAAAACGTAGGGGAAGGACAGCTTTATGATACTCGAAAACGAACGCTGGCGAAGTAACTGAGAAAGTCAGAGTGTCCCGTTTATATGCATTTACTATATGTCCGTCTTGTGTCGCAGGTTTCCATCTTGGTGATCTTTCAATTATTCTGATTACCTCCGGTTCCATTCCATACCCAAAATTTGTAGTACAACGTAGTACATTTGGACTCCCATCCCTGGATATCATAAATAAAACGACCACATTATAAATGCCAACAGGAGATCCATTTATTTTAGGGTTATTGATGTTTAAATTTTGTTCAAGATATTTCGCCCACGCAGAATCGCCTCCCGGAAATACTGCAGCTGTTTCAATTTTCCTACAAATAAAACTGTATAATATTGGTAAATTATTTTGTTTAGCGATACTATCTGACTTCGGTTTGTTTTGACTGCTTTTTATATTTTGACAATAAGCTTTATTTGAGATCCATAATAAAAGCATTAAAAATAATATCGTTCTTAGCATTTTTGTTTGAAGATTTTATGGAGTAAATGAAAATATTCACAAAGCTTTTAAGAGAGATGCAATTGTTCAGTGTTTCCGTAATAGTTCTGCTAAATCCTTGCCTTAATCTTCCCACAAATCTTCGCCATCGTTTGGTGTTTTTTCACCAACGATGAATGGGTTAGTAAATAAAGCTCGCCATTTTATTGAATATGATTTCGAAGGCTGCGGAGAACATCATTTAAAAAAGGTTCTTAAAAACTATCTCTTAAAAATGCGTTTATCGCCGTTGGTTAAAAACCACACGGCGGCGGAGCTTTATTCTTGAATACCGACGAAGGCGAACGAATTTATAAATAATTATTTAAGACCGACGGCGGAAAGTGAAATGCAATGTTAGGTAAAGTTATTTATTTACTTGCTCATAAATTGGCTGCATAAACTGAACTACTTTGTCAACCTTTTTAGTTATCGGATTATTAAATTCTGTATAAGTTAATTTAATATTATTTTGACCTTTCTTTAATCTACTTATTTCATTAGAATCTATCGGCATAATAGTCCTAAAAGCAACAATACTGTCTGAATTTAATTTTAGATACAAGTTAGATTCTTTTTCATTTAACGTTTCAATTCTTACAAATTGACCTTCGATCTGAACGCCACTTTCTTTAGCCTTTTTAAAACTGTTTATTATACTATCTGTATCATTAAGCGTTATAGACTTATTTGAATTCTTACAGGATAAAATAATAACTGATGGAATCAATATGTAAATAAGCTTTATCCCCATTGAAAAGTTTTTATATTTTAAGCAAGCCGGCAAGGATGCTGTCAATTAATTATCAGGCTACTTCCTTGTAAAATACTTCAGTGCTGTCCAAAGATAGATATCCAGTCTGGGCATAATCTTCGTCAGTTAGAAAGTATTCAAAGGATATACATGAATCCCCTAATTTTCTGATATTCCACCATTTCGGAAGAGATGGAATAAGACTTTCGTCAATTTTGCCTGGGTCTTCATACTCCAAGGCAATTTCCGACTTAGTCATTGCTTTAAAAGAGTAGGGAGCTAACAAAAGAATTCGCTTAATTTCATCTGGACAGGTTTTAAAATGAATATACATCATTTGATCATCAACATCTTTCATATCCCGTGATTCTAATATTTGATTACACTTATTTGTTGATCGTCCAAAGAATTGTATATATATTTTTTCCTTTGACCTTTGAGGACGGAAACACGAAATTTGTATAATGGTTATGGCAAGATATACAGACCAAGTAAGGCGCAAGGACTATTCTTTCCCTCTTATTCTAATTTTTTGTAAGTCGCTAATATTAGTTTCTGTTTTTGTCAATATTTTAATTAGCCCTAAATCGATGTTTTCTTTTGTGTTTTGCACATTCTCAATTATAATTCTCAAAAGACTGGCTTCAGCAACAAAATATTTGTCACTTTCTGCATTTATAATAACGCCATCAATCATAAAAATCGACGACTTATTTTTTAAGTTTGTATACTTTTCTTTTAGTGTTTGTAAAGAAATAAGTACAGGGTTAAAAGGATGTTTTGTCTTAAGACGAATCTGCCCATAATACACAATGTTATCAATTACTATACTGTCTTTAGTAGCAGTAAGACTATCAATGTCATTGGAGTTAAGGGTTGATAATATTGAGTATTGCCCTGGCAAGAATTTGCCATTTACAAAAATGGCAGGATTATTAATTTCTTTTTTTTGATATAGGATTATCAAATTTGTGTCAAGTTTGTTAGTTGGAAATTGATCAATTTTGCCAGTTAGCCCTTCATTAAGGGTTTTGTTTTTTAGAAGAGAGGTGTTTGGGGATTTTGGGCTATTGGAAGTTGACTGACAAAAAGTATGAGTTGAACAAATACAAAAGACAGCTAGTAACAAAAATTTCATTTTCTTTATTTTCATTTTTGAAAGTTGTCATTTTAACTTGCCACCAACGTTGACGGCTTGCTGCTGTGCTGGAATTCATTGAATGTCCAGCCCGGAACTGCAGCCGATTTGAAAAACTGATGATGAAGTTAACAACTAAAAGTTGAAAATTGAACTTCGAGCTGGAACCAAAGCTGATAGCGAACTATAGCCGACTGTTACTACGTCTGCCAGCATATAAGCAAACCGATTGTTGCCTGCTGTTGTTCTTCGTCACATGCTACCAGAGTCGGGCCAATTTGTCCAATGCGTATTAGGTTTTAATGCCGGTCTATATAAAGTCGTGTCGCCACTTGCAATAACCTTAGCAATCAGTTGCCATGTTTCGCATGAACTTGGCCGATTGTCCTTGTATTGATTTTGATTGTATTCGCCTGTTGATTTTTCCTGTTGTCTAAACATAGAAGCAAAAGTTTCATAGTCTAAAGGATATTCACCGCCAACAAGATTTTTATTGAACTCATAAGTTGTCCGCAAGTGTTCATCACTCATTGTCGGTTGAATAATTTCATTGAAGTCACGATGATGCCAATCGTCAATAACAAATATTTTTTTAAGCTCTTTAGGGATTGATTTGTAAAGTTCTTCGTCTGTTGCTCTTAATAAGTCACGGTGTTTTGTTATGAGTAATCTGCCAACTTCTTCTATTGAAATTTCTCCAGGTTCATATTCTTTAAGTTCAATTCCTGCATTCAAATAATCTTGCTTGTCGTGGGTAAGTTCAATTTGATTGCCTCTAACATTCCAAAACTTTGCATCAGGTTTTAGAACTTCACCGTCAACTGCGTCGTTGAAGTCATTCCACTCTATAGGATAAACTGTGTAATTGTTTGTGTCTTGTCCGTTGTAGTGTTCCAAATTTGTAAGACAATTTCCAAAATAACATATGTCAAGCGTAATGCCTCCACCTCTTGGATTATAACCTAATCGTTCGGAAGCAATTGCCCAATTGTCATTGTCACCTTTGAAAATATTAAGTCGACTGTCTATGAGAAAAGAATAGACATGTCCCAAGTCTATAAACTGGCAATAGTAGCCTAGTTTATAATCGTCAAGCTTTGCAAGAATTTGGTCTTCTGTAATCATAGTAGAGTGTCGCAATACAATAGCAGGCAACACTGGCATTTATGCTATTGTACGCTACTTCAAATTTATAAATAAATATTAATAATCAACACTTTAGTAATATACATTTTGTATCTGCCTACCGGCAGACAGGTTGTTTATAGCAGCAATGAAATTTGTAAAAAATCATTATTTGTTTTACAGGCATAGTGCCGCCATTTGTTTAATGGTAAATATTAAACAGGTATAAACTCGAAAATCCTGTTTATACAATCTACTTTACACTCCCTTAATATCTGTTTTTCAAAACTCCCTCTCTTTTGTTTGCCAAACAGTCTTCTTTTCCTCTCATACAATAGCCATTGTTTGCTATACAATGCCCTTATCCTTTCAAACAATAGGCGTTGTTTGTTTAACAATACCCTTTTCCTCTCAAACAATGACCATTGTTTGTTATACAATGCCCTTCATCGCTCAAACAATAGCTATTGTTTGTTATACAATGCCTTTCTCCTCTCAAACAATGACCATTGTTCGTTATACAATGCCTTTCTTCTTTCAAACAATGACCATTGTTTGTTATACAAGGAGAATTTTTTAGGGGTAAAACGGGGTATTTCGGGACATTTCAGGAGCAGTGTATAATAAAATATAGTAGTTATTAGTTATAAATAGTGCCACAATATTGTGGTACACTATAATCCACTCTTATGACCAGGCAAAAGATCACAACCAATTTTCAGAGATATACAGATTCTGCCTTTGATACAAAAGCTGCACATATTCTCAACAGCATGATGGATAACCCGGCTTTTGCAGATCCCATTCCTACGCTGACAGAACTGCAGATAGTTTTAACTAGCTACAGCCAGCACCTGGTAGCAGCCATAAACGGAGACAAAGTTGCGGTAGCAGAAAAAAATAAAAGCCGTAGAGGCCTGGAGCGGCTGCTTGTGCAGCTAGGCATGTACGTTATGTACGTGGCCAATGGCAATGTTACCATACTTACCAGCAGTGGCTTTACACTAGCCAAACAAAGGGAGACGAACTATATTACCAACCCGGGCAGTGTTACTTTGAAAAATGGTATTACATCCGGCCAATTGACGGGTGCTGTAAAAATGGTAAAAGGGGTACGTGCATACCTGCACCAGATAACGGATGAACCGCCAAAAGAAACTACTGCATGGCAGGAAAAACCGAGTAGCCGTTGCCGTTATACCTTCAACAACCTGGTACCCGGCAGGCAATATTGGGTGCGTATAGCTGCTACTGCCAGTGGAAATCAAATTGCTTACAGTGCTGTGTCTTCGCAGTTTGTGCAGTAGGTTGTGGTGGGATATTTATTAAATGTTTATTTTTTCTAAAAAAATATAGGGGAGCGGTATGCTTTCGGCTTAATTACTATTTCAATGATGCTTTTATTGTTGTGTTGGGGTAATAGGGTAACTTTAAAGTGAGGTGATGGGTGAGTTAGCTGTAAGTTTATCAAAAGGCCTCAAATTCAAAAATTTACAACAATAAAAATTAATGCAACAAAGAATTGTTTTGCTTTTATTTGGACTAATGTTTTTATACAACTCTTGTTGTCCGTTTATAAAAGAAGAAGGTCTTGGTAATAATTTTTATTTATCTGAATATGATAATGTGGACAGGAGAATTCTTTATTCCGAAGAATCTTGCTCAAATTCAGGTATTGAAATTGTTCCCATGACAGTTACAGAATATGCTTATAACTTAAAATGGATTATTGTTAAATCTTCTGAGTCAAGGCAAAAAGAAAAAGATAGATATTGGATTGTTGACAAAGATTTTAAAGTAAAAATTATACAAAACAACGACAGTACAATTAATGTTATAAAGTCTCATGTTTTAGGCCCGTTAGATTCGACCAGATTTGTTCAATTATTGTTTGCAAAAGGGATCAAATTGACTTTAAACAAAATTCAATCAAATTAAATCCCCGTTTTGTGTGCTACAAACCGAAGCCATAGACCCAAATTATCAATGAAACCATCAACAAGTATTTCACATTGTCAAATGCCGGGTCTAATGAATAAAAATCGGATACTATTTCACCGATGATGCTTTTATTGTTGTGTTGCGGTTATAGGGTAACTTTAAGATGCGCTTATTGGTGTGAGTTATGTGAAATCGGTTGTTACTCTATAAATTTTGAAAGCATATGCAGATAGTTATTGCAGTCGGATTATTAATTATAAGTTTTTTTGCATTCATGTTATTTATTGCTGGAAGTAATGGGCATATACAGTTTCGACCGCACATGACGGAGGATTGGATATTTTGGAGTTTAATGATTATACCTTCATTAACAGGTGTGGTAATTTTAATTAAGCAAGTATTAAAAATTTCTAAAACATAACTAAGCTGTGGGGACAGCGACCGCTAAAAAATAAACTTTACAAGAACTATGAGCTTTTTTAAAAAATCATTTAGTAGTGACAAAAACCCGGGTAATAATAAACCTGATATTGACGCTTTACTTCTTTTACCGAATGCAGACGCTGCAATCATTGAAATTGATAACTATGTTTGTGAACTTGGTTCATGGGGCGACACATTAGAACAATTAACAGAGCCACAAAAAAATTTCTATTTTAATCAAAACTTAGAAAGAGAGATTAACAATGGTGGCTTTGATCAGTTTTTTTCTAACTCAAGTGGTGACTATGCTCATGAGACATTGACGTCGTTAAAACTGATAGGTGCAAATAAGACAGTCGACATTTTACAAAAGGCAATAGATCAATTTCCTAACTCAACAGTTTCTAAAGACAGAGACAAAAGACAAAATTTTTTAGAGCAGATGGAAGAAAAGGCAAACGAAGTATGGGAGCAACTCGATCAGGCGTTTTACAAGTATGATGACAATTTAAATGACCTCAATATTGAGTTTATTAAACAAAATAAAAATTCGTTTTAGTCACCGTTCAAAAGCTATCTGCACCATCAGGTTTTGTGCAATGCTGCCTGCATATGCAAAAGCTACTAAACATTACATCACGAAGTAATAAATTAATGTGAACTTACTTACTGTAAAGCAACTTGATGAATGGATGGTAGATAATTGCTTTAATGACAGTTACGGAATTGGCAATAGAAATATTCACGAAGGTTGTGGACTTGATACATTTGGCAGTTTATATGTTTGGTATTATACAGAACGTGGGCAAAGAAAAAATTTAAAATATTTTCAAACTGAAAAAGAAGCCGTTGCATTTGCTTTCAAGACAATTATTGCAGATAAATCTGCGAACATACATATGATCGGGTTCATTAAGGACAAGTCAAAAGAGGATGAACTGTTAACGGAACTTCGGGAGAGGAATATAGAGTTTTGGAAAGATGAAATTCCTTATGGTGGACCAAATGATATAAGAAGTCGTGTCTTTGTTTTTGGGTGTGACATCAAACTAGTATTAGACTTGCAAAAACAATTTGGGGTGTGACAAAATAAATTTTGCTGATAGGCGTGTTTTGGCAAGCCTTTTAATAAACGGTCACTCAATTATCATAACAACGAACAGAAGTGAAGAAAATATTAATAATAAACGGACACCCTGACAAAGAAAGTTATTGTAATTCATTATTTGAAGCATATAAAAAGGGGGCTTTGAGATCCGGAGCAGAACTAAAAGAAATTATAATTGCTGATCTGCAGTTTAATCCAAATCTGCAATTCGGTTATAGAAAAAGAACGGAGCTTGAACCTGACTTACTTGAATGCTGGGAGAAAATAAAATGGGCAGACCACCTGGTTTGGGTTTATCCGGTTTGGTGGGCTTCACTTCCTGCAATTTTAAAAGGTTTTATTGACAGGCTTTTTTTGCCGGGTTTTGCTTTTCAAAAAAGAGAAAATTCTCTTTTGGGTGATGGACTTTTAAAAGGAAAGACTGCACGAATTATTTCTACACTAGATCAACCTGTGTTTTTTTATTGGCTGGTAAATCATAAACCGAGCTATTGGGCTATGAAGAGAAACACCCTCTATTACTGTGGTGTAAGAAATATAAAAGCTACCACCATAGGGCCAATAAGATTATCGAAGAGTAAGTTCCGTGAAAAATGGTTGCACAAAGTGGAACAAATAGGACATAGGCAAAACTAAATAATAGTCAAGCCTATTTCAGCGTAAAACAAGACTAAATAATGAATGTAATATTTTGCTCAGCCAAACTTGCGAAATTATTTTCGCCGCTGCTGGCTAATCTTAACACAACAAATTTACTCATCTCTTACGGACTGCCGCAGTATCGGCACTTAAAAATCGGAGTATGGGCTTATGAAATATTATAGACTTACCTACGGCGGCGAAATAATGCTTTATCGCTTATTGGGGTAATAGGGTAACTTTGAAGTGACGCAATCGGTGAGTTAGCGGCAAGCGCAACACAAACCTTACACACGGTATGACAAAAATTATTTACATAACATTTTTCTTAGTATTCATATCTATCACTGCCAGGCCTCAATCTGGCAATAATGATAAATTGATTGGCAAATGGATTGCTTGTAAAATAATAGATTCAACTGATATTGGTAATATAGGTCTTGAATCCCTTGATTCTTTCAAGGCGAGCGTAAAGGAAATATCAAAGAAAAAAATAAAAGATCTAAAAGGCTATTTACTTGACACAGTTAAAAACGAGGACAGGAAGTCTCAGTTAATTGAAAATTTCCTGACACCAACTTATAATTTGTTTCATGGCAATTGGATTGAATTTTGCGATAATTCGACATTAATTGAACATGTAAATGTTATGAATGGAAAATCTGATAATTTGTTTAGGACTTTTGAATACGACCCTTCCACAAAAATATTAATAATGGACGAACATGGTATGTCTGAAAGTTTACGGGTATATATCATTTCCAGTGACTCAATGATTTTATCATTTTATTCCGAAGGCTTAAATTTATTAGTAAAACGGACCGAATGAAAATATTAGTGAAAAAACAACGGACTTCCGGAACTTTAGCGGCCCAGGATCGTTACACCTCTAACAAAAATTAAATAATGAATGTAATATTTTGCTCAGCCAAACTTGCGAAATTATTAAATATAAAAACCAAGGTTGAGGTAGCAAGCCTGGAAACTGCAACAAATATGGGGCACTGGAATGCTCATTTGTTTTACCACCAACGCAAGAAGTATATTATTTTCATGAATAAACTGAGTATCTATTCAGTTACCATTAACGATTATAGAAAAACCGATTTGCTTACCTTAAAAGTTTTATTTATAAAAGCGCTGGAGGCACAGTGTGAGTGGGACAAAATTGTATTGTCTAAAGAAACACTCAGACAGCATTTTTCTGAAATTATATTTTCTACAACTGATAATGATAGATCAGCTATTGGATCATTAAATGATTTAATTTATCATGCCAAGGCTTCTTTGGATGGCGAAAGACCTTCATTTTATTTAACTGATCAAAACGAGATTTTGTTTAACATGAATAAAATGCCAATGTGGCCAATCAACGGTGAGTATCCAAACAAAAGATTTGTAACACTGTTTGAAGGTGTATAAATTATCTCTTTTTTCTTTTCTCTCAACTTGAACGAGCATATATAGACATTTTATTAAATTGTAAATTTCGTTTCTTAATTTACATTAACAACAGGTGTATACAATATCAAATATCCCAGCTGACAACAATGCATCTTATAAGTAATAATTTTACCGACGTCTTTTATATCTGAAGGAATTAAACATGGAAAATAATAAAATTTGGAAAAGTGACGAAAAAGGCGATGACCGGATAATAGCTTACGGTAATGAAACTATTTACAAAGGCAATCCAAAATTTAGTGAAATTGACAATTGCATCTTTCAATTGCAAAACACAAAAGATTCGCCTCCATCTCTTTTTGCAATTCCTCTGCGCTACATTGCGGGTATTAAAATGCAGGAAAGTAAAAAGTATATCGAAGTTTTATTTAAGGGCGATACTGAACATTTGCGAATTAACAATGACAGATCCCGAAAAGCTGTATTTGACTATTTTAAGGAAACTATCCCTGGTGCTACTTACTCACTTATTAAATATTCTAAACTAAAGGCAGGAAAGAAACCACTTATAGCAATGGCTGTAATTACAGTTATTTTCTTATACACGTTGTATTATGCAATCGGTTATGATGAAGGAAACCAATATGATATTACAAATGGACACTATAATTCTATAACTGGTATTGCATTATCTATAGCCTCATATGGAGTAGAAAAGACAGTCATAATTTTTGTGTTGCTTTTAGCAATTGCTATTTTTTCTTTTGTAAGAAAGGTAAGTGACCCGCCAGTAATTGAACAACTTATTATAAAACATTAAATTCACTGAATATGCTTTAGTAGTTGCTGTCCCCACCCACCACGGCAAATGCACTTCGTTACACAATTCTAATTAAAAACATCGTAGAGATATATGAAAAAGGAGTTTGCAGTTAAAAGATATAATTTAATGAAAGAATTTATTTCGGAGGGCGTTTTGACAATTGAAAGTGAAGGGCCTTCAACATCTTTAACTTATACAGATTCGATCACTCAGGAAACTGCAACCGAATTATATCATCCAACAGCAGCACTCGAAACCTTAAGAAATAATTTAGAAACAAAGTATAAATCTATCCTTGGTTGTAATGGTTGTAGAATTGATACATCCTATAGACATACAGGAGGCTGGGGAACTTACATTAATGCTCAAGGTCAACAGGCAACAGAATCGCTGAATATATTTGAACCTACAGAAGAAATTTCCAAATTATGTACAGTAAAAGAACATCAGGCTGCTTACGAGATGTGGTTGAAAAGTCTTAAGAAAACAATATAACCCCGGTTACAAAGCATTTGCTTTATTGATTGGTGTGCGCCTCAACCACAGCCATGGTAAAAGAATTCCTGTTGGTGGGAGAGCAACCGGCAAGAAAAAAAATCTTGCTAGTAATTGTTATTTACTTCCCTAACGCTTCATAGTAAAGCGTAACTGCACCAGAATTAAAGATTTTAGTTTTGAAGAGTTTTAATAAAATCCTGTCGTTTAAATTTTCGAATAATGGCAATCCGTTTCCTCCTATAACAGGATGAATACACAGTTGCAATTCGTCTATTAAATTAAGCTTCATCAATTGTATTATTAAGCTACGGCTGCCCACTAAGATATCTTTACCGGGTTGTTGCCTGAGTGCTATAACTTCTTCTCTAATTTCCTGATTTGCTAACTGTGCAGTTTGCCAATTTGTATTTTTAAGTGTATTAGAGAAAACAATTTTCGGAATATGGTTCATTATATTAGCAAAGTCATCCATTGATTTTTCGCCGGAAGGCTTTTCCGCCAGCGGTCGCCAGTATTCCATAAGCTGATACGTTATTCTGCCATATAAAATAACGCCAGCGTTACTTAACAGCTCAGTATAATGATTGTGTAATTCTTCATCAGCAAGAATGGCTGTATGGTCGCAAAACCCGTCAAGGGTCATATTGATTGCTGCGATTACTTTTCTCATGATTTGTTTTTACTCGAGTGTATATTTGTTCTGTCGTCCTGCAATGCTCTGTTTTTTGGAATCCATGTTCTGAGATTACTTCATAGGGGTCACGATCAATTTGCGAACCATATATTTGTTTTTTTCCTTGCTGTATTAAAATTCTATCTTGAAGAAGGGCAAGTGCACTTGGGTTTGACTCATTTTCAGCTATAGATGCTTTAAGTAGTGGGAAATACTTTTCCTGAATTTCCAGCCGGGAATGTTGTATAGCAAGGAACACTGTATTATTGCCTGATCTTCCTACAAAACTTTTACCTGGCCAACCATAAAGTGAAATTATCTTTTCAATTTGAACGAGATTTAAACTGTCAATTTGATGCATAAATTTTACTGAATCACCCTTAGTTCTGGTTTTTTGATCTTGTTCCAGAATTAACGCAAGCTGATTCTTTATAGAAATAGTATCGACTGATTGTGACAGCAATCGGTGTGAGACTAGAAATAGAAGAAATAATAAAATGACTCTCAAAAGCTTAATTTAATGATTAAACACGACGTTTGTATTCACACTAAAATACGCTTGTTCTTACAATCAACAATTTTTTGTACGTCGTTACCTGCATCTTTAACATCATTCCTTACGGCATTTTTATTTCCTGTAAATTTACAGCAAATATGTTATTCAATGTTTCGTCACAAGGGCAAAAGCAGAACATACATTCATAATCTTCGGTTAGCTTCCATTCTTTCCTTTGTAGCTGGTATTGTAAATATTACCGGCGTGCTGGGTGTAAAAGTTTTGACGACAAATGTGACTGGTCATTTTGCTTATTTTTCTGAAGATCTTTCCAATAAAAATTATAGTATTGCGGTCGGCTATTTGTTTTTTATCTTATCATTTTTGGCGGGCGCATTCGTGTCTAATTTTTTAATAGAAATAGTGTCGAGAATAAAGCCACAGGTTTCTCACGCTTTTCCGATGCTGATTGAAATAATTATTTTAAGCGTAGTTGCAGTATCAGCAAGTTCGGAACAGCTCTCCATTGTAGGCGGGCAAATAATAGCTTGTTTTTTATTGTTTGCAATGGGGCTTCAAAATGCTTTGGTTACAAAAGTTTCGCAGTCGCTTGTTAGAACTACCCATTTAACAGGCCTCTTCACTGACCTGGGAATTGAACTTTCACAATTATTCTTTTACCGCAAGGCTACGGAGTTTCATCAATTATCCAAAAGTATTTATTTAAAACTTGCAATCATCGGATGTTTCTTTTTGGGCTGTATTGTCGGAGGATTTGTGTTTAGAAAACTTGCATTAGAAACTTTATGGCTTGCTTCGGCTTTTTTAATAATTGCTTTGTTCTATGATAATATTCTTTTTCAGTTTTATAATTTTAAACGGAGAGTGCAGTCGTGGTAGAAATTGTAAAATATTAATTTCGGTTGGTAGGGATACCAACCGATAAGCGAAAACCCCATTACATCTTAATCACAATTTTCCCTTTAGCCCTGCCGGTTGCCAACTGTAACATTGCTTCAACACTTTCAGAAAAGGAATACACTTTATCAACGATTGGTTTAATTTCCCCAGCTTCTATCATTGATCTTAGCTGGCCTAATTGTGCGCCATCCGGATGCATCCAGATATATTTGTAAGTAGCATCTTTGCTTTTGATCAATGCAGTTAATTCTTCCGGCATCTTATAATCTTTCATTCCCATATTTTTTGCAGCTTCTGCATCTAAAGGCCCCATAATGCTGACGACTTTACCAGCTTGTTTTATCACTTTGAAAGCATCCATCGTATATTCTTTACCAAGCGTATCAAATACAATGTCTGCATCCTGTACAATGGTTTTGTAATCTTCTGTTTTGTAATCAATCACACGGTCTGCACCGAGGTCTTTTACCCAGTCAACATTATCAGTACCGGTAGTAGTATATACATAAGCGCCTTTTGCTTTTGCATATTGAATGGCTATACTACCCACACCGCCGGAGCCTGCATGTATAAGTACGCTGTCATTTTGTTTTATTCCAACAGCTTCTAAAGATTGTAAAGCAGTAAGGCCTGCCAATGGAATGCCAGCGGCTTCTTCAAAAGAAATGTTGGTAGGTTTTTTTTATACAGCACTACTCACTACAGCAACAAACTCAGTGAGTGTGCCCATTTGTTCCTGCGGTACTCTTGCATATACCTCATCGCCCACTTCAATATTATTTACGTCCTTTCCTTTTTCTGTTACAATGCCGCTTACATCATACCCAAGCGTAGCCGGCAACTGCAGCGCAAGGATTTGTTTTAAATGTCCCTGCACAATGCCTTTATCTATGGGGTTAATGGCAGCAGCCTTAATTTCGATAAGGACATCCTTTGCCTGAAAAGTTGGTTTGGTTACTTCATTAAATGCCAGGCTATCTTTGAGGTCGGCGTATTTTGTTACTTGTAGTGCTTTCATCTTTTTGTATTTATTTGTTATATCATCATACAAAAATGAAGCCTGTCTTTAAACATAAAATTTAACAGCGGAGACAAAACTATTTTTTTGCCGGAGTGGTAAAAGATACCAATGCAAATAGAATTGCAAAAATGGAATAGAGTATGGCGGCTATTAAAATAATTTTCATATCAAGGTGGTTGACCGCCGCTTTTGCAAGTGCCAAACCTGCCACAGTAAAGTGTAAAAAATTACCAAGACAAAGCGGTTTTGCATAGATGCCGCCAATCAAAACTGTTTTTGCCATAAAATTCAGAATAGCAAAACCGAGATAGAGTGCACCGGTGATCTGTATAAGCAGGGTAGGAAGAACAGTTGAATTTAACCCAACATAATCTAATATCTCCCCAGGTAAAAATGTTGCTGAAAGCCCGAGCAGTGCCATGAATATTGAACTTGCGATCATTAAGTATTTTGTATTCATAGTAAGTTTGTATTTTATGTCAATTTACCCGTTTGCATTTAGGCAGTAGAGTTACCACCTCAAATTGTTATTTTATCGTCTAATTAAAATGGAATATTTTCAGGGGACATTACAATACTAGCGGTCTGGCTTTTTAGTTTCAAATTCCTTCCTGTCGATTTTATACCAGTTATGTCTTACCCCTTCGTGATCAAATATTTCTATAAATTTTAAGCCTGTTTTTTTTAATACTCTGTTGGAGCCGGTGTTTTCACAATCAGCCCTGGCAAAAACTTCGTTTACATTAAGTATGTTAAATGCATATTCTAAAGATGCTAAAGCTGTTTCTGTTGCAATGCCCTGTCCCCAAAACCTTTTATTAAGCCTGTAACCAAGGTCATAATAATTAATATGCCTGTTGGTTTCTTCTGTTACAAAATCGAGCCCGGTCCATCCAATAAATTCATTTGTTTTTTTGTCAATGATTGCCCAGCGTCCGATCCCGTTGTCAATATATTTCTTTCTTACAAAATTTATGATGTCAATTATCTGCTCTTTGCTTGTTACAGTTTTGTTTCCTAAATATTTATGAACTTCGGGGTCTGAGTGAAGTTCAAACATTCCATCTATATCTGTGGGAAGAATTTCTCTTAAAATAAATCTTTTTGTTTCAGCAAATATTTTCATTGGTTGAAATGTTTTTTTATTTAACAACTGCTATTTTATTTCCAGTTGCTTTTTTTACTGTAATAACCTATCTTTTAATTTTTATTTATACTTTGCCAATTCCTCTTCCCAGTGTGAAGCAAAAAAAAATGAATAACAGAAAAACTGAGAGATTAAAAATGAAGTAGGTTCTCATTTTATAATTGGTAAATTTTATTTTTTCTTTTATTGAAATAAATATGATCGGAAGGGAAGCAATCATTTCCATTAAGCCTTCAAAAGCAGCATGTATTCTATCATTGCTAAAAAACAAACCTGCAATTACAGCTGCGGATGCTGCAGCAAACCATGAACAAAGAATGCTTTGCCTTAAAGGAAATTCTGGAAAATGAATTCTGATCTTATTTAGAATGACCGTTACTAGCTTTATAGAAAAAACGTAAGCAACGATGCCTGTAATTATGAGCAATGGTTTTGCAAATGTGCCTATATTGAATTGCTGTATTAAGTAAGTCCAATCACCAGTCTTACTAAAGCTTGATTGTAAAATGGTGCCGGAAAACCAAAAGAGGTTATAAGACATTAAAGTAAACAGCAAAAAAGCTAAAAGAGCTGAAAGATCCTTTCTCATTAGAACAAAGAGATAGAGTAATAAGCCAAAGAGTAAATTAGAAATTGGTCCACCGATATCAGTAATAAAACTACCGGAGCTACTTTTAAAATAAACGGAAGTTAAAAGATTAATTTTATCGCCAAGTAGTAAACAGGTTCCACCATGACCAAGCACTTCATGAAATGTATCTGCGAGCATGTATGCAAAAACACCGATAGATGATAAAGTGATTGCTTGTTTAAATTTCATTTATTTAATTAGAAGGCTGCCGAATATAATTTAGTTTATTTACTCGTTACTCTATTTACTTTCTCTTACTTTTTACGTTTCAATGTTTTCTTAATAGCAGCAACTACCAAAGCATCCATTATTTTATAACCCTCTAAAGTAGGATGTACTCCGTCTTTGGTATATCTTTTATCCAAACCTTTTTCATCATCAACCATGGCAGGGTAGTAGTTTACATAGGTAAGGTTATTTTTTTTTGCATAAGTTTCGAGCATCGCATTTAAGCTGATCACTTTTTCAGCTGGCTTTATCTCTAACCGCCATGGAAAAGTATTTGCAGGCAATACAGAACAAAGAAGTACTTTAATATTATTTGCTTTAGCCAGTTCGGCCATTGACACTATATTCCCGAAAACAGCTTCTAAAGTTATTGGGCCAGTGTTTTCTGCTATATCATTTATGCCAGCTAAAATCACCACTGCATCAGGTTTCAGGTCAATCACATCTGGCCGAAAGCGAAGCAGCATTTGTGGAGTTGTTTGTCCGCTGATGCCTCTGTCAATAAATTCTCTATTAGCAAAGAAACTACTATCTGCTCTTTTCCATCCTTCAGTAATGGAGTTACCCATAAATACCACACGCTTTTCTGCGGGCATTTTTGGCGGTAAGAGTTTATTGGAGTCAGCATATTTTTTAAGATTTGGCCAGTCCATTTTTGCCCGGTCATCCTGGGCGTGCGCTGATAAATAAAAAAAAGTGAGGGATAAATAAAAAATTTTTTTCATTACAATAGATTTATGTGCTTCGAAAATTACATTGAATGTTTCATAATTTACTATCAATCTTTATAGCAAAAATTATAATTATGTATAAAAAAATGTTGCCGATATTCAAATCTAAAAATAAATATCTATACTCTAAGACTATTGTTATACATCACTTAGTTTAAACACTTCTAAAATTTCCCATTGCCCACCATCCACCTGCTTAATAAATGAAATATTATCAAAGGTTAAAAAAGATGGTAATTTGGTTTCCTGAATTTTCTTAAAAATCTCATCTGTACAAACTGAATTTCTAGGGTGCATTAATGTAATGTGAGGTTCATGCTGCCGAAGAGCTAAACCCAGATCAGCTAATACTTTTAAACGGAGTTGCTGAAATTGTTCATTATCGCCCAAAGCCGGAAGTAGAACTCCTGAGTCATTATTAAATCTTATCGGCGGACCAAAGTGAATTGTTATTTTGGTTGTATTAAGCTTTTGAAGATTATTAAGAACAACGTCAATATTTTCAATATCATCTTCCCGGCACAACGTAACGTGGCTGTCAATTAACCCGTATTGAAGTGAATTAAATGCTTTGCGGATATTTTCAATGCTGTCTGCATCTTTCCTGTCCACAAACAGCGTTAGTTGTCGTCTTATATTTTTATTCACTTTTTTAAAATAAAATTAAGCTAAACAGGTATAGCGTTGCCACCGCTCAATTATCGTTACTGTGGTTATTCTTTTAAATTTAAAAACATTTGGTAATTGTCATTAAAATGTGCGTCTGTAACTTTAAACTGGTGGATTCCAATTATTTTAAACCCAGCCTTCGCATAAAAGCTAATTGCTCTTTTATTTTCTACCCAGGTAAACAGCCATATGCCGGATTGCTGATGTGCTTTGCAGAATTCGATATTAGCTTTTAAAAGTTGAATCCCTAGTTTAAGACCGAAATATTCTTTAAGTAAATAAATGCGGTCTAGCTTAGTAGTGTGTTGCTGTTCAATATTGGGATGTACCTCGTTTAAAACTATTTTAGAGAATCCGATAGGAGTGTTATTGTAGATAATAATGTGATAAATATTTTCACTGTTTTTTAATTCTTCTTTAATGGCCTCATTGTTATAATTCTTTTGCAGGTATGCTTTCATATCTGCTGCCGGGCTACTGTCCCGGTGCGTTTCTTCTACTGCTATGTTACCAATGCCTGCAATTGTTTTAAAGTCTTGTTCTGTCGCTCTTATAATAGAGATCATCATTAGTTCTTTTTAAATAATTGCAGCACACAACTGTTTTAATTTAGGATGAGGGTGGAAGATGTGCTGAAATTAATTGAATGCTGCTTAGCCAACCGGTTCCCAAAGCTCTACTTTATTTCCTTCTGCATCCAGAATATGTACAAACTTTCCGTAATCATAGCTTTCTATTCTATCAACAATGATTACGCCATTCTTTTTCAATTCTTCCACAAGGGCTTCCAGGTTTTCAACCCTGTAATTTATCATATAATCTTTTGTGGAAGGTTCAAAGTCTTTGGTGGTTTCAGCAAACGGCTGCCATTGTGTTTGTCCCTTCTTTGTGCTATCCGCTCCTTCATACCATTCAAAAGTTGCGCCGCCCCAGGCATTTGTTTCTAACCCAAGGTTTTCCTTATACCATTCGGTCATTTTTTTTGGGTCTTTACATTTAAAGAAGATGCCACCAATGCCGGTTACTTTTTTCATTGTTGAATTTGTATTTGTTGTGATGATTGTTTTAAAAGCGAAGCCAAGACAAAAAGTTGCCGCAAGTACTAAAGGAATTAAAATTGATCTTTTCATTGTTGTCAGTTAAGATATAAAGTGAATGTAAGAAACAAGCGAAAGTTTTTGTTCGATAGCAACTTTATTTATTATTTATGATAACTCGTAAATAAATTCTTCTATCTCTGTTTGTCTTGCGTTTGCAAAACCTTTATCTGTACCAACTTTTACAAAGCCACATTTTTCTAAAACCTTTTGTGAACCAATATTGTCAAATGCAGCACGCCCGAAAATGGGTCTTTCGTTTTCCATGGCCAACAAAGTTTTAAGTGCTGCTGATGCAATTCCCTTACCCCAATAGTTTTTGTCTATCCAATAAGTAATTTCTGTATCGCCGAATATTATAAATTTTGCAATACTACCAACGATGGTATCATCCACTATTATTGTCTGGTTATTTATTGTTGGGTCATTCAGATGTTTTGTATATTTTTCTATATAGGCAGCTCTGTCAGCCGGGTCTTTGGAAGTAAATGCTGCTAAGTAATTAGCTTCTTCATCCAATTGAAACTGAAAGAAAAGATCCAGGTCAGACTCTTTAGATTTCCGTAGTTTTAATTTTGTATGCTGCATAATAATTTTTAGTAATAGCTGTCAATGTAAGAATGGCGAATGGCGGTTTAAAGGCTGTTAATTGTTACCCTCTGCAATTTTCTTTAACGACTGCAATACCGGGTTTTCTTCCCCCTGAGGCGCTTCCTGCACAGCATTAGGCCTGGTATCTTCCTGTATTATTTCAAGCTTTGTCTGTTCATCTTCGGTTGTAAGAATATAAGACATCATAAAATAATTTTCGGGACTGTCTTCAAGATCTGGCCTGGGTGCAAACAGGCTGTACTTTAATAATTCCATTGGTCTCACTTCTAATATTTTTCCCCATTGTTCAAATATCTTTCCTTCCCATTCCGTTCTGAATTTAATATCGCTGCCAACTTCCCAACTTGTAATTAACTCACTACCATACTGCCAAAGTTTTACCAGTTCCGGTTTTGTCAAAGTATCCCATACTTTACTTTTTGTTGCGTCTATTGTAATAGTTGAAATATTTGTTGCCATAATTTTATTTATTTCAATATAAATGTATAATTTATTTTAAGATAACTTTTGTCAAAAAACAATGATTTGTTGTGGGTTCATATAGCATCATAAATATTGTTTTAAATTTCATTCTCGAGTATTGAATAAAAATAATTGTCAACCCATTTTCCTCTGATAGGCAAAATCTCTCTTTTTCTACCTTCATTTGTCATACCTGCTTTTTCCAAAACCCTAATGGAAGCTAAATTTCCAACAGCACATCCAGCTTCAATTCTATGGAGTTTAAGTGTATGAAATCCGAATTTTAAAATTTCCAGTAACGCTTCAGTTGTATATCCTGTTTTCCAATAATCAGGATGGGTTTTATACCAAACTTCTGCAATTTTGTAATCAGGCTTTCCGATATTTAATCCTAGTAATCCAATAAATTTATTTGTTTCAATTAATTTAATACAAAAAACATAAGATATTCTTGGTTGAGCACCTTGTTTTTCCAGCCAGTCCAGAATTAAGTTCTTTGTTGCTTCTATCGTTTCCGGAATGCCGAGAGTGTTGAATTCGTCGATTTCAGGAAATGAATGGAGTTGATGAATCTCATCTAAATAATCCATGGATAAGTCCTTAATCAATAGACGCTCCGTTCGAAGTTCCATAATTCTATTTTTAGATGGCATAGAATTCTTTTATTTCAGGCACAAGCCATTATCCAAATTTAAAAACAATATTTATAATAAAATTGTTATAGATATTGTTTATTGCTGAATTTAATTTGATCTGGATGGATTTATCATCTCAATGCCACCAAAAAATCCCAGCATCGTGTCCAACGCATTTTCACTATGCATCCTTTCTCCATTTTCAAGTGATTCTTTTGCTATGAGTGCCGCTCTTTTCTGCATATTTATTTCATAATCCGCAATAGCTTCCTGTAAGCTATTATATTTATCAGCCATTAAACATTCACTTAGTTCCAAAGCATCCAGCATCGCCATGTTCACGCCTTCACCGGCAAAAGGCGGCATTACATGTGCAGCATCACCGAGCATGGTAAGGTTGGGCTGCGATTCCCAGGTTTGATCGAAAGGAATACAATAAATAGGTCGTGGAATAAAAGGCGTTTCTGTATTTTCAAAAAGCTCATGCCACTTGCTGCTCCATTCGACATATTGTTTTTTAAACCATTCCAATACCTCTGCTTTATCATAAAAATTTATGCCGCTGTCTGCTCCCCAATTTTCATCGGCTTTAAAGCTTGCATAAAATCCGATCTCGCCATTTCCTTTTTGTCCCATCAATAAATCTTTCTTATTTCCGAAAGCCATTATTTTTCCGCCATTGAGCAAAGAGAAAATTTGCGGTGCTGCATTTTTAGCATCATAAATATTCCCCTCCAGCATTGTAATGCCGGAGTAGAATGCTTTGATGTCAGTAATATGTGGGCGGATCTTTGAGTTTGCTCCATCCGCACCAATCACAATGTCTGCATAAACATCATCTGCATTTTTAAAATGCAACAGCCAACCTTCATTTTTTTTTTCCATCGAAATAAAATGACTTTTCCACACAACAGTGCCAGGCATCAAAGAGTCCAGCAATATTTTTCTTAAAGTGCCACGGTCTATTTCCGGGCGAAAATGTTGATGCCTGAAATTTTCAACCCTCTTTGTTTCATGATCGCTGTACAAAGTTTCTGCCGCTTCATTCATTACTTTCATTCTGTCTGCACCGGGAAGAAAATTATTTTTGAAATCTTCTAACAAATCCGCTTTCGTTAAAGCTGCAATGCCTGATTCATCATGCAGATCGAGTGGGGAGCCCTGCACACGGGCATTTTTATCAATATCTCTTTCGTATACTTTTATGTGTACACCCCTAATTTGTAAAAGTCTTGCTAATGTAAGTCCACCCGGTCCACCGCCTACGATCGCTATCTTTTTATTTTTTATCATACTGTTATTTTAACGGCACAAAATTAATCCCGATCGAGCGTTGAAAATTGTATAAATCGGTCGTTTTTATTTCGTTTAAGTTCTTTTGGCGAAACGCCGGATAATTTTTTAACTTCTTTAATGAAATGTGATTGGTCTGCAAATTTTTGTTGCGGAAATAACTGGCCGTTTTTTATATGTTGAAAAGAGGAACGGAAGCGCAGGATATTGCAATATTCTTTTAATGAAACGCCAAACTGTTGATTGAAATAACGGTTGATCTGCCGGCTGCTCCAGAATACTTTTTCTGAAAGTTCTTTCACACTTAATTCCCCATTAGATTCATAAATCAGCTCAAAGAGTTGTTGTTTCCTTGGGTCGATATTTTTTGGTAAAATGGATTGTAATTTTTGCGAAGCTTTTTTGCAGAAAAGATCAAAGTCCTGCAGATCGTTTTTATCGAAATCCCACAAGCCGTCTGGCAAATGTTCTGCATAGTTCAGCAGGTTAGAAATACTACTGTGAAAAATATATTCTGCTGCAAGTAACTTAAAACTTACAGAGAATATGATCGTATGAGCCTTCAATATCACCGGTTGAGCCCTGGTTTCCAAACCCGAACGTACAATTCGAAAAGGCTCTGTTGCCGATTGTGAAAATGTCAGATCAATTCTTTCATCGGGTAAAATAATAATCTCTTTATCGCTGCCTGATTCATTTTGTAAACACCAAAAACTTTCTACAAAATGGGAGAGAGAAGAGTGGGGTTTTGTGAGGATAAAGTGAAGGTCGTTGTTCATTTGTTATGCGTGCGTTTGTAGCCCTTTGGTGAAGAAAAAATGTTTTTATTTAAGCCATCTATTGGGATCACCTAATATTTCTGAAATTCTGAAATCCCATATTGTCCACTCAGAAAGTTCTTTATCAAAAATAAAATATAGATAAGATGTGCCTGTAGAATCCTGTCCTTTTATTTTTTCCTTATAAGAATACTTAAAATAAATAGTAGGGTTTTCACTTTCGTCACTTATATTTTCATCATCGAAATTTGATATAATAAAATTCTTACGGGAATTATAGAATATTTGGTAATCTTGTTTTAGCCTGATTGGCATAGCTATCAAACTTAACAAAGAGTCATCTTTTTTATGATAAATTTCTTGTATATCTAAAAAAACAACTTTATTCCATTTTATAACTGCTGAATCAAAATTTTGCTCTGCATATGTCTGCTTAAGATATTCTTTGGCTCTAACCTCAAATATTTTAAGAGTGTCCTGTTTTGTTTGACTAACTGAATTGAAAAAAATTATAAGCAGAAGAAATGTTATTACAGTTCGCATAGTGGTTCAATTAATTGAGGAGTAGTCCTGCATATTCAATAATTACTTACAAGTTATTAATTAGTTTTTATCTAACCATATCCTCCAGTCTTCACCCACTTTATCCCAATTAAAAATATCATAATTGGATTTGCCATTTTGCAATAGCGGAAAAAAATTATGATCAAGGCCGGGGTAATCTTTGAATGTGAACTTTGTTTTTTTATTGGCGATAGTTTGTACTCGTAAATAATCGTTTTGTGCAACAGCACCAAAGTCTTTGGTGCCATATGTTACCAGCACTGGGATTTTTAATTTTAATAATTTATCAATCGGTGGTGGAAATGAGTATTGGTATTGCCCTTTGTAAGTATCCCCCGTTCCGCTATCATCATTTGAACGCTCAACTGTTTTTTTCCAATAGCCAAAAAGGTCATCTACATTACTTGTTGTATCTGTAAGCTGTACATTTCTGGCTTGCCCTAACATAGTCATCATTCTTCCTAACGGGCTGCCACCGGCATATATTAAATGTGTAACAGCCTTATACTTGTAGGCTATGTTTGCAGCAATGGCAGCGCCTTCTGGATGGCCTGCTACTACAAGCTCAGAAGATGAAATAAAATCTTGCTTTTGCAAAAATTTAAGAATGGCAATATCTCTGTCTACATAATAATCAAGAAAATTTCGTTTGCAATAATTCACAGAGAATTTACCTGAACTATCTGCAAAGGTCATGTCGCTTGACAACGTCTTTACATCAACCATTAATGGAACGAAAGGTTTATTGATAATGGCCAGATGATATTTTTTACAAAGGCTGTCGGTATTAAATACAAAAACATTATAAATACTTTTCTGTGCTTTGCTGTTGTTGTAAGTAATGAGTAGGGGAATAGGTAAGCTACCCTGGCAAAATAAGAACAAAGGCTTTTTAATATTCTCTTCTCCTTTTGCTGACTTTATTAAAATGTCAACGGTATCTCCTTTATACATTGTTTGTAAATGGCGAAAGCCAAAATCTTCGGGTGTTTGCCCGAATAGAGATATGCTGAAAATTAGAAATGGTAGAAGGAGGAAAGTTTTCATAATATATTTGTTAGGGACAGTCTACTCCATTAAATTCTCTTTATAAAGTTTTCTAATTTCTTTAAAATCACTTGTCACGTATTGGCGTAGACAATATTGAAAAATATCAAGGTTAACTTGTCCGATATTTTCCTTAATATATTTTCTATGTTTTTTATATTGTTTCTTTTTAAAAAAATAACCTTCAAGCAAATAGGGATCTTTCTTTATATCGATCTGAAATATCTTAATCAATTTACCAGTTGGTATATGTGATACATTTTCAAACGCATAAATATTAGAATCCTTTTTAACTCTTAAGGCTAACTCTAGATAAAAAAAAGTATATTTTGATGACATAAGATTTAATAGGTTAAGGTTAAAATAGAATTGGATTTATTTTAGCCAGCTTTTGTATTTAGGTTATAAGCTTTAAACCAAATATAAAAAATATTTGATGATAGATATTATTTTCTATAGGGAGCAAACAGTACGATACAATAAAAATATCTTTTCTGTATTATTATTATTATTGATCAAAAAATTCTAACTTAGATTATGAAAACGTTAAAATACAATCCTCTTAAGACCTCGACCCTGTTTTTTTATGTAATTATTATTGCTACGCTTATAACATCATGTACAAAAACGAATGGCCCATTGGCTTTTGGTGATAAAGCAATTATTTCCTTTAAGATCATTAAATCAAATGGAGTTTTACTTGATACTGCGTCTGTTCATGTCGAAATAAGATCTGATTCTATATTTTTTACTGTGCCGGCAGCTACGGACATTACCAATCTTACACCTGTCATTGAAATAAAGGGCGTTTCTTTATCTCCTGCAAGTGGCGTTCCACAAGATTTTTCCTCTCCTGTAAAATATACTGTAAAAGGGTCAGATGGTTCTTCACGGGTATATACTGTTATGGTAAAAAGAGCAATTGATAATTATATATTTTTTGGAGCCAGTAATAAAATCATGTATGCTCTTGATGCTGTAGATGGCCATTTGATATGGAGCTATACTTCTAATGGATGGTTTTCGTATTCAAGTCCTACGGTATGGCAAAATATTGTATACGCTGGTTCTACAGATAATTCTATGTACGCTTTTGATGCAGCTACCGGGAAAGTTTTATGGACATTTGCTACCAATCAGGCTATAGAATCCAGCCCTGCTATTGCTAACGGTATATTATATTTCGGGAGTGATGATAATTCCTTGTACGCAGTAGATGCACTTACCGGCAAACTAAAATGGACACATGCAACAGGTTTTAATATAGGCAGCAGCCCTACCATAGTGAATGGGGCGGTGTATGTAGGCAGTGATGATTTTAATTTATATGCTTTTGATGCAGTTACCGGAAATGTAAAATGGACATTTACAGCCGGTTCTATTTTCAATGCCTCGAGCCCGGTCGTAGTGGATGGTGTTTTATTCATCGGTAACAGGGATGGAAATTTATATGCTATAGATGCTGCAACAGGATCACTTAAATGGAAATATTATAATGGCGGCATTTCTATGGAACAATCAAGTCCAACAGTGAATAACGGTGTAGTGTATATTGGCGGTTGGTATAACATCAGCAATTTTTCCATTAAAGGAAGTGTGTATGCTGTAAACGCACAAACAGGTAAACTTTTATGGAAAGCACTGGACTCCCTTGCCTTTGGTTCCAGCCCTGTAATAGCAGGTGGCAATCTTTATATTGCAGCAGACGATCTGAATCTTTATTCTTTAAATGCATCCACTGGAAATATAAACTGGAAAGTACAGATAATACCAAATGGCGCCAGTCCTGCTATTGCAGATGGTGTGGTATACGTAGGCGGCGGCGGCACTGGCTATTATTATGCATTGGATGCAGCAACAGGAAAAGAAAAATGGAAGTATCCGATTCCTATGGGCCTATCAGTTTCAAGTCCATGCATCATTGGCGTGGATGGGTCTGTTTATCATCCTGGTGTTTCGGGAGAGTATAATTAAAGAATAGAATGATTTTATTTTTAATTATAAGCTAACTCTAATCATCTTCCTCGACGCAGGCCTTAAATACCAGGACGCTATTGCAAAACCTGTAATGAACAATGGCACTATGATATGAAATATGGGTGCATGAGCCATCAGTTGAGAAACGGAAGCTCCTGTCATTGCAAAAAATACACCTGCATAAGCCCACTCTTTTACTAACGGAAATCCAGGAACAAGTATCGCAATAATGGCCATCACTTTCCAAAAGCCGATGATAGATATAAAATACAATGGATAGCCAAGCGGCGCAAAGCCATCTACTATTTGTTTTACCTGTAATAGTTGCCCAATTCCTCCAAGTAAACAAACGCAAAGCATTCCGGTAGTGATCCAATAAATTATTTTTTTTCTCTTTTCCATTTTTGTTTATTTCAGGATGTTTAATACTTTCTGCAGTTGATCGTGAGCCATGTTGAGGCCGTATGCAAAAGGCATTTTTAATTGTTGTTCTCTATGTGCTACAGATTTGTAAATGATCTGTATCGTTAACCGGCTGGTATCTTCCGACAATTTTTCAAATTCTAGAAACTCAAGCTGAACACCAATGGGCATATTTTCCATTTCAAATGTTCGTATTATCTTTTCATCCTTAATAAATTCGTGAATGGTACCATTGGCTTTAAAAACCACATTACCATTGTGCGATGTTTCAAATTGATAACTGCCATGTTTTTTATTTTCCAGTTTCAGCACTTTTGTTCCCATCCATTGCTCTACCAATTCCGGTTCAGTATATGCTTTAAAAAGCAGATCGAGGGGAAGATCAAATTCTCTTGTTATCAGTAAGTCCTGTTTGCCATCTTCGGCATTGATGATCGTTTTGTGTTCCATGTTTTCTATTTTTTTGATTTGTATTTTTTCATAACTGCTTCCAGTTTATTAAATCTTGCATCCCATATTTGCCGGAAGGGTTCAATAAAGTCTGCTACTTCTTTCATTTGATTGGCATTTACCTGGTAATACATTTCTCTGCCGTTCTGCTCCTGCGTAAGCAATTCGCACTCGGTGAGTATCTGTAAATGTTTTGAAACGGTGGGCCTTGCAGTATCAAAGTTGGAAGCAATAGCGCCTGCTGTCATCGCTTGCGTAGCTACCAGCAATAGGATGGCTCTTCTTGTTGGATCAGCTATAGCCTGGAATACATCTCTTCTTAAATTCATTATGAAGTCATTTGACTACAAATATAAGTGTAGCTATTTAGCTACGCAAATTATTTTTTAAAAAAAAGTAAATGGGGAAGGTGTTGATAAATTATTATTCTGAATAAAGTGAATTTATAATAAAATTAAAATTGATTTCTGTAGAATTTTATAGCATCTCAATAAGCTGAATATTGTTTCCGCATGTATCGTTCAAAACTGCAATCTTAACGGTTCCCATTTCTGTGGGCTTTATACTGAATTCAACACTCAGGCTTATAAGCCGCTCATATTCCTTTTTAACATCATTCACATTAAATTGTGTGTAAGGAATACCCGCATCAAAAAGTGCTTTTTGATAAATTTTAGAAGGCTCAAAATGATTAGGAGAGGGCTCCAGCAAAACTTCCGGTCCATCCTGTTCTTCTCTACTTACCACTGTTAACCAGCGGCTATCTTTATTTAATGGGACATCTACTTTCTTTATAAAACCTAATTTGCCGGTGTAGAATTGCAATGCTTTTTCCTGATCCTGTACAGGAATGCTGATAACTTTTACTTTCATTTTGTAAATTTTAATTTAATGCTGCAAAGTTTCAATATTTACATTAAAACTACTTTGTGAAAGTTGCTCTTTTTTTGAAATTCTACCGGAGCCATTCCTTCCCTGCTTTTAAATAGTGTACTGAAAGAACTGGGACTTTCAAACCCGATAGCAAAACAGGTTTCAGTTATAGTTGATCCTTTCTTTAAAAGCTCTTTTGCAGCTGCAATGCGTTTGTCAGTAAGATACTGTTGAGGTGTTTGCCCATAATATTTTTTAAATAACCTGAGCAAATGAAACTTTGATGTAAACCTTATATGCGAAAGCAGATTTAAATTTAATGCTTTATCGAAATTATTGTTGATATAGTTTCGGGTGCCAATAACTGTTTCAAGCTGGCTTTTATTGCAATAACAGGCATTTCGTAAACGCAGTATTTCACTTTGATAAAATGTCATTTTAACACCTTTTTTTAATTTACCAACATCTATAATTTTGTTTGTCATTCAAATTTAAAAATAAAAATTAATTCTTCATTCGTTTATTTAAATACGTTTCCCTTTTGTAAATAATTTAAAATACAAAGCAGCCAATACCGGTAATGCAAATATCTGGAATAAGAAAATGAACAGTGATAAAGATCCTTCTGCTTTATTTTGAGTTGCCTTTATTAAAATATGTTTTCCAATCGGTCCACTGGAGAATAGTAAATATTTTTACGCTACGAAGTAAAGGTTTTTTATTTTTACTTTAAAGCCTGTTAGGAAAAAGAGCGGGATAGAATAAACTTATTACTGGTGCAGTTCTTGCATAACTTTAATCAATGCATTTAGAGAATTTATCCCTTACACTTTTACTCGGAATATTTATAGCCAGCGGTGTTGTTATCTGGATCGCAGGAATTCATTTATCTAAAACAACCAGTAAACTATCTACTCATTTTGGATTAAGTAGTGCTTTAGGGGGTTTAATAATTCTTGCCCTCGTTACCAACCTGCCGGAAATAGCGATTGTTGTCAGCGCTTCTCTACAGGGCAATACAGAGATTGCTGTGGGTAATATACTCGGTGGCATTGCTATGCAAACCGTGGTGTTGGTGGTGTTGGATGTATTCGGCACGAATAAAAAGTCCAATCTCACCCGGGAGTCTGTTTCTCTAACAATAGCGCTCGAAGGAATACTTGTGATTGCTATTTTAGCACTCGTTGTACTCGGTAGTCAACTTCCATCGTCGCTGATATTTGACAGGGTGACTCCTGCTCCACTTTTAATTGCTGCCACCTGGGTCATTGGCCTCAGACTTTTATCAAAAGCAGAAAAAAACATACCGTGGAAATTGGTGGACAGCAATGGTATAATAAAAGTCCCTAAGTCTGAAAATGAAAAAGAAACGAACGCTGGTAAACAGCATATTGGAAAGATAATGCTGATATTTTTTGTGGCAGCATTGTTTACGCTGATTGCCGGTGTAGCATTGGAGAGAAGCGGTAACGCAATATCAAAAGACATTGGTATGCAGGGTATTTTATTTGGGGCTACTATAATGGCAGCAGCTACTTCTTTGCCGGAAGTTTCTACCGGACTTACTTCTATGAAACTGAAACAATATGAACTCGCCGTTAGCGATATTTTTGGTGGCAATGCTTTTCTACCGGTTCTTTTTTTACTGGCTACACTGTTATCAGGCAAAGCAATTTTACCTGCTGCGCAAAAAACAGATATCTATCTTACTGCACTTGCCATGCTTCTTACAACCGTTTATACCTGCGGAATTATTTTTCGTACAAAGAAAAAAATAATAGGTATGGGGTTAGATTCTTTTGTAGTGTTGATACTTTATTGTGTCGGTGTGGTTGGGTTGTTTGTTATTTAGATTCTATAATTCCTTTTAATCAGTCTAAAATATTTTAAAACGTTCGAAGCAATATTTTGTCAATGCTTCTCTATCATCAGGATGAGCAATTTCAATTAAAGCTTTGGCACGCTGGCGCAAATTTTTTCCAAATAAAAATGCGCTTCCGTATTCAGTAACGATATAGTGTACATGCCCACGGGTAGTAACAACGCCGGCACCTTCTTTTAAATAAGGTACAATGTGGGGAATTCCTTTTGCCGTGCGGCTGCTTAGTGCAATAATAGGTTTACCGCCTTCACTTAATGCTGCACCACGCATAAAATCCATTTGGCCACCAATACCACTGTACAATATTTCACCAATACTATCGGCACATACCTGGCCGGTTAAATCAACTTCAATAGCACTGTTAATGGCGATCACTTTGGGATTGCGGCGTATTACATGCGGATTATTTACATAGTCAATATCTAAAAATGCAAAGGAGGGATTGTCATCCAAATAATCATATAATTTTCTATTGCCCAATGCAAAAGATGTAACAGTTTTGCCCGGGTGTATCATTTTATTTTTATTGTTGATAATGCCATCATCAACAAGTTTAATAATGCCATTGCTCAGCATCTCTGTATGTACACCCAGGTTTTTATGAGTGGTTAAATATTTAAGAACCGCATCCGGAATGGTGCCGATACCCATTTGTAAAGTGCTGCCATCTTCAATTAATGCAGCAACATTTTTACCAATGATCATTTCTGTTTCACCAATTTTTTTACTGTAATCTTCTTCCGGCAGCGCCGCTTCATGATAAACCATTTTTGTAAAACGGCTCGTATGCACCATGCCATCGCCATGCGTGCGTGGAAGTAGAGGATTTATCAATGCAATGATCTGCTTTGCATTATCTACCGCCGAACGGGCAATATCAACAGACAAACTCAACGAACAATATCCATGCGCATCGGGTAAGGAAACCTGCACCACTGCTACATCCAAAGGAAGGACACTATGTTTGAACAGATCAGGAATATCACTTAAAAACACAGGAACAAAATCTGCCCGTCCATCTGCCACTGCCTGCCGTATTGAGGCTGAAACAAATAAGGAGTTGATATGATAGGAAGATTCGTATTGCGGTTTATCTATTTCGACATCACCTTTTAAGGTAATAGAAACCAGTTCTACATTTTGTAAGCGGTGGCTTTCTTTTGCCAGTTCATGCAATAAATAAAGCGGTGTGCATACGCTGCCATGAATAAAGACTCTTTGCCCACTCTGGATAATGGATAACGCATCTGCTGCTGTAACGTAGTTGTACTGTTGAGTCATTAGGCTTATTAAATTTTTGTATAAAAATGGTTTGAAAAAAATGTAACCGGTAGATACATTTTCTTAATGATAGTTTAATGTCTTTCTTTTCTCAATGGATGCAAAGTAATTGCAACGAATATTTAGGAATAATGACCGTAATCAGTTTTTCAGGTAACAATAATCATCTCTTACAAGATAACACGAAAGTAACTTTGGTCTTATTAAAAATAAGCCATGGCAAATACATTGCAATATCACAGGTTGAGTTCCGTTCGGGGCAAGCGGGCTGTAGCCGAAAAAGGATTAGGCATTTTTTTCTTTATTATGCTCCTGGCTATTTCGTTTTTAGGGCTTGTGTCTACTTTATTTGCCAGTATTGAGTTGGCCAATGCAATATCAACATTAACAGCTGGATTCTATTGGGGATTTGTGATAGTTGCCGGTATTTACTTTCTGCTGGGTCTACTATTTTGGAAATCAAAAGAAAGGTTATTAAACCTGCCAGTTATGAATGTAATACTTAAAAAATTATTTAACGAAGAAGATTAAAAATGGAACAGGATCTGCCACAAGAATCTTTCTTTAGCCAAAATTTTTCTTTCCCATACCTAACGCCAGCATTACCATAACAGATATTGCAATTAAAATACCGTAGCTGAGCGCCAGGTTAAACTCATCCTTCGCATGTATAAAGAAAATGATAACGGAGCTGCAAACGGAGATAACAATATAACTCATGCCGCCGGAAAGCCCACTGGCAATGCCGCCATTTTTTGGAAAACGGCTTAAGCAATAGGTGAAAAAATTATTGAATGTATAGCCCGCTGCCAGTTGAATAACAAATGCAAAGGATAAAAGAGTGTACAGGTTCCCGATATACCGGCTGCTGATGAGCATGGCAACTACAAACAATACCTGCAGTGAAATATTTACAACCATTCTTTTAAAGAAAGGGCGGGCAATGGTAGCCTTGCCAAAAAAACCTCCAATCATCCACGCAATGCCCAGGAATAAAGAACTGTAACCGGCTACAATAGGAGAGAGGTTCAGCGTATGCTCTATAATAAATGGCCCTGTCATGTTGAACATGATCACCATGCAATATGCCAGGCCACACATCACAAGACCGAGTGTAAAGTCCGCCGTTTTTACCATTGTTAAATACACTCTTGCAATGCTCTTCATTTTAAATGGATAAAAATGCGGGAGTGTTTCGGTACTGTATATAAGCTCCATCACCAACAGCAAAACAGCAAACCCTGCTAAAAAGTAAAAGTTGGATTGCCAGCCAAAAGAGTGTTCGAGGTAGCCACCGATAAATGGTGCAATGATCGGCCCGGTACTCCAGATGATGGAAAAGAGGCTTAAATAATGTTTTAATTTTTCGCCGGTAAAGAGGTCAATAAAATATGCCCGCTTGCCAACAATAATAGAGCCGACAGTGATACCATGCAAAATGCGCATGGCATAAATAATATAAATATTATCGGTATTGGCAATCACAATACAGGACGCAGCAAACAGAACAAGGCAGAGCATGCCAATACGATATCTGCCAAAACTATCCAGTACACTGCCTATGAATAATTGTGTAAGACCATAGCTTATCAAAAAAAGTGTAAGTGTTAACTGCACCTGAATATTGCTAACATGCAGCGTGCCAGCCATATTGGGCAGCGACGGCAGGTAAATATCTGTAGCAAAACCCGATAATGGTAATAAAGCCATGGCCAGAAAATTGGCCATGCCACGGTTTTTGTTTGTTGCTAATGAAATTTCTGCCGACATACTTACTTTGTAAAAATAATTTGCAAAGGTAATAATGCAATATTTCTCAACGGTTACAAAAGAAATTTTCAGTTTGCGTAAAACGGAAAAATATTTGTGCATGGAAATTGCGTTTATATGTAGAGGGAAATACTAAAACAGAAATCTACAAGTGCAAAACCTTTTTTAAACGGTAATTCCTTGTAAGGAAAGCCGAATTATAACGACAAATTATTTAATCACGGAAAATTATACCCGGTATCGCCTGCCGGGTGCAAGAGGAAATGCCATCATGAATGTAACAAAAGAAGCAAGACTTCATCACGAAAGTGTAACGGCGCAGCCGCACTTATGGATAGATAGCTATGCAGATTATTTATACAGTTATGCTATGTATAGAATAAAAGATGAGGAAACAGCAAGAGACCTGGTGCAGGAAACTTTTTTAGCAGCATTGCAAAAAGTAGATACGTTTGAAGGCAAGAGTTCAGAGAAGACCTGGCTTACTGCTATTTTAAAATACAAGATCATTGATGTGTATCGTACAAAATCAAGAACGGTTGCAGCTATGGATTGTACACATGCAATTGCAAGTAAAAATTTTTTCCAGGAGGATGGCCATTGGAATGTAGAAGACCGGCCTGCTGCATTTGGAATAGAGCATATAGATAAATTGGAGCATAAAGAATTTGAAAATATTTTAGTGAAGTGTATGCAGAAGCTACCTGCATTATGGATGACTGTCTTCAACATGAAATTTATGGAAGAGGAGCATGCAGAAAAGATATGCAGCGAATTAAAAATAAGCTCCGGCAATTACTGGGTAATAATACACCGGGCCAAAGTAAATATAAGGGCATGCCTGCAAAAGAACTGGCTTTAAAATAATGCACATAAATGAACAAGAAAAAAACTATTTCCAGCAACTGCGAAAAAGCTACATTACTGATTGAGAAAAAGCAGATTGTGCCACTAACGCTGATGGATAACCTATATGTTAAAATACACCTTGCAGGTTGTGAAGTATGCCGTACTTACCAAAAGCAAAGCACTGTTATTAATTACATGACCCGAAAAATACTTAAGCAAACACCTACACTGCTTGAGCTTGATGAAGATTTCAAAAGGAATATGCAGTTTAAAATTGACGAACTTCTTAATAAGAAATAATTATTTATTACTGCGACACTTCTTCTAATTTTCTTCTTTCAATTTTTTTAAAAAATAAAAATATTTTTCTGTAAGGTTTCAGTCTTTATTACTACCAAGTAAAAAAACAATGTTGTTTTTTAAAAAGAAGTAATATGGAAGATTCAAATTACAATAAAAAAGTAGACCAGGCTACAAAACTTCAGGTTATGGGGGCTTCGGTTATACGATATGGTTTGGCCATAGTACTTATATGGATCGGCATATTAAAATTTACAAGTTACGAAGCGGGTGGTGTAGCTCCATTGGGAGAACATAGCCCATTTTTTTCCTGGTTATTTCCTTTAATTGGTGCTAATGGATTTGCTGAATTACTTGGCGTTATTGAAATCACACTCGGTGTACTTATTTGCTTCCGTGCTTTTGTACCAAAGCTTTCTGCATGGGGAAGTATAGGTGCTGCCATTACTTTTTGTCTTACCATCACTTTATTATTTTCTACTCCGGGTGTTATACAGGAAGGGTATGGTTTTCCATTTATATCGCCAATGCCAGGCCAGTTTCTTATAAAAGATGTTGTACTACTCGGGGCTGCTCTTTACACTGCGGGCGAAGCACTCACTGCTGCAGCCGTGCAAAGAAAAATGCAGATCGTATTTAAAGACCACAGAAATATAAATTAAACAATCAATAATTATATAACTATTAAAAAACACAAACAATGAAAAAGATCTTCTCAATGATAAGCTTAACAGCGCTCACGATAGCGCTTGGCTTTTCTTCATGCGACAAAAACCCTGGCGGTGGTGGTAGTGGCAACAATGTTGTTGGCTTTTTATACACCACAACTAATGGTGAAAACACTAACAATGTTGTACGTTTCACCCGTCATTACGATGGATCATTATCAGATGAAAAAGCGTATACCACTAACAGTAAGGGTGGTGCAAATGTAGCCGCCGGCGGCGATGCACATGGCGATTTTGATTCGCAGGGTGCGATACAGATAATAGGTAATTATTTATTAAATGTTAACGCTGGCGGCAATGATGTATCTGTTTTTGCATTGGATAAAAAAACAGGTGACCTTACTTTTAAAAATAATGTAAACTCAGGCGGTACAAGGCCTACAAGTATCACCTATACAAAAAAAGGTGGAAGTGCAGATGAATATTGGGTAGTAGTCGGCAATCAGTGGAACAATCCTAATGTACAGAAAGATGGCGCACTAATAGAGCGTTATCCAAACAATGCCTTTTTTATGCAGGATCTTACACAGCCTGATGTTACTGATAATGAAAGAAACATCCAGCTTTTTACATTTAATTCTACTACGGGCACGCTTACAAGCGTAAAGCAACTGGATAAATACGTAAGAGAAAATGGTGGTGTAAGTTGTGTTCGCTTTAGCGATGATGGCACAAAGCTGGCTGTTAGTTTATGGGGCATCGCTCATTTTGGTACAATGTTAACATCGTTGGCTGAGCAGCATCCAAGTCGTGTGTATGTATATGATTTTTCAAACGGAAATTCATTAGGTAGAAGATATTTTGAAGAGAAAGGCATTTCAGGTACTATAGGATTTAACTGGGCAAAGAACAGTAATTCTACATTATTTGTTTCAAACTTTAATCTTATTCCTTCAAAGCTGGATAATAGCGTAACGGTGTTAAAAGATGGAAATTCAACAGTTGTAAAAACTCAGAATTTAAGCAGCACACCTGCATTGGGAATCAATGAATCTTGCTGGACAGAAATGAATGCTGCCGGTAATAAATTATATGTTACCAGTTTTCAAACAAGTCTTGTTACTGAGTTTAGTGTGAGTGGATCGACGCTTACTTATGTTTCTAATAAACTAAGAGGTGACCTTGCGCCAAAGGGTGGAGATTCAAAAGAGCTTTGGATAACACCTGATCAAAGATTTCTTTATAACACTGGTGCATTGCAGTCTTTTTCAGTCAACCGTTTTGATGTAAGTAATGGCCTTGATTATAAAAAACAAAATATATTAGCTACCACTGCCGATGGTAAAGGCATAGCAGGTAAATATAATTTTTTAGGATTAATCGGGTTTGATCTTTCTAATTAATTACAGAGGGTGTTTTCATGATGGCGATTAGAGGGCTGAATTTTTTCAGCCCTCTAATATTTTGATGATATTGCAGGTTACTTTGTTACTAAGTAAGTTATGGTAAGTTTTAAAAAAAAATCATCCGGAAGAAAATTACCAGCCGCCCTGTTATTATTAAAACATGCAATAAGGTTATTCAGTAGTTAACAGCCATTTTTCTATTTCAGAACTTATTAGCTTTATTTTTTTGAAATAATTAAAACGATAAAATTATG
>JBDSIB010000074.1:0-7522 GCA_039918155.1 Ferruginibacter sp.
GATCAATTTTTATTTAAAATACCCTGTACTGCTTTAGTACTGGTAAATAACCCATTCATTTCATAAACCTAAAAAAGGAAGGTCAAAAAATGAACAGGTCTCCGCTATTCCGCCTTAAAATGCTGTAAGAAAGGGTATTTTCCAGTGCCTTGCACAGGGTTTTCCACATAGTCTGAGAGGGCTCAGGTAAGGGTCAACTATAGGTCAGCTATAGGTCAGGTATAGGTTTACTCTATAGCTGACCCGTATTTGCTATAAAGATGTCCTTTAGTTGATATAAGGAAGGTGTATGCAATGTCCCGGTAAGTAGTAATTAAAAAACAGCCATGCCCGGCTGCTTTTTAAACAAATGGTATAAGGTGAAGTTTAAATAGTTTATTTAAATTGGAGTGATAGATGATTGCATTCTTCGACTTAATCTTAATACCAGCCATTAACATGCATACCGCAGTGTAATACCTTGCGAAAGTCTCGTGGGGAAAGGAGCCTGGGTGGAGATCCTGTGGACAAGAAATTAAATTCGTTTTGTGTGCTAACAACCGGGGCGTTGGATAAAATCAGCGGTACCGGGCTTTTAAAATAAAAAAATTACATTTGATAAATGATACCCCGGAGTCCCGGATCCAAAAAGAATAAATCATGATCTTATAATTCTGAATTGCAAAGAGATTTCTATTCATAGATAAAATAAGTATGTTCAAATAAACCCGTAGCAAACAGCATCTTTATTCGGGAACTAAAGAATTTTTATATTTAGAAATTGATCGAATGAATGATTTCTACTATTAAAAATATATTATTTTTATTATCGTTTTTCTATAGCCAGGTTATGTATGCCCAGCCTTCTCCGGCTTTAATTTACCAGCAATACCAGACCGCTGATGGAACAGCTGCAAAAGTAAAAGTGATGAATGATTACTTTGAAAACTTTAGAGGCACCGAACCTGAATTTGCCATACCGTCTTTACTAAAAACAGAGAATTATTTCAGCAAACAAAATGACGACAGAGGCGCAGGGATGTTACAACTTTTACTGGCACAAATTTTTGATTTAATGGGAGAATATAGCAGCGCCCTACGATATTCGATACCTGCGTTGCATAATTTTGAGCGTGTGGCTGATACCTCTCAAATGATTACTTTATCAGAACAAATTGGTTCCAGTTACCTGGGATCTGAAAACATCAGGCAAGGCCTTCATTATTACCTGCAAAGCCTGGCCCTGGCAAAAGTTTCTTTTAAACAGGAACGATACGCTATAATTTGTAACGACGTAGCAGTTTGTTATAACCGGCTTAACCTCCCGGATTCTGCGTTACCATTTATAAACAGGGCTATTGGTATAAAAGAGAAACTCCAGGATCTGTCAGGGATCAGTGCTTTTTACGCAACACTTGGTGAATCATACCTGGTAATGAATGCACCTGAACAGGCGCTGCCCTATTTTAGAAAAAGCATTGAATTTGAAGATAGTAGTACAAGCCCAAAGATTAGCGCCTCCATCTTGAGTGATATTGCAGAAGCTTATTACAAACTCGGGCAATATGACAGTGTAATATTATATGGAAATAAAGCAGCTTATGACGCCTATCCCCATTATAAGAAACAACTAATGAACGGATTGGTTTGGATTTACAAGGCTTTTGATAAAACGGGAATGAAAGACAGTGCGAATTATTATTTCCGGGTAGCGGCTACCGTTAAGGATTCAATTTTTACGACGGAGAAAGACCGTAACCTGCAGGAAATAAAGTTCCAGGAAGATTTGAGGCTGCAGGAAATAGAAACTGAAAGGTTGAAACTTGCGGCCGAACGGAAAGAAAATATTACTTTCTCCCTAATAGGCCTGGGCATTGTCGCAGGGATTACTTTGTTTTTATTGCTAAGCCGCTGGTTTATTATTAATGAAAAGATCATAAAGGCATTGGGGATTGTCATTTTATTATTTGCATTTGAATTTTTTAATTTGTGGCTACACCCTTTTTTAGAAAAGCTTACCGGACATTCTCCCTTGTATATGTTAATTAGCCTGGTATGTATTGCCGCCTTGTTAACTCCTATTCATCATAAAGCGGAGAAGTGGGCAGTCAATATATTAGTAGAAAAAAATAAAGAGCTGCAGCTGGTTGCTGACAAAAAAGGGATGAAAAAAAATGTTTGACAGCGTTGTTAACTACCTCAATCTTACTTTCACAAGTGTTATTTAATGCTGTATGGGATTTTCTTTCCATCTTTTCCCTTCAACAAATCAATGAAAAAATTATCATAGCGGAAGTCTGGTGGGCGCACGAGCCTGGGCGGGGAATTTTCTTTCGATCTTTTCCATTTAGCAAAGCAATGAAAAAATTATATTAGCGAAAGTCTGGTGGGCGCACGGGTCTGGGCGGAGGATTGTCGATATTAAAACCAGCCATCCCCAGAGCATTTAAGACATTTATTAAGAACACTAAAGTTTATTGCATCATTTTTAAGAATATAACTATCTGTATTACCTATGCGGTGCCAGTTATAATCGTCGTGTGTAGCAGTATTCTGGCTGACGACTCCTGTACCATGACATACCGGGCAAACAGTATATTTTTTTTCGGAACGATCATAATCATTATTGATCTGTTGCCCGGTTTTTACAAACGATGAAAGAATATACCGGCTAACACTTTTATTATTTTGAAAAAAAGTTTTTTTAGCCGGAATAAATTCGCGGCTTTCTACTACATAGGTATTATTGTAGCAATTAAACGAGACAACCCTGGCTTCATCCTTAGCAAAACCTTTACTAATTAAAAATGTATTTACTGCATAGAGCTGGCGGCGTAAATTATCCTGGCACTTATCGGGTGCATTTACCCTGGTATCGCCGGATGGCGGCGGAGTTGAACTGGTGGTGGAGGAATACTGGCTGTTATAATCATTTACAATCTTTGTAGCATACTCTTTAATTTTTGATCTCAAGCCAGGCTCTAACGGTGCCATCATCTGATTGATATCTAACTGGTAACCTGCTTTCATAATAACCAAAAAGGCAGCATAGGGATCTATGGAACCCACATTCTTCATTATTTTAGTGTACTCCATTTGTTGCTGCTGAATGGGAATATCTTCTTTTGACATTTGTTCGGAGAAAGAATTTGACGCTTCCCCTGCAGTTCGGGCATCCAGCATCCGTGGCCAGTAATCTTTTGATAAAGAATCAATGGTTTCCTCTACGGTACCTGACAATGGTTTGAAGAATTCAACTGTGAGTACAAGAGAATCATTGTCAGACATCCGCCATTTCATGGAGTCTGCGAGCCATAATGTTGTATAGATATTTGATACATGATGCTGCTTACCGGAGTTGTTGGGGATTGAAATATTTTTTATAAGGCTGTCCAGGCTTTTTTTAGTTTGTAAAATAGTTGCCGTTAAGGTGTTTGTTTTGGCACTTACAATCGTGGATTGCCATCTCCATTCCGTTATCCCTTCATTCCTCCTGGTTCCTGATTTACTTACATACACATTCTCACTTCCATTTAATTCTATTTTACTGGAAAAGAAAGGTTCTCCATGCTTTATAAATAAATAATCACCTGTGTAATCCTCCTGGGTACTTTTAGGATTGGTAGCAATGCTAATAACTTTTTTTATTGCTTTTGATACATTGCTGATAAGTGTATCTTCCTTTGAATAGGGGGCGGAAACATGTCCACTTTTTGATTCTTGGGCATGTGTAGCAAATAGACAAAAGAAAGATGCAAATAAAAGGGATCCTTTCATTTGAGGCGGTTGTTTTAGAATGAATAATAAAAGGGATATAATATGTACAGGCTTAAACAGAGGCATATAGACAAACGTTCAAAAAAATCATTTTTAATCATCATTACTTTTTTATTGTTAGCCATCGTTTATATTAAATTGCGCCGTCAACCGTATCCCCACAAAAGCACTGCTGTAAAATTACTTATAATAGTGTATTTAGCGTACCTGCTCCAGCCTAAGTTGCCATTTATTTATAGTGGCAGTCGAGAAATAAATTTTATTTAATGCTTTATGTGATTTTCTTTCAATCTTTTCCATTCATGAAAGCAATGAAAAAAAATTATCTTAACGAAAGTCTCGTGGGGACACCGGACCGATAAAAACACACGAGTGTCGGCAAGGAGCCTCAAACATTCGCATTTGGTTTTTAGTTATCTTCAGCAAAAGTTTTTAATCAGCATTTGTACCGGGCTTGATGAAATAATATTCTGCTACTTCATCAATGCTACACATGGCACATAATGCAAAATAAACATTTAATAAAAGATATAAAATGGCTGTAAAAATCAAGACTGAACTTATTGGGAGTATACCACGCCCGGAATACCTGCAAACCGCAATGGTAGATTTTTCAAATGAAAAAATCTCCCTGGAAGAAATGAATTCCCTGTTTGATAAAGCAACAAAAGAAACAATTGCAGAACTTGAAAAAACAGGTTCTCCAATAATCTCTGACGGCGAACAATCGAAACCAAGTTTTGTAACTTACCCATTGCAAGGGTTTACAAAATTTGCCGCTGATGGTGTTGTAATTCCTTTCTCAGATGGGCATACACGGCAATTGCCAAAACTTACAGGCGGGCCTTTTCATTATACCAATTTTGCAAATTCATATCTAACAAAAGCAAAATCATTTTGCAGGTTACCAATAAAACAAGCTGTCATTTCCTGTTCGGCAATGAGTTTACTTTATCCGCAGGAAGGGATTAATGGCTATACAAGAGAACAATTTTTAGCAGATCTTATTAATGACGCTGAAAAAGATATCAGAACCTGCCTGGAAAACGGGGCTTATAAAGTACAAATAGATTTTACCGAAGCAAGGCTTGCATTAAAATTAGATCCTTCGAAAGGTTTGCTTTCTGCATTCATAGATTTAAACAACCAGGTAATTGACAGATTTTCGCCAGAAGAGCAACAAAAAATAGGTGTGCATAGCTGCCCCGGCGCAGACCATGATGCAACACATAGTGCCGACATTCCTTACACCGAATTATTACCCTTGCTTTTTAAATTAAATGTTGGAAGTTTTTACCTGGAATATGCGGCAGAGAAAAATAAAACAGAAGTTTTAAAATGTATTAAAGAAAATATACGGCCGACACAAAAAGTTTTTTTAGGCGTAACAAATGTAATAGATACAAGAATTGAAACTAAAGAAGAGATTTGTGATTTGATAATGCAGGCAGCAACATATATTCCAGCTGAACAAATTGGTACAACTGATGACTGCGGATTTTCCCCTTTTGGAGATGATACTTCAACAGCAAGAGAAATAGCATTTTCAAAAATTATTGCAAGAGTGGAAGGGACAAAATTAGCAGAAGAAAAGCTTTCCAAATAATTGAGATGATTACTACCCCGGTTTACTTTCTATTAGTAAGTAAAGGCGGGGACCACTTCGTTTTTGTAAAGTCAAATTTTTTGCAACTGTAGGTAGCATAATTTTAATCATCCCTTAAAAATATCATAGCGAAAGTTTCGTAGTTACATGAGTATGGGCGTGAGGCGCACGCAACTAAATTAAATTTAAAAAAAGCCGCCGCTTGCGTACCCTACGAAACAAAATAAAAAAAGCTGCTCTTTTCAAGCAGCTTTTTTTGAGATAAATTTCAACAATATTAATTAATAATAAAAGGTAATGTTTGTTTATCTGTTTTTATAAAGTAAGATCCCTTCGCCAAGCCCGAAACATTGATAATCTGTTTACCGGCTGTCAATTTTCTCTCCATAAGTTTCCTTCCCTCGTTGGAATATAAATACATAATAGTATTTTCTTTTGCATCAATATTCAGCATTCCGTTCTCTACCGGATTGGGGTATACGCTAATAATACCTGCGCTCACCTTGAGTTCTGCAGTTACAGTTTTGCTATAAGTAAAATGTCCATCATAGTCCTTTTGTACTAACCTGTAATAATTTTTACTGTTCAAAGGCTTTTTATCTGTAAAGGAGTAACTTTTAAGAGAATTACTATTTCCAGCTGCATCAACAATTCCTATCTGCTCCCACGCCGTACCGTTATTAGAACGTTGAACAGCAAAATTCAGACTATTTTGTTCTGTAGCAGTACTCCATTGCAGCAAAACATTACCTGCATTAACCTGGCTGGTAAAATTTATTAAGGTTACCGGCAATACGATATTGGATGTAATAATTACCTGACCGCTGACAGAAGCTGCAAATCCATTGGTGGTTAATACGGATTGACCAGTTACCAGGTTATCACCTCTAAAACCTCCATTGCCTGCATATTCAGGACCTGAAGTTTTATATATAGTTCCTGCTATCGAGCCGTAACTTCCGCCGCCGCCGGCACCCGAACCTCCGCCATCTACTCCAGCCCCCGGTGCTACTCCATTTCCGCCAAAAGTATTGGTTCCATTTGCTGACATGGTATTGTTACCTGCTTTACCAGAGTTGGCAAGGTTGGCCATTCCACCGCCACCAGCGGCCCCGCCAGCTACAATAATTATACTGCCGTTTTTTGTTACCACAGTAGCTGCTCCGCCGCCGCCGCCGCCTGATGATCCTGTTGGACCTGCATTTCCCCCATTTCCTCCGTTATAGTTGGCCGAAGGGTAAGTATCCGAGCCGCCGGCACCTCCGCCAGAACTAGTGGCTGAGTTTGCACCATTTCCTCCGTTACCTCCGGGGTATATATTTATTAAATCACCCGCTACCACACTATAAGTTGCTTTTAGATATCCCGGGTTCCCGGCAGAAGCATTAGTATTACCAGCCCCGTCCATGCCACCATATCCACCTGCGCCACCATATACCTCAATAGTAATGGAGGATACACCAGCGGGTACATGTAAGAATGTTTGAGCTGTGTAAGTTGTACTAATTTGACCCTTAGTTATTAAACTAATCGTAATTAAAAATAAAATGCTGAAAAACTTTGTGCAGGATGCTTTCATAATTGTTATTTAGGATTTTTGTTTATGAATTGTTACGAAACTATAACAAAATATTAAACTATATGTAAAAGTGGATATCTTACATTCCCAGACTTGTGTCCACACGAGACTTTTGCTCCGGTCAATCTCCGTCAAACAAATGATACAAATTATTTAAAAATCCGAATCCGATAGATCGAATCATCAATTCCATATTCGTAAAACCTTGCTGAAGAATAAAAATAAGACACATCATCTTTAGCAAATAACCATTTACCAGAAACGGGATTTCTATGCCCGCCTGGCCGGACGGACAGGGATATAGTCTAGCTTTTATTGTGCAATTTATCTACTCCATATTTCAATACCCAAAGAATCTCTGTGCCAGAATTCATAAGATTTATCTACAGCACTCACTTTATAATCTTCCACCCCCACATGTATTTTTAAATATTTTTAAATTCATCTGCGGTAAATTTCATGAAACTCCCTTTTGGGATTTTCTTTCCCATTTATATCATTTTGCTGCCATACCTGCCTGCCGGCAGGCAAGCCAATTGAATATGATTTGGCATTATTACAAAGCCATAAATTGTAATTAG
>JBDSIB010000075.1:0-5215 GCA_039918155.1 Ferruginibacter sp.
GGCACCAGTATGGCGTTCTTATTCAGTGTCACTAAGTCCATTATAGTGGAGTAACCAGCACGGCATATTATCGTTTTTGATGCAGCAATAATTGTATTCAGTTCGCCTGCCGGTAAATGATTTACGATTGTGACAAGATCATTTTCTATTTTCAATTCTTTTGTTTCGCCCGGTAAACCACGTACCAAAACTGTGCTTTGGTTAATCTCTTTTAATTGCTCCAGGATAAAGTTTTCAAAAATACTTCTTTGTGGTTCCGGTCCGGAGATCAAAATAAGCAGGTCATTTTTTACAGGGATCTCTTCTTTCTTAAACCGGGATAAAATGCCAAGGTATTTTACAGATATAGCTGGTTTTTTATCCGGGTGAGATAGTTTTCCGGCAAGATCTATTTCTCCTTCCGCATCCGGCACCCAGCATTGTGTGTACTTGTTTATAAAGCTGTAATGTATTTTCTGCGCCAGCCTGTTCAGCAAAGAATTGCCGGTCTCAATAAAAAGCTGGTGGGTTATATAATACGATGGAACCAGTGAGCTGTAAAGCCCAAACCTGTTATCTGAAATGATAAGATCTATGTTTTCCCTTCGGATTACATCTCTAAGCCAGCGCTTTTCGTAATTTATAATGGCGGCTATTTTAGGCATTTGCGCCATCATCTTAAAGAAAAACCAGCTCTTTTGACGGCTATACCTGATATTATAGCCTTTTAATGGAAGAATCCGGAGTGCAGGGAACTCATTTTTTAGTATGGTAGCTACTGCTCCTTCCGCCGCCAGAATTACAGTGGCTCCCTGCTCTAACAATGCATTAATAACTGGAATACAACGGGTAGCATGGCCAAGGCCCCAATCTAGTGGAGCTACTAAAACCCGGGCAGGTTTCCCGTTTTTGTTAATATTTTCGACATTGTTCAAAATACTACAATATTTGTTTGTGAAAATAGTTTAATTTGTAACTTGAAAAATATGCAACGAATTATTAAAATTTCATCTTTACTTTTAATCGCTGTTTGTCTTGTGGCTACAGGATGTTCTTCTTCAAAAAAAGGACAGTGTGGTTGCCCTAATAAACAAGGGATGGTTGGTTACAAGTAAGGTGTTCAGTATATCTAATTTTATAATCCAAAGTTTGTATGAACAAATCTAACCGGGATCTTCTCGTAATGTTCAAGCAGGAATTAATGACGCCTCAGGCTATGGAGCATGAGGTAGAAATGTTGCATGAATTATTATTTACTGTTGAGCGTCTTGACAATGTTGTAAAGGCTCACGAAATTATTGACCTAAACAGGTATAAAATCATTGGCAAAAACTTTGAAATAAAATCTTTTTTGCGAAAGCAAACAGATAAGCCTTTTGTTTTTTTAAACAATAAAAACTAATTCAGTTTTTGTAACGCAGCTTTTAATTTTCCCAACATCATTGATATATCTTCTTTTTTGCAGCAGCCTACGCTCAGCCTGTACCAGCTACTTTCTTTACCAGCACCAAAAGCATTGAACGGCACTATTGCCAGTCCCGCCACATTTAAAATATATTCTGTTACCGCCTGTTGATCATTCAAAACAGCATCTCCGGATCTTTTACCAACAAGGTCTATTTGTATAGTAAGATATATTGCCGCCTGCGGAGCAATGGCATCTACATTAAATCCTTCACTTTTTAATTGAATAAATCCTTTATAAATTTCTGTGAGACGAAAAGATATCTCTGTTTTAAAATGGGTAAGATATTTTTCTACTTCTTCTTCCTGTACTAAAAATTTTGCAACAGCTTTTTGCTCCGCCATTGGTGCCCATGCGCCTACATGACTATTAATGGCTTTCATTTTTGCAATTACCTCTGCTGGCCCCAAAGCCCAGCCAACCCTTACACCTGTTGATGCAAAAGCCTTACTTATACCATCAATAAACACAGTGTACTCCTTCATTTCCGGCCGTAGTGATACCGGGTTGTAATGTTGTGTATCACCGTAGGTTAAGGTCCAATATATCTGATCGTACATCAGGTACAATTTTTTTTCACCGGATTTTCTTTGTTTGTTTTCTTCAATGATCAGATCACAAATGGCTTCCAGTTCTTCTTTTTTAAAAGTAGTACCAGTTGGGTTCAATGGGGAACAAACAGCAATTAAAGCAGCGCCTTTTACATGTGGTTTTATCTGTTCTGCCGAAGGCATAAAGTTATTTTCCCTGGTAGCTTCAATCTGTATATGTTCTCCTTCGGTAAAATGTACATAGTGATTATTATTCCAGCTTGGTACCGGGTATATTACTTTATCTCCTTTATCTACAATAGCCCGATAAACAGCATAAATAAGTGGGCGGCCACCGGCAGCAATTAATATTTCATTAGGCTCATAATGCAGGCCTTCCTTTCTTTCTATAAAGCCAGCTACTGCGTTTCTTAACGAAGCGTCCCCATCTGCTGCAGGATAGGTAGTAAAACCTTCATTGTACGCCTGTATAATCTCATTTTTTAAAACTTCCGGTATCGGGAACTGGGAAGAATCAAAATCGCCGATGGTATAATTATATATTTCTTCGCCCTGGCGTATTTTTTCTTTTATAATACCGCCCAGCTTTACTATTTCTGAACCTATCAACGTTTCTGCAAGCTGACTTAATTTCAATGAATCCATAAAAAGAATTTAAGGTGATTTTCCCTGTTCATCGGCAAAAGTAACTGTTAGGCCTTTTATGACAAAACGGATAGTATTAGGACTAACATAGAAAAGTTTTAATAAAAACTGACTTATTTTGAATTTCTATTGCCTAAAATTCATTTTGTAATATTATATTTACGAAAAAACAGGTTTTAATAAACAAGGATTATGCCCGGCTCAAAAAATTGAGCTTTAAAAATGCTTAATTACATTTGCATTATTCCGGCTTTTTTAAGGTATTGTTTATTAATATAAGTCCAGCAATTACTATGTTCAATTTAATACTCTTTGGCCCACCAGGCAGCGGTAAAGGTACACAAAGCGAAAAGCTCATTTCCAGGTATGGTTTGAGGCATCTTAGTACCGGCGATCTACTTCGTTCAGAAATATCCAGAAAAACCTCTTTAGGGCAGGCAGCAAAACAGTTTATGGACAAAGGGCAATTGGTGCCCGATGAGGTTGTGATTGGCATGATCAGTTCTTGCCTTGACGAACATCCTGATGCAAAAGGTTTTTTATTCGATGGCTTTCCGAGAACATCTACTCAGGCAGAAGCGCTTGACAGACTTTTGCAATTAAAAAAACAACAGATAGCCGTAATGCTTGCATTAGATGTAACTGAAGAAGAGTTGGTAAAAAGATTGATAAAACGTGGCGAAACCAGCGGCCGCAGCGATGATACCAACGACCAGATAATACGGGCACGCATACATGAATACCGAACCAAAACTGCAATGGTAGCTGATTATTACCAGCAGTTTAATAAGGTGGTGATGGTAAAAGGTGAGGGCAGCATTGATGAAATTTTTGAAAATCTTTGCCGGGAAATTGATAGCCGGTTATAATATTCAGAAGCAGGTACCAAAGCCTGCTTTTTTTAATTATGGATACAGAGAAACTACATTTTATAAACAGCGGAATGTTTTTGTTGCTAGACAATCTTTCTGCTGATACTGCTGCGGTATGGGGAAAGATGAATGTACAGCAGATGGTAGAGCATGTAGCCGCCTTCTTTAATGTATCTACTGAAAAAATACAGTTTGACCTGGTAACTCCGGAAGAACATTTACCTAAATACAGAGAATTTTTATACAGCGATAAAGAGTTCAGGGAAAATACAAAAGCCCCCGCAACAGTATTGGGTGAAGATCCATTACCACTCAGGTATCCTTTATTGGAAATTGCAAAAGAAAAATTACAGGCTGCTGTAAAGTTTTTTATTTCTTATTTTGAGAATGCCCCCGGCAAAACAACCCTTCACCCCGTATTTGGTTTGTTGAATTTTGAGGAATGGGTTTTACTGCATTACAAACATGTAACACATCATTACAGACAATTCGGACTGATGTAATTTTATTTTTTACATTCTCCTTCTGTCCAGCTTTTTACTCCTGCACATTTTGCTACACATGCATTGCTGTATGTTTTTCCATCGCAGCCGCATACGGGTTTATAATCCATGGTACAGGCACAATCGGTTTTAGCCGGGCCTTTACAATTATTGGCATCCATTTTTGTTGTTTTGCAGGAGGCAAAAAGTAGTAATGCGAACAGTATATTTTTCATTGTAAATATTTGTAACAAAATAATATTTTTATAATTGTTTTTTAAAGTTTTCTTTTAAAACCTCATTTTTCATTTCATTGCTTAGCTTTGTTAGCTTAATAGTTATAATGCAGAAATTAGGAAATTTTGTTACCGGAAAATGGATAGAAGGAGATGGCGAAGGGCAGCAACTATTTAATGCCGTTACAGGAAAACCGATAGCTGTTGCAACTACTGAGGGAATAGATTTTGAAGCCGTTTTACAATACGCAAGACAAAAAGGAAATCCTGCCTTACGCAAAATGACTTTTCAGCAAAGAGGAAGAATGTTGCGTGCACTTGCACTGCATTTGATGGAGCATAAAGAAAAGTTTTATCAAATAAGTTATCTAACCGGCGCAACAAGAGTTGATAGCTGGATAGATATTGAAGGGGGAATTGGCAATTTGTTTTCCAATGCTTCTTTACGAAGAAAATTACCCGATGATCCTTTTTGCCTGGACGGCGACCCGATAAACCTTAGTAAAGGAAATACTTTTATGGGCCATCACATTCTGGTGCCGAAAGAGGGCGTTGCCATTCATATAAATGCATACAATTTCCCCGTATGGGGCATGCTTGAAAAAATAGCAGTGAACTTACTTGCAGGCGTGCCCGCAGTTGTAAAACCGGCAACTGTTACCAGCTTTCTAACCGAAGCCGTTGTAAAAGAAATAAACGCCTCCGGCATTTTACCGGAAGGTGCTTTACAATTGATTTGTGGCAGCGCAGGAAATATTTTATCGTTTGCTGATTCGCAGGATGTGGTAACATTCACCGGCTCTGCAATTACCGGATTATTATTAAAATCAAATCCTTCCATACTAAGCCGTAGTGTTCCTTTTACAATGGAAGCAGACTCTTTGAATTGTATTGTTTTAGGCACAGACGTTACACCCGCTATGCCGGAGTGGGATATTTTTATAAAAGAAGTAAAAAGAGAAATGACGGTAAAGGCCGGGCAAAA
>JBDSIB010000076.1:0-6918 GCA_039918155.1 Ferruginibacter sp.
TGCATCGCTGAAGTATGCAATAGACTTTCCGTTTGGTGACCATGCAGGTTCTTTCTCATGGGCGCCGGGCGAGTTTGTAAGATTAAATGCATCGCCTTTTTGTGAAGGCAGCGTCATAATGTCCCCACGGTAATCTAACACTACTCTGGACCCTGATGGAGATATATCGATGGTGCGGATGTACTGATCTCCTTTTACAAATCTTGCCCGTTGATCCAGCAGATCTGCAGCTACACCAATTTTTAATTTTGCAGTATTTTCATTTCCTACGTTGTAAATGTTCAAATATCCGCCCTGCGAAAAAATAATTCCATCTCCTGTTCCTTCCAGGCTGGAGATAGGGTAGTCCGTAAATTTAGTCAGTTGTTTTACCGCTTTACTGTCAGGGTCATAACTATATAAATTAAACTCTCCGTTGCGATCGCTGCGGAAATAAACTTTGTTGCCTTTCCATACCGGCTTAGAATCGTTGCTCCCAGCAGTTGGTTTTGGTATTTGAGTTACATTATGATCTTTAATATTATAAAGCCAAATACGGGACATGGTACCACCCCGGTAATTTTTCCACTGCTCAAAACGATCTGGAATCGGCGTGTAGGCGATACTGTTACCATCAGGACTGTAAGAAGCCCAAAAGGCATTTGGAATAGGTAGTTGCTCTTCAGCACCGCTGGCAATATCCACCGTAAACAATTGATAATACCTGTTAGTAAAGCTATTGCGTTGCGAAGCAAATAATATTTTTTTGCCGTCCGGCGAAAAATCACGTACGAGATCTGCACCTGGATGCCAGGTAAGTCGTTTAGGCACACCGCCGGTAACGGGTACGATAAACACATCTGTATTGCCGTCGTACTGGCCGGTAAAAGCGATCGTCTTACCATCAGGAGAGAATACCGGGTTTGATTCCAAACCTTCACTTACCGTAATTCTTTGCGGATAAGAACCGTCCCTGTTTGCCACCCATAGATCTTCTGCATAAATAAAAGCAATATGATCATTGCTGATAGCAGGTTGCCAAAGCAGGCGGGTATCTGTTATGTTTTGTGCATCAACAGAAAGGGAATTACCGATGAGCAAAACCAATCCGGTAAAGAAAGAATGAAAATTTTTCATGATCATAATAATTAGTGATGGTAAAAATTTATAAGGAATAGGAGCGTTTATAAATATATTAAAATAAAACTGGAAACAGATATCTGCAAGTATATCATATTATACAGGCAATTGAATGATGAAAGTTGTGCCTTCGTTTTCCTTACTATCTACTTTTATTTCTCCGCCATGTGCTTTAATAATATCATAGCTTAAACTCAAGCCCAGGCCAGTTCCCTGCCCGGTAGGTTTGGTGGTAAAGAATGGTTGGAAGATTTTATCAACAATGTTTTGGGGAATACCGTTGCCGTTATCGGAAACAGAAATTGAAAGCCACCCCGCCCCTGAAGGGGAACCAGAAAGCTTCGTGCTTACAGTTACAGTTGGCAAGTACTCAGCTCCCCCTTTAGGGAGTTGGGGCGCTTCCTTCTTCTTTTCTGCTACAGCATAAAAAGCATTATTTATTAAGTTCAAAATTACTCTTCCAATATCCTGGGGAATAATATTTATGTTGCCAATAGATTTATCAAAATCAGTTTTCATTGTTGCGTTAAAGCTTTTGTCTTTCGCTCGCAGGCCATGGTAGGAAAGGCGGAGATATTCATCACATAAAGCATTGATATCTGTTGGTTCTTTTTTCCCTTTACTGGATTGGGAATGTTGTAGCATACCTTTTACAATCGCATCGGCACGCTTGCCATGATGGTTTATTTTTTCTAAATTTTGTTTAATGTCGTTTGAGATAATTTTTGCTTCATCAATATCTCCTTTATCTAATTCAGCATTCATTTCGTCAATCAATTCATTGCTTACCTCACTAAAATTATTAACAAAGTTCAGTGGGTTTTGTATTTCATGGGCAATACCGGCAGTGAGTTCACCGAGACTAGCCATCTTTTCACTTTGTATCAATTGCTGTTGAGTGCTCTTTAATTCTGTCAGCGTATTTTCCACTCTTATTTTCTGCTGTTCAATTTCAGCCTTTTGTTGTTGTAACAGGCTATTCGCTTTACGGCGGGTTTGGTTATTGCGGAAAAGCAAAAATGCAATCAGCAGCAATACAGCTATGCCAATTGAAAGAGCTACCGTTCTATAAGTATTCGCTTTTTGAATACGGAGACTTTCCGTTTGCTGCCGTTCTATCTGTTCGTTAAAAGCAATATTCTGGTAGGCATGTATCTGATCTTTTTCCTTTTTATTCAGACTGTCGCTAAGCGCCTGGTATAATTGCAGATAATAATAAGCACTATCTGATTTTTTTTCGATCTTGTAAAAATTGTACAGCAAGCCATAAGCCTGTTTTACCTTTTCAGGCAGGCCGAAAAAAGTAAAAGCGGTAACAGCCTTGTTAAGATAAACTCTGTCGGAGTCGGGCTGGCCAAGTGCTTTGTAAAGGCTGGCGTATGAAAAATAAGCATCCGGTAATTTTACCACACTCCTGTTTACCTGGTTTACTATGATTGATTTATCGAGGTAATTTTTCGCAGTAGCGAAATCTTTTTTCTGTATATATGCTTCTCCCAGCAGCGTTAATTCATAGCCCTCGTAGGTTGTATAGCCAGAGTTTTTCATGTGCTCAAGTCCTTGCTTACCAAAATAGATCACAGAATCGGGTTGATGTTCAGTTAATTTAACCTGGGAGAGATTTGACTTTAGCAGGCCCAACAGTACCTCATTGCTTATTTGGCTTGCAACGGCTATTCCCCGCCGGATATTTTGCACTTCCTTTTCTATATCACCTATTTGACGGTATAACTGGGAGAGGTCGTTGTAAATAAATCCAAGTGTGGTTAAACGGGCATAATCAGCGTCCTTTTTTTTGGAGAAAAAATCCAGTTGCCAGATATTTTTTTCTATGTCTTTGTTGTTCGCAATTTTCATGGCGGTGAGCAGGTATTCAAGAGAGAGCGGAAAATTTTTCAATTGTGATAATACCCAACCTGCCGCATCGTAAGCATCGGCTTCCCAAAGTGGCTGCTTTAGTTTTTTAGCCAGCTTTATTTGCAGTTGATGATAAAACAAACTGGTATCCCTGTTTATTTCCTGGTGATAAATGCCAAGTGATCTTGCCATTTTCATTCGCAGGGTATCATTTGCAGAACTGCGGAGTTCCATTTTGACACTGTCCGCTTGTTCGCTGGTCCAGTTAACAGAATAGGTTTCCTCCTGCGCCAGCGCAAACAGGCAACCACTTGTGAGTAATAACGTTAGAAATAATTTAATCACGAATGATGTTTTAACAGAATGGTAAATGTTGTAATTTTTAATCTGCATGATGGGTTTAGGTAAATGGGTAAATTACATTGCTTGTTATTTTAAGCGATTGGAAGTTGAATAATAAATGTTGATCCCGACCCTTCTCCAGTTTCCACTTTTATTTCTCCACCATGCGCTTTAATAATATCATAACTCAGGCTCAAACCTAGTCCAGTACCTTGCCCTGTTGGTTTGGTGGTAAAGAAGGGTTGAAAAATTTTGTCAACAATATTTTGCGGAATGCCATTGCCGTTGTCGGTAACGGAGATTAAAAGCCCCTCCGCCCCTGAAGGGGAACCAGAACGCTTCGTGCTTACAGTTACAGTTGGCAAGTACTCAGCTCCCCTTTTAGGTCCTTGGGGGGCTTTTTTCTTTTTTTCATCAACTGAATAAAAAGCATTGTTGATCAAATTCAAAACTACTCGTCCAATATCCTGGGGAATGATATTTATTTTTTCAATAGATTTATCAAAATCAGTTTTAATTGTTGCATTAAATGATTTGTCTTTTGCACGCAAGCCGTGGTAAGAGAGGCGTAAATATTCATCGCACAAAGCATTGATATCTGTTAGTTCTTTTTTACCGGTACTGCTTTGGCTATGGTGCAACATTCCTTTTACAATCGCATCAGCACGCTTTCCATGATGATTTATTTTTTCAGAATTTTCTTTTATATTGTTTGCCAATGTTTTCACCTCTTCCGTATTTCCCTTATCAACTTCTTCAACTAATTCGCTAATTAATTCTTTATTTACTTCAGAAAAATTATTTACAAAATTTAATGGGTTCTGAATTTCATGAGCAATACCTGCAGTGAGTTCTCCAAGAGAAGCCATTTTTTCAGATTGAACTAACTGTGTTTGTGTTGCTTTCAGATCTTTTATAGAGTCTTCCAGTTTTGCCTTTTGAAGATCAATTTCACTCTTTTGTTTTTTAAGCAGCTCATAAGATCTTTGTCGGTTCCTGTTATTTCTGTAAACCATTACTCCGATAATAAGACCAACCGCCAGTAAACCTAAAAGTCCGTATAGTTTAAGGTTACTTGCATATTGCTCTTCTGCTAATTTTTTTTCTACCGCCAGGTTCTGCTCTTTTTGCTGCTCTGCAAAAGCCAGGTTTTGAAACTCACTCGTGCTTTCATGATTGTACAAAGTTTTATATGCATCAAAACCAACCTGCTGAAAATAGTAAGCGCTGTCTGCATTATGATGTTTTAAAAAATAATCTGAAACAATGGCACTTGAACTAAATATGAATTTAAGGAAACCTTTATCCCTGGCTGTATTTAAAGAAAGCCTGGCATAGTAATAACTGGAATCTAAATTGCCGTGTTTTTTATAATAGTCTGCAAGGCCCTGGGTACTGCCGGTATAATTTTGGTATTCTATGCTTTTGGTTGTAAAAAATATATAACTTCTTCTAAGGTAATCAAGTGCTAAACTATCTTCTCCCAAAGCCAGGTAAGTAGTGCCCAAATCATTTAATACGCCTCCATATATATTGGCTTCGCTTCCGTAAAAAGCCGTCGCAATTTTATAGCAGGAATCTGCGTAATATTTTGCAGAATCTTTTTGATTTAGCTCAAGATAACAATGCGCAAGATCATCATGAATGAATATGTAATGGAAACTTTGCTGGCTATATTTTTTTGCTTCATTATACCAGGCAATTGCTTTTTTATATTGAAGAGAGTAATTGTTAGACAATGCTATTTGATAAAGATCGATCTGAATATTTGTACTATCATTTTTACTTTTGTGTAATCGTAATAGGGCGAGAGATATCTGAAGTGCTTTAGGATAATTACCAATATCCTGGTAAGACAAAGTAGATGCCTGCATAAATGCAACAGAATCTCTTTTGTATTTCCGGCATAGGTTTACTAATCTCTCAAAATAAGTATTTAATGAATCTCTGATAAAATACCCTCGTTCAGATAATATCAATGCATTTAAACTTATTATTTCTTCATTTACCAAACCGTTTTCATGTGCAGTATTCATTGCATTTTGCATAATATAGGTTGCACTATCTCCCCAATGATTTAATGAATAAGTTTTCGCAATAGTTTGTAGCAGCGTTACTTCACTTTGGTGAAGCTGATGTTGGCGGGAAAGTGATAATGCCAAGGCGAAAAGTGCTTTTGCTGAATCTGGTTGTTTTGCTGCAACAAAATTGGCCTTTGCTGCCAAGGCATTTATTTGTTGATCTATAAGGTTGTTTTGTAAAGAAATATTAAGTGACTGATTAATTATCAGTTTCACAGAATCATTTTTATCTGAAATTACTTTAGATAGTAACAGCAACAAATCTGCTTCGGGTGCTTTTAATTGATGTTGCCGGCAAAACAAAATTGCCCGTTGAACTAATGTATATTTTTGGGTAAATTTTATTGTATTACCAAAACTTATAGCCTGCAAATACATAATTTCAGCCTGCAGCGTATATAATTTATTTTGTTCTGCAATTGTAAGTGCTGTATTTAAAACTATAAGAGCAGTATCATAATTAAGTAAGAAGGTTTGTTGATATTTGGCTAACTCAATAAATGTTTTAACCTTTTTCTCGTCTATTTTTGAATTGCTGGCAACTTTACTTAAACTATCAGCATAAAAATCCTGAGCTATTGTTTTTAATGAAATAAAATTCAATAAGGTCAAGGCCAAAATAATTTTCTTCATAATGTTTTATTATTAGGTAAATAAATTGTAAATGTTGTTCCCTCGTCTTCTTTCGATTCTACTTTTATTTCTCCGCCATGTGCTTTAATAATGTCGAATTTTGTCTGAATCACGGATTTAAATGGATTTATGGATTTCACAGATTTAATTCCAGAGCACCAATCTTTTAAATGCGGGGCTTTTACTTCCGAAGTTGATTAGCAAAGCAACTTCAAGTTTATAAGCCTTGAGATAATTCAAAACTTGTGCAAGATGAACATCTTCGAGAGCTACAATAGCTTTTAATTCGACTAAAATTTTCCCTTCCACTACGAAATCAGCTCTTCTTGTTCCTATTGGCTCTTGCAATTCTCTATAGAAAATCTCCTGTTCTATTTCATGAGTCATATTTATTTTTTTTTGCCTCAAGGAATTCGCTTTCAATTTTTTTTTTTTGAAATTATTTTATGCTCATTTCACGTACATATTCCAGTTTTGCCTGCGTTAGTTCCCAGGCTAATGCACGTTGATAAATTACTTCCTGAAAACCATTTCCTAGAAATTTATGAACGTCAAAGGAAGCACCTATTATTTTTTCTGTAATATCACTTTACTTTAATTCTGCCATTTATTATTTATTTTATTCTGTGTAATCATTTAATCCTAAATAATCCGTGATTCAGACAACTGGTAAATAAATTGTAAATGTTGTTCCCTCGCTTTCTTTCGATTCTACTTTTATCTCCCCACCATGAGCTTTTATGATATCATAGCTAAGGCTCAAACCCAGTCCCGTTCCCTGTCCTGTTGGTTTGGTGGTAAAGAAGGGTTGAAAAATCTTGTCCAGCACTTTTCACCAAATACCCATATCGTTATACCTCACGAAAAAATCTATCTTATGCTTACA
>JBDSIB010000077.1:0-46455 GCA_039918155.1 Ferruginibacter sp.
AAATTCGAAAAAATCAATTTGATTTTGAAGATTTTAAAACACAATTGGGCCAGATAAAGAAGATGGGAAATCTGAAAGATTTGATGGGGATGATACCCGGCGTAGGAAAACAGGTAAAAGATCTTGATATAAATGATGATTCTTTTAAAGGAATTGAAGCCCTCATAAATTCCATGACTATGGAAGAAAGGCGCAATCCCGATATTATGAGCCCCAGCCGCAAACAGCGTATAGCAAAAGGCAGCGGTAAAGATATTGCGGAGCTGAACCAGTTTTTAAAGCAGTTTGAGCAAATGAAAGGCATGATGAAAATGATGAACAAAATGCCAATGAGCCGCATGCCTGGCATGGGCCGGCGTTAAATTTTAAAACATCCCTCCTTTTTAGGCATGTTCTTTTGGATAATTAGTATGTGCTGCTTATCTTCGCTTTCCCTTTTTTAAAAGGGGCATTAGAAACCCTATTTATTAACAACCAAGAAAATTTCTATTTTTATGGCTGTAAAGATGAGATTACAACGCCATGGCTCTAAGAAGAGACCATTTTACTTCATCGTTATTGCGGATGCCCGTAGCCCACGTGATGGTAAATTTATTCAAAAACTAGGTTCTTACAATCCTTTGACCGTTCCGGCCACAATCCAGATCGATCGTCAGAAAGCATTGGACTGGTTACAAAAAGGTGCTCAACCCACCGACACTGTACGCCGCATCCTTTCTTTCAAAGGTGTGTTGTTCCTTAAACATTTATTGCGTGGCGTAAGCCTCGGTTTGTTTGATACAGCCGTAGCAATGGAGAAATTTACCATGTGGAGTACAGAGCATGATGCTAATTTAGCCCGCCGTCAAGGTGCGCATAGAAAAGCTAATTCTGACAGACGAAATGTACCTTTTGTAAAGAAAGTTGTAGAAAAAACAGCAGATGAACCCGTTGCTGCTCCAGTAGCAGAAGCGCCGGAAGCATCCGAAGAAACAAAGACAGAAGAATAAACTACCTCTGCCGAGTCAATTCATTTAAGTCCTGCAACTAAGTTGTAGGACTTTTTTTTGGTACAAACAGCAAAACCTTGGTCATCATCGTTGTGTCACTCACTTGTACGGCATATCATTATTCATCTTCCCCATTTTATCACACGGACAGTTCTTCTTTTTTTCTTCACTTGTAAATAAAGTAACTTACAATTAATTATGCAGCAGTATTTTAAAATAGGAAAATTAGCAGCAAGCACCGGCCTCAAAGGCAACCTGGTATTGCAACACAGCCTTGGTAAAAAAACTTCTTTAAAAGGCCTGGAAGCTATTTTTTTAGAAGATAAGAAAGATAATTTTCTGCCTTATTTTATAGAAACAGCACAAATAAAAAGCGATACGGAAACTATTATAAAACTCGAAGGCGTTGATATCGTTGAAGTCGCCCGTAAGCTTACCCCAAAAGAAGTTTGGTTAACTGCCGATGACTTTAATAAGTTCAGTGCAAAGTCTTCTCCAATTGCATTACTCGGTTTTAGTTTAATAGATGTAGAAACTGACCTTGGTGAAATTATTGAAGTGATAGAACAACCTCACCAGATATTATGTACCATTATGTATAAAGGTAACGAAGCGATGGTGCCTGTACATGAAGAAAATCTTTTAAAAATTGATAAGAAAAATAGAAAAGTATTTGTAGAAGTGCCGGAAGGATTACTTGATATTTATGGATAGATCCTAAAACTTTGAAAATTGAACTCTACACAACGCATCATAGCACATTTTGATTTGGACTCATTTTTTGCTTCGGTAGAAATGCTGAACGATCCTTCTTTAAAGGGAAAGCCTGTGATAGTTGGTGGCAGCGAAAGAGGAGTGGTAGCCGCCTGCAATTACGAAGCAAGAAAATTTGGGATACATTCCGCAATGCCATCTACAAAAGCCAGGCAACTTTGTCCACATGCTGTTTTTATTAAAGGAAGTTATTCTGAATACAGCAGGTTTTCCCGGTGGGTAACACAAATAATTGCTGATAAAGCGCCGCTATTTGAAAAAGCTTCAGTAGATGAATTTTATTTGGACCTTACGGGTATGGGGAAATTTTTTGATCCACTTCAATGGACGATTGACCTCCGGAAAGAGATTATAGAAACAACCGGTTTGCCCATATCTTTTGGACTTGCTTCCAATAAAATGATGGCAAAGATTGCAACAAACCAGGCGAAACCTAACGGTTATCTACAAGTGCCTTTTGGTAAAGAAAAAGATTTCCTGGCCCCCCTAGCTGCGAGTGAGATACCAGGTGTGGGTGGCCAGACAGAACTAATCTTAAAATCAATGGGAATTTATACCATTAAAGATATTTCTGAAACGACTGCTGAAATTCTCGAAGAGCGCTTAGGGAAATGGGGTACAGATCTTTGGCAAAAAAGCCATGGAATACATAAGAGGGAAGTAAGTCCATATCACGAAGCAAAATCAATATCTTCTGAAAATACTTTCAATGAAAATACTGTTGATATTGTATTTTTAAAATCAGAATTGGTAAGGCTTACTGAAAAAATATGTTATGAGCTGAGAGACGATGGAAAAGTTAGTGGTTGTGTTGCTGTAAAGATCCGTTATCACGATTTTGAAACCAGCAGCAGACAAACAACTCTTCCGTACACTTGTGCCGATGATGAAATTATTCCAGTAGTAAAAGAGCTTTTTAATAAATTGTACCGAAAAGGCACGCCAGTAAGGCTTTTGGGAGTAAGGTTAAGTGAATTAACAAACGACTCAGTGCAAACAAATCTATTCAGCGATGTAGAGAAAAAGACAGGATTGTATAAGGCAATTGATGAAGTTAAAAACAGGTTCGGTAAAAAAGTAGTTAAACGAGCTTCTTCTAACTAGATGTTAATTGTCAATAAGATCGTACACTGTTTTTTTGTATAAAACTTTTAAAGTTGCATCTCTGGTAAGGATCATCATCCTGTTAAGGCCACAATTTTTTTCATTACAATCCTTACATTTTGCATAAAAGTTTAAGCTCACACAAGGCAACATAGCTATAGGCCCTTCAATAATTCTATAAACTGTTGCAAGAGATATTTTCTTTGGTGCTTCTGCAAGAAAATACCCACCACCTTTACCTTTTTTACTTTCTAAGATATTATTCTGCTTTAATTGCAGCAAAATGGTTTCTAAAAATTTAATAGGGATTTTTTTCTTTTTGGCGATATCTGCTATCAATACTGGCCCTTTGCCATATTGTCCCGCAAGGTAACCCAGCGCTTTAAGTCCGTATTGTGTCTTTTTTGAGATCATTTACGCAAAAATAAATATAATTATTGTTATATCTGCATTAGCAGGTTAATAGTCTACTGATATTGTATATTAAATAAATTCCATGTTAAAATTATGTAAACCCCTAATGTATTTAAATTATTTTTCTTTTTTTCGCATTTCTACCATAGCTTTGTCCATCAAATAAGTAGACTTTGTAATTTGTATTCAAAATTTTGCAACATGGGCCGCACATATTTACCAACCATATGTGTTCTTAGAAATCCCCAACGACATCTTTTTGTTTCAATCTAAATTTTAATTTTTTAAAAATTGAGTAACCAGACAACCGATAGCATTACATCATTAATCTACCAAATTGGTGGACTATTGCCTGCTGAAGCAATTGAATTGCTTACAAAGCAATTTTCAGGAAAGGTTACATTTTCCAGTAGTTTCAGCTACGAAGACCAGGTGATCACGCATGATATTTTACATAATGAATTGCCTGTAAAAATATTTACGCTTGATACAGGCAGAATGTTTCCGGAAACATATTCTGTGTGGAGCAGTACAAACGAAAGATATAATACTCATATAAAAGCTTATTTTCCAGCTACAGAAGAATTGCAAAATTTTGTAGAAGCAAAAGGCCCTAATTCTTTTTATGAATCAATTGATAACCGTAAAAATTGTTGCTATATCAGGAAAGTAGAACCACTAAAACGGGCATTAGCTGGCAATGATGTATGGATTACCGGCTTGCGTGCAGAGCATTCTGCCGCAAGGCACGACTTACAACCGGTAGAATGGGACGAAGCAAACCAGGTTATAAAATTTCATCCATTATTACACTGGACAACCGAAGAAGTAGAAAATTATATCCGCAAGTTTAATATTCCTTATAATTCTTTACACGATAGAGGATTTGTAAGTATCGGCTGTGCACCATGCACACGTGCTATAAAACCAGGTGAAGATTTTAGAGCTGGCAGATGGTGGTGGGAATCGGCAGATAAAAAAGAATGCGGATTGCACGCTAATTAAAAAATAAAATCAATTGATATAAATGAGTGCGTACAGATTAGATTATTTAGAACAACTTGAATCGGAATCGATACATATTTTCCGTGAAGTGGCTGGCCAGTTTGAAAAGCCCGCATTACTTTTCAGTGGTGGTAAAGATTCCATTGTGTTGGTACACCTTGCCTTAAAAGCTTTCAGGCCCGGCAAATTTCCTTTTCCCCTGGTGCATATTGATACCGGCCATAATTTCCCTGAGGCATTAAAATTCAGAGATGAAATGGTAAAGGAAATTGATGAGAAATTAGTTGTAAGAAAAGTAGAAGATACTATTAAGGCAAAACATTTAACTGAACCAAAAGGAAAATTTGCCAGCCGTAATGCACTACAGACTTATACTTTACTCGATACTATTGAAGAATTTAAATTTGACGCCTGCATTGGTGGTGCTAGAAGAGATGAAGAAAAAGCCCGGGCAAAAGAAAGGATATTTTCTGTAAGAGATGAGTTTGGACAGTGGGATCCAAAATTACAGCGTCCTGAATTATGGAATATTTACAATGGCAGAATTCATAAATGCGAAAATGTAAGAGTGTTTCCCATAAGTAACTGGACAGAATTGGATATCTGGAATTACATCAAAAGAGAAAACATTCCCTTACCTCCAATTTATTTTGCTCATGAAAGAGAAGTACTGGAGCATGAAGGCCAATTGGTAGCAACTTCGGAATTTATAAAACTGGAAGAAGGTGATAAAGTTTCAGTAAAAAAAGTCCGTTACAGAACCGTCGGTGACATGACCTGTACTGCTGCAGTCGAATCTCAAGCTTCAACAATTGATGATATTATCACAGAAATAATTGCCACTAAAACCAGCGAACGTGGTGAAACAAGAATTGATGACCGGGTTAGTGAAGCGGCCATGGAAGACCGCAAAAAGAATGGATATTTTTAAAATAGTAATGACTAATGACATTTGACCAATGACATTTTTTATAAATAAAATTAAAGAATTAAAATAATGGACTTACTTAGATTTATAACTGCAGGAAGTGTAGATGATGGTAAAAGTACGCTGATAGGGCGTTTGCTGTATGACAGTAAATCTATAATGATTGATCACCTGGAAGCAATTGAAAAACAAAGCAAAAATAAAGAAGATGGTGAAATAGATCTTGCGTTACTTACAGATGGTTTAAGGGCAGAAAGAGAACAGGGAATTACTATAGACGTTGCCTATAAATATTTTTCTACGCCCAAAAGAAAATTCATCATTGCTGATGCGCCCGGACACATACAATATACCCGTAACATGGTTACCGGTGCTTCCAATTCTGACCTGGCAATTGTATTGATAGATGCAAGGAATGGTGTAGTGGAACAAACCCGTCGTCATTCTATCATTGCATCTTTATTAAATATTCCGCATGTAGTCGTTGCCGTTAATAAAATGGATCTCGTAAATAATTCGCAGGATATTTATAATAATATTCTGATCGATTATGCTGAAGTGGCTAAATCATTGGGATTAAAAGATGTTTTTTATATTCCGATCAGCGCAATCAATGGAGATAATATTGTAGAAAAAAGTGAAAAGTTTCCGTGGTATGAAGGAAAATCTCTGTTGCAAATACTGGAATCAGTAAAAGTACAGGATGATGTTAATTTAAATGATGCAAGATTTCCGGTGCAGTATGTTATCCGACCCCAAACTGAAGACCTGCATGATTATCGTGGCTATGCCGGTAAATTACTCAGCGGTCTTTATAAAAAAGGAGATGCCGTTACTATTCTTCCATCCGGTAATGAAACAACAATTAAATCAATTGAAATTGCCGGCAAAGAAGTAAGTGAAGTATTTGCCCCGCAGGCCGCAATATTACATTTGGCAAATGATGTAGATGTGAGCCGTGGCGATGTAATTGTACACAGCAACAATAAACCGAAAGTGCAGAATGAGCTGGAAGTTTTATTATGCTGGATGGATAATAAACCCCTAATACCCGGCAATAAATATTTGCTACAGATAAACAGCAAACTGGTAAGAAGTGTGGTTAAAGAAATTGAATACCGGCTGGATGTAAATTCTCTGCAGCAGGTTGCCGCACCGGATAAAGTTGGGCTTAATGATATTGTAAAAGCAACAATAAAAACTGCTTCTCCGGTTGCATTTGATAGTTATACAAAGCTGAGAACCGGTGGTAGCGCAATTTTAATCGATGAAACAAGCAATGTAACGGTGGGCGCATGTATGATACAATAATGCTGAACGATGAATACATAATAATGACAGAAGAAAATTTTATAAAAAAAATATTTGAAGCAAACGGTAAAAGCTTAACACATTTTCCTGATAAAGAAATTGCCGAGCACTTTATTGATGATCTTTTCAATTTATTATTTGCATCTCATGAAAGTAAATATAAAACAGAAGAAAAATTAAAGCTGGAATACACGGAAATAAAAAATACTTTTTCTGCCTTAATATTTGAATTAATAAAAAATGAGGATAAAGTAAAAACGCATACGGATCAGTTATTTTATGAATTACCAGAAATATATGATGCTCTTTTACTGGATGCTGAAGCAGTTTTAAAATTTGATCCGGCGGCACAATCTATTGAGGAAGTATTGGTAGCATATCCGGGATTTTATGCAACAGCAGTTTATCGTATTGCACACCAGTTGTATTTACAAAATATAAAAATTTTGCCCAGGTTATTGTGTGAGTATGCACACAGTAAAACCGGTATAGATATTCATCCCGGCGCTGAAATTGGCAAGTCATTTTTTATTGATCATGGTACGGGAATAGTAATTGGCGAAACCGCAGTAATAGGAAATGATGTAAAGATTTACCAGGGTGTGACATTAGGCGCATTGAATGTGGCAAAGGCAAATGCAAGCACCAGGCGGCATCCTACAATTGAAGATAATGTGATCATTTATTCCGGTGCAACAATACTTGGAGGAGCTACTGTTATCGGTCGTTCCAGTGTTATTGGCGGAAATGTGTGGCTGACTTACAGTGTGCCGGCACATTCTGTTGTGTATCACAAAAGTGAAATAAAAGTGAGGGATAATAATCCATTACCTGAGGGTTTAAATTTCGTGATTTAAAAATGATGACCAATGAGCAACTGCACAAGTGAGTGATACAACGAGGATGCCACGAAAAACAAATGCCTGTAACAAAAAAAATTAAAATATACATAAAATGAAAGCAGATAATATTTTACAAACGATCGGAAAAACGCCGCATGTGCGTATCAATAAATTATTTGGTAATGATCATGAAGTATGGATAAAACTGGAAAAAAATAATCCTGGTGCAAGTATAAAAGATCGAATTGCATTGGCAATGATTGAAGATGCAGAACAGAAGGGCTTGTTAAAAAAAGATAGTGTTATCATAGAGCCGACAAGTGGCAATACCGGCATTGGGTTGGCATTGGTTGCAGCAGTAAAAGGGTACAAAATTATCTTAGTGATGCCGGAAAGTATGAGTGTGGAAAGAAGAAAAATTATGTCTGCTTACGGCGCAGAATTTGTGTTGACGCCGAGAGAAAAGGGAATGAAAGGTGCAATTGAAAAAGCAAATGAACTCGCTGGCGAAACAGCAAACTCATGGGTGCCGCAGCAATTTGATAACCCCGCAAACACGGAGATTCATAAAACAACAACCGCACAGGAAATCATTGAAGATTTTCCTGATGGCCTGGATTATATTATTACCGGCGTAGGTACCGGGGGGCATATTACCGGTGTGGCAGAAGTACTGAAAGAAAAATTTCCGAACTTAAAAGTATTTGCAGTGGAACCCGAACTCTCGCCGGTGTTAACTGGGGGAGAGCCAGGCCCGCATCCACTTCAGGGAATTGGAGCTGGCTTTATTCCGTCAATTTTAGATACAAAAATTCTTGATGGCGTAATACAGGTTAGTAAAGAAGCATCCTTTGCACAGGCGCAACAGATTGCAAAACAAGAAGGAATTTTTGTTGGCCTTTCTACAGGAGCTTCACTTGCAGCTGTTGCAAAAAAACTTGCAGAAATCCCGGCCGGCGCAAAAATACTTACGTTCAATTATGATACAGGTGAAAGATATCTTTCAGTAGAAGGCCTCTATTGATTTTTTTTGAGAATAGCTTTTATTTTAAATGCTCTTCTTTTTAATGTATTAATCTACTAAAATAGTGGACAAATAAAATGAATATAAAGCAACACATTGGTAAAGTAATACTCGCTGCTGCCGGACCCGGTGATCCGGATCTGGTTACGGTAAAAACTGCAAATTATCTGAGGCGGGCCGAAGTTGTATTGGCAGACCGGTTGGTAAGTGAAGACTTATTGAAGATGTATGTAAATGATAATGCAGAAATAATTTATGTTGGTAAGCAATGTCGCAGGGGGATATCTACGCCGCAGCAAACCATTAATCAGTTAATAGTTGAATATGCTTTAGAGGGCAAACTGGTGGTGCGTTTGAAAGGCGGTGATGTTTCTATTTTTTCAAATATTCTGGATGAACTTGAAACGCTGGTTGAAAATAATATTCCTTATGAAATTGTGCCGGGTGTAACAGCTGCACTTGGTGCTGCGGCATATGCAGGTATTCCGTTAACTGCAAGAGGCTTTTCAACAGCAGTTCGTTTTTTAACTTATTATAAAAGCGATGTTGTATCTGAAAATTACTGGAAAGAATTAGCGGCTACAGATGATACCCTTGTTTTTTACATGAGTAATGAAACATTGCCTTTATTGGTGAATAAATTAACGCAATATAAAATTGATCCAGCGAAATTACTTGCAGTTGCAGAGCAGGCAACCACGCCAATGCAAAACGTTCATACTTGTAATCTTTACGAATATGAAGAAAAATTAAAAGACCTTTCTTTTTTATCACCGTCATTGGTGATCATAGGAAAAGTTGTTGCCCTGCATCAACAGTTTTCGTGGTTAAAAAACAGCAGTAATAAAGGATATTATTTTAAACCATTGACTGCAAAAGTCAGTGATATTTCTGAAAACAGTAAAGACAAGAAACATGTTAGCAGAGCTTAAGCTAAAATTATTAAATGATCATATTAGTTCTTATACAAAAGAAGAATTGATATGGGTAAACGGATACATTTCCGGGCTGGTAACTACTAAGCCGATTACAGATGCAGCAATGGTTTCAAAAGCAATCAGCAATAAAAAAATTACTTTGGCTTACGGAACAGAAACTGGAAATTCAAAAAAACTGGCAATAGAACTTGCAGCAAAAGCAAAGAAAAAAGGGGTGAATGCAAAACTGGTTAGTCTTGACCAATACCGTTTAGCTGATCTTATAAAAGAAGAATATTTTATTACAGTGATAAGTACACAAGGTGAAGGCGAGCCGCCGATCGCTGCACAAAAGTTTTATGATCATATTCATAATAATGGATTTAAAATTCCGGCGATGAAATATGCAGTGCTGGCGCTGGGTGATACATCTTATCCGATGTTTTGCAAAACAGGTGAAGATGTAGATAATCAGTTAGAAAATATGGGCGCAAAAAGAATTGCAGCAATGGTAAAATGTGATCTTGATTATGAAGAACCGGCAGAAAAATGGTTTGATGAATTGCTGGAATCAATAAATAATACTGGAGCTACTGAAATTAAAATTACACCGCCACCAATAACAGAAACTGTAAAAAAGACCGGCAAAAAAATATATACGGGAACTGTGTTGGCAAACATAAATCTGAATGCAAGAGGTTCTGCTAAAAAAACTTTTCATATAGAGCTGGCAGCAGATCAGGTTGAATATTTACCGGGAGATTCTATTGGTATCATTCCTGAAAATGATGAGCTGGTTGTAGAAGAAATTATTACGCTTACCGGTATTGATGGAAGTAAAAAGGTAAATTTTAAAAACGAAGAAGCAACCTTACGGGAACATTTATTGCAGAAAATAAATATCAATTTTTTGCTGGAAAAATTTATAAAGCAATATGCTGTTTTGGTAAATGAAACATTGCCAAGAACCAGAGTTGACCTGGTAGAACTAATAAGAAAATACCCCGTAAAAAATGTGGCTGAGTTTGAAACGTTTTTACTTTCGCTGCATGCCATGGCACCGAGAATCTACAATATAGCTTCTTCAATAAATGCACATGGAAATGAAGTACACATCATTGCTCTTAATGATGAATTTATTGCTGATGGAAAAATAAAAACCGGTATATGTTCAGCCTTTCTGAATGATAAGAAAGCCGGTGATACAATAAACTTTTTTATACAGGTCAATAAACGTTTTCGCCTGCCGGAAGAAGATAAGAATATTGTGATGATTGGCCCTGGAACCGGGATTGCACCATTCCGGTCTTTTGTTGCCGAAAGAGATGCAACAGGTGCTGGCGGAAAAAACTGGTTGTTTTTTGCAGATGAAAAATTCACGACAGATTTTTACTATCAAACAGAATGGCAGAATTGGTTTGGTACCGGGGTGCTGACAAATATTAATTTGGCTTTTAGTGAACAGAAAGAATATGTGCAGGATAAACTAATGCAGAAAGCGACAGAATTATTTGAATGGATCAAAAATGGGGCTGCTGTTTATTTATGTGGTGAAAAAGAAATAATGAGTAAAGCAGTAGAAGAAACTTTAATCAGAATATTTGAGCAGGAGGGGAAATTTAACAATGAAGAAGCGTTGAAATATTTTGAAGAGTTAAAAGCTACAGGTAAATACATGAAGGACGTTTATTGAGAAGTTGATGCCCAATGATTTACTGTACAAGAGTGCGACGCAAGGATGATGATATGAAAAACAAATGCCGGTAACAAAAAAATAATAATGAGCGAAGAAAAAAAATTATCAGGAATAGAAACTATAAAAACTGCAAGCCGAGGTTTGCGTGGCACTCTCAAAGAAAGTTTGAGCGATGAGATTACCGGATCGGTAAGAGAACCGGATCATGCCTTGATAAAATTTCATGGCATGTATGAGCAGGACGACCGAGACCTGCGTGAAGAAAGAGCAGAAAAAAAGCTGGATAAATTAATTTCTTTTATGATACGCATGCGTATCCCTGGCGGTTTTCTTACACCAGAACAGTGGATAGCTGCACATAATATTGCCGGTGATTACAGTACCGGTACAATAAAAATTACAACACGCCAAACAATACAATTGCATGGTATTTTAAAACATGATATTAAGCCAACGCTGCAAAGTTTTGACAAAGTAAAACTGGATTCTATTTCTGCATGTGGCGATGTGAACAGGAATGTGGTTTGCAGTAGTAATCCTAATGAAAGCCCTTTGCACAAAGAGATACATGCGCTTGCAGGCAAAATAAGTGACCTGCTTTTACCACAATCAAGAGCGTACTATGAGATATGGTTAGATGAAGAAAAAATTAGTGAAACAACAGAGCCCGACCCGCTTTACCAGGACAGATATTTACCACGGAAATTTAAAATTGGTATTGGTATTCCACCAAATAATGATGTAGATGTGTTGGCAAATGATCTTGGACTGATTGCAATTATAGAGGATGAAAGATTGTTGGGTTTTAATATTGCAGTTGGAGGGGGCTTGTCTGCGACACATGGAAATGTAGAAACTTACCCGAGACTTGCAACAGTGATTGGTTTTGTAGCCGGAGAAGAAAATTTGTTTAAGGCTATTTATGAAATAGTGACTATTCAAAGAGATTTTGGAAACCGCAGTGACAGAAAACTTGCCCGTTTAAAATATACTTTTGACAGAATGGGTCAAGAAGCTTTTGTAGCAGAACTGGAAAAAAGATGCGGCTTTGAAATAGAAGAAGCAAAGCCTTATAAATTTACCAGCCGTACAGATCTTTTTGGTTGGCAGCAGGATAAAAATAAAAACTGGCATTACACTTTATTTATTGAGAACGGCCGGGTGCTTGATGATGAAAATCTTGCAATAAAAACTGCTTTGCTTGAAATAGCAGAAACAGGAAAAGGGAACTTCCGGTTTACGAGTAATCAGAATTTAATAATAAGCGATATAATTGAGGCCGATAAAGCTTTTGTAAAATCGCTTTTGAATAAATATAAATTAATTGAGCATACCGAGGCTGCATCAGGGTTTCGTAAAAATGCCATGGCATGTGTTGCCTTGCCAACCTGCCCTTTGGCTTTGGCTGAAGCACAAAGATATTTCCCTGAACTGATTACTAAGATTGAAAATATTTTAGAAAAATATGATTTAGGAGAAGATGAAATACTAACCCGGATGACGGGCTGCCCTAATGGTTGTGCCAGGCCTTATGCGGCAGAGATCGGTTTTATAGGAACAGCAGCCGGGCATTATAATTTGCATATTGGTGGTGATAGAGAAGGTACAAGGATCAATCAAAAATATAAAGAGCATCTTGATGAAAATGGGCTGTTATCAGAAATTGATTCTTTGTTTGGAATTTATAAAACGCAACGGCACGAAAAAGAAACTTTTGGTGATTTTGTGATGAGAGAAAATTTAATAAAAAATAATTAAAATACGCAAGGTTAAATGCCAACACAACAGGATACCAATTTATTGCCGATAAATATTGAAGCAGCCATACAACCTGCTTCAAATAATTTATTTCCTGTTTTTTTAAAACTGGAAAACTTAAATGTGCTTTTGGTTGGTGCAGGAAAAGTAGGCCTGGAGAAGCTTTCAGCAATTATCAATAATTCTCCACAAACCAAAATGGTTATTGTTGCATCAGTAATTAGCGAAGAAGTAAAAACCTTTGCCGCAGCGTATCCCAATATTATTTTAAAGAATAAAAGTTTTGAAGAAGCAGATCTGCAGCAAATAGAAATTTTAATAATTGCTGTAGATAATAAAGATACAAGCGCATATATCAGAGCATTGGCAAAGCAAAAAAATATTCTAGTAAATGTTGCAGACACACCTGATCTCTGTGACTTTTATCTTGGCTCTATCGTACAAAAGGGAAATCTTAAGATAGGTATTTCAACAAATGGTAAATCGCCGACGGTAGCAAAAAGATTAAAAGAAGTAATTGGCGAAATGATACCGGAAGAAATTGACGGCGTGCTGGATAATATTCATCTTATCAGAAAAAGCATCAACGGCAGTTTTGATGAAAAAGTAAAACACCTGAATGATCTCACCAAAACGCTTGTTTCCAAACAGGCTAAGCTTGAGGAGATAAACAAGCCGGAACAAAAGCGCTGGCCAAAAATTGTTTTGATCTGCCTGCTTGCTTTTTTACTGATGATAATCGGGCATACAATTTTATCTTACATTCCTCTGGATATAGTTTCAAAAGGTTTTTCAGCGTTACCAAAATATATTAACGGGAAAGAATTTCTAATAATGTTGTTGATCGGTTTTTTGGCGCAAATGGCTGATGGTTCTTTGGGCATGGGCTATGGCACAATATCTACCACTTTTTTATTAGCGCATGGCGTTGCCCCTGCATTTGTCAGCAGCCAGGTACATTCTGCCCGGGTTTTTTCCAGCGGTGTTTCGGGCTATAGCCATCATCGCTTTGGAAACATCAATAAAAAATTATTTAAAGCAATTGCTCTTCCGGGAATTATCGGTGCTGTGATAGGCGCTGCCACAGCATATTTTGGTCAGGCTTATACCCCTTACTTAAAAATACCTTTATCACTTTACACTATTTACCTTGGTTATTTTATCATCAAAAAAGCCTTTGCTAAAAAGAAAGCAAAAGATAAAGTAAAAAATGCCGGGTGGCTGGCTTCTGCTGGCGGCTTTATGGATGCATTTGCAGGCGGTGGCTGGGGTACTTTGGTTACCAGTACTTTAATGGCTAAACGTAGAAGTCCACGGTATGTGATTGGCTCAGTTTGCCTGGCAGAATTTTTTGTAGTACTTACCAGTTCAATAACTTTTTTTATTTTACTAAGAAGTATTCCCATTTTTGAAATTGCGGGATTGATTGTTGGTGGCCTGATTGCTGCACCTATTGCAGCCAGGCTGGTGGGAAAACTTCCGCTAAAAACAATGTTTATTTTAGTAGGTGGCCTGGTGATAATTACCAGCACGTCTACACTTTGGAAATCTCTGATCCATTTATTTTAATGAGAAAATTTCTTTCCCTTCTACTGTTGGTATGTTTTCAGTTAGCAGCTCATAGCCAAACTAAGACCACATCTTATTTTCAGCAGGTATGGCTGGGGTATTATAACCAAACCAAACTGAGCAAGAATTGGGAATTGAATGCTGACCTGCATTTGCGAAGTAAAGAAGACTTTATTAATAATCTTTACCAATCCATTATAAGGGTTGGAGTTTCTTATTATGTTAGTAATGCTATAAAAGGTACTACTGGCTATGCATATGTAAATTATTTTCCTGGAGACAATCATAAAAATATTTCACAACGTGAAAACCGCTATTGGCAACAGTTTCAATGGCAAATGAAATTTTCAAAAAGCTTGCTCCAGCAAAAAATAAGACTGGAAGAACGTTACCGTCATAAAATTTTAAATGATTCTACTTTAGCAAATGGGTATGATTTTAACTGGCGCCTGCGATATAATGTACTGTTTGAAACGCCTGTTTTAAAAAAGATCAAAAACCGTTTTTATTTTGTTCTAAATGAAGAAGTAAATATAAATTTTGGGAAACAGATAATCTATAATTATTTTGACCAGAATCGTTTTTTTGCCGGCTTTAAATATCATATTGACGCTCACAATAATATTCAGTTTGGATATATGAATGTCTTTCAGCAATTAGGATCCGGCAATAAATATAAAGTCACAGATGTGATAAGGATTTTCTATTTCCAAAATTTTGATCTCAGCAGAAATAAAAAAATATAATTTTTATTACAACCATTTCTGAAGGCTTTCCCCAATCTTTTCAGTCTCTATTAAAAAGCCATCGTGGCCATAATCAGAATCAATTTCTATTAAAGTTGCATTCGGTATAAAATCCGCAAGATGTTGTTGCTCTGCAATAGGGCAAAGTATATCGCTGCTGATGCCGACGATCAACGCAGGTTGCGTAATTTGTTTTAAAGTTTCATCAATATTTCCGCCACGTCCACGTGCCAGGTGATGGCTGTCCATTGCCTTTGTAAGTATCCAGTAACTGTATGCATTAAATCTATTCGCTAATTTATCTCCCTGGTAGTTTATGTATGATGCAGCTTTATAATCATCCATTTTTTCTGCGTCGGTGTCGGCTTGTGTTTTTATCATTACACCATAACTCCGGTATGTGAGCATACCAATACCCCGGGCGGCTTTCAGGCCGTTCAGCCCGGCATTCTCTGCAGTATTTTTCCAGGTTGGGTCAGCCTCTATTGCTAAGCGTTGAGCTGCATGTACGGCTTTGCCCCAGGCACTTTCAGTAGCAGATGTTGATAATAAAAATAATTTATTAATGCGTTTAGATTCCATCAAGCTCCATTCCATTGCCTGGTAACCACCCATACTGCCGCCAACCAGCAAATGAATTTTTTCAATGGCAAGATGCTCACGTAAAAGCATATGCGCTTTTACCATATCCCTTATAGTTATTAATGGAAATGTGCTGTAATATGGTTTATCTGTTTTAGGGTCTATACTTAAAGGCCCACTGCTCCCATAGCAGGACCCGAGTATATTTGCACACACAACAAAATATTTTGACGTATCAATAATACAGCCATCGCCCACAATGCCGGGCCACCATTTATCTACTTCTGAATTTGCGGTAAGCGCATGACATATCCATACAACATTAGAAGCATCTTCATTTAATTTTCCGAGTGTAGTATATGCGATAGTGATCCCCGGCAACGAATTGCCAGTATCTAATAAAAAATTTCTGTTATAATTATATTGATGCATTCAATTTCAGTTTCCAAAACGCAAAGTAACGGTATGCATCAATTACATTTGTAAAAATTTTTATAAATGAATAAAATTGTTTTAGACAGGGTAACCGGGGATTTTGGCTTTGACGCTAAGGATGAATCCGGCCATATAGTAAAAATAGATGGCGCTGAAAGTATCGGAGGCATGGGCTCAGGCGCACGCCCAATGCAACTATTATTAATGGGCCTGGGTGGTTGTAGTGGAATTGATATTGTATCTATTCTAAAAAAGCAGCGACAGGTAGTAGAAGATCTGTCTATAAAATTAGAAGGCCAAAGAGATCAAGACAAGATTCCATCTTTATGGAAATCTGTAAAAATAACTTTTGAATTTAAAGGAAATATCGATGAAGCCAAGGCTCAAAGAGCCTGTGAACTTTCGATGGAGAAACATTGCTCCGTTGCTGAAACCCTGCGGCTGGGTGGTACTGAGATAAAATGGAGTTTTACAATCAGCAATACTTTGTAGTTTTTTAAGAAAATCTAATGCGCAGAAAATTTTAAGTTTTTAATTATAAAAGAATATAAAATGAAACCGATCACAAAAGCTATCCGGATACAGACAAAGAAGACTGATGAAATGGAACATTCGACGCCGATGTTTTTAACGAGTAGCTTTTGTTACAATGATGCAGAAGAAATGCGTGCAACATTTGCTGATGAGAAAGAGGCTTATATCTACAGCCGCTTTAGTAATCCCAGTGTACAGGAATTTACAGATAAAATGGTAGCATTGGAAGGCGCTGAAGCTGGCTACGCTACTGCATCTGGTATGAGTGCTGTGTTTGGTTCTTTTATGGCTTTGTTAAAAACAGGTGATCATTTATTATCATGCAGTTCTATTTTCGGAAGTACCCATTCTGCAATAAAAAAATACTTACCAAATTTTGGAATTGAATACAGTTATGTAGCTGCAGATAAACCGGAAGATTGGGAAGCTGCTATCAGGCCAAATACAAAAATGATTTTCTTAGAAACCCCAACTAATCCCGGCCTTGATATTATTGACCTTGAGAAATTAGGCAAACTTGCAAAAAAGCACAATATTATTTTTAATGTTGACAATTGTTTTGCAACCCCTTTAGGCCAGCGTCCAATTGATTTTGGCGCCGACCTGGTAATACACTCCGCAACAAAATGGCTTGATGGACAAGGACGTGTGCTGGGAGGAATTGTGGTGGGCAAAAAAGAACTGGTGAAAGATATTTATTTATTCTGCAGAAGTACAGGCCCTGCACTTTCTCCTTTTAATGCATGGGTATTAAGCAAAAGCCTTGAAACGCTGGATGTTCGTATGGAACGGCATTCAAAGAATGCAATGCAGATTGCAACTACTTTACAAACACATGAGAAAATTGCTTCACTACGATATCCTTTTTTACCAAGCCATCCTCAATACGATATTGCAATAAAGCAAATGCTGAGCGGCGGCGGTGTAGTTTGTTTTGATCTAAAAGGTGGCCTTGAGGCAGGTAGAAAATTTCTTGATAGTTTGCAAATGCTTTCACTTACTGCAAACCTGGGTGATACAAGAAGTATTGCATCTCACCCGGCAAGCACTACACATGCTAAACTTACAGAAGAAGAGCGTAAGTCAGTCAATATTACGCCAGGTCTCATAAGGCTCTCTATTGGCCTTGAACATGTGGATGATATTCTTGAAGATATTTTACAGGCGCTCGAAAAATGCTGATTTTTTTTGATGAATTCTAAAAATCTAATTTTCATAAAATTTATTACCCTACTTGTTTGATAGAGTAGTATATTTGTAATCTAAAATTTATTTTATGAGTCTACGCCTGGGGGATACCGTACCTGATTTTACGGCTACAACAACTGAAGGTGAAATTAATTTTTATGAATTTTTAGGAGATGGCTGGGGAATCTTGTTTTCTCACCCCGCAGACTATACACCAGTGTGTACTACTGAATTGGGAAAGACGGCATTATTGCAGGAAGAGTTTGCAAAGCGGAATGTAAAAGTTCTGGCAGTGAGCGTTGATGCATTAGATAAACATCATGGCTGGAAAAAAGATATAAATGAAACGCAAAATTGTAATGTAGAATTTCCAATAATTGCGGATGAAGATAGAAAAGTAGCTGATCTGTATGATATGATACATCCCAATGCATCTGCAACTGCAACTGTACGTTCTCTTTTTATAATTGGGCCAGATAAGAAATTAAAATTATCACTGACCTACCCGGCAAGCACAGGTAGAAATTTTAATGAAGTTTTACGTGTTGTAGATTCATTGCAATTAACTTCTAAACACAGCGTATCTACACCTGCAGATTGGAACCAGGGTGAAGATGTAATTGTATCTCCGGCAATAGCCACTCCGGATGCAGAAGTAAAATTTGGTCAGAAATTAAGAGAAGTAAAACCGTATCTGCGATATGTAACTCAGCCTGGTTTGAATTAATTAATAATAAATATCTGATTAAAAAACCCTGGCTTTATGTCGGGGTTTTTTAATTATTTTTTTTCAACTGCGTCATCAATGCTCTGAATTCTTTTGGCGCTTCGGCAGTTAGTTCAATTTTATCTCCTTTGGCATCTGTAAAGATCAGTTTGTAAGAATGTAAAGCAAGCCTGTTGATCATGGGCCTTTCTTCTTCATCATGCTTGCTTAATTTAAATTTCTTTTTTACAGATGAAAGTAGAACAGGTTTACCATCACCATATAAAGGATCGCAGGCAAGTGGATGCCCGATATTTTTGCTGTGAACTCTTATCTGGTGTGTGCGCCCGGTATGCAATTGAAATGATACCATAGAAAAATGTTTATTGGCATCAATCACTTCATAAGTAGTAAGCGAAGGTTTGCCCGTTCTGTGAACAGCCATCATCCCTTTATTTATATGATGCTCTGCAATAGGCGCATCAATAGAACCGGTTTTATTTGCAGGCATGCCACTAACAATTCCTAAATAATATTTTTCAACCAGGCGTTCTTCAAAAAGCTGCGATAGAAATTTATGAGCAGTTTCATTTTTTGCAAACAATACTAACCCGCTGGTGTCCTTATCTAGCCTGTGAACGGTAAAAATGCTACCATATTTTTCTACAAGCATTTCTTTCAGACTTTTTTCAGACTGTGCCCTGTCGGGAATAGTGAGTAGCCCCGATGGTTTGTTAATTGCAACAAGATCATCATTTTCAAAAACGATGGTGAAATTATTTTTTGCCAAGGCTATGTTTCTTTTTTTCTGAGTGAGTCTTAAATTTCCTGGGCTTTACTACTTTTGCTTCTTTAATCTTTTCCGGTTTAGATTTCTTTTCTTTTACCAGTTCACCAATCGCTTCTGAAATTTCTTTATTGGTAAGTTTAGGTTCTTTTATCTTTTCCTTCTTTACAATCTGGCTTTCAATATTTTGATCGTTGATTTCTTCAGCCTTAATTTTACTTCCTTTCTTTTTTGATTCGTTCATGTATTTTAACAGACGAATTTCTTTATCACTTAAATAACGCCACTTACTGCGTTCTACATTTTTCTTTGTAAGGCCGGCGTACATCACCCTGTCAAGGCCTTTTACATCATAGCCCAACGATTCAAAAATACGGCGTACAATACGGTTGCGTCCGCTATGGATTTCTATTCCAATAACTGATTTATCCCTGCTGTCAGCATACGCTAAACTATCTACCTGCACCAGGCCATCTTCCAATGTCAATCCATCAATTATTTTATCAAAATCTGTTTTGGTTAAATTTTTATCCAGCTTTACTTCGTAGATCTTTTTTATTTCGTAACTCGGGTGCGATAACTTTTGTGTAAGATCACCATCATTAGTTAGTAATAATACACCAGAAGTATTTCTATCAAGCCTGCCGATTGGATAAACTCTTTCTGCAGTAGCTTTTTGTATTAATTGTAAAACTGTTTTTCGCCCTTGCGGATCATCTGTAGTAGTAATATAATCTTTAGGTTTATTTAATAAAATATACACCAGGTTTTTGGTGACGAACAATTTTTTATTGTTGTAGTTAATATCATCAGTTGGTTGCACTTTATAACCCGGTTCTGTAAGTACAGCGCCATTCACTTTTACGAGGCCTTTAGAAATTAGTTCTATTGCTTCCCTGCGGCTGCAAACGCCACAATGCGCTAAAAATTTATTCAGCGGCATTACTTCATCAGTAGTTTTCTGATTGGTATTGTTTTGTGCTTTTGTGTTACCTACATTTTTATCCGCAAATTTATTAGAAGCCGCTTCTGCTTTTGGTTGGACTGCTGCCGGATTTTTTTTCGCCATCCGGGCCTGGTATTTTTCTTCTTTTAGCTTATCAAAATATGCGTTCTTTTCTTTCCTGGCTTTCTTCTTATCCTGGCGAAATTCTTCTTTAACAACGCTGTTCTTTTTTGGAGCAATAAATTTTTGAAACGGAGACTGGCTCATTAGTGGGAGATTTTTTGCTGTTTTTCAACAGTAGATGAGCCACAAAGGTAATATTTAGAAGCTGTTTGAGTTAATATTTTTTAATACCAGCATTAGTTATAATGGCATCATCGTTGAGAACGAAGTTCTGTTATCTCTTCTCTTTCAGTGAAAGAAAAGAGATAATCAATCCGTTCATCGGCATGCCATTGGTCATCTTGTTTATGCAACCTGGTGAACATTTTAATTAACCCAAACATCTTTTAAAATATTATTACTGTTTTGGGCAAAAGAAAAGGCGCATTTTCATGCGCCTGGGGGTTTAGGGATTTAATAAGTTTATTTTTTAGATTGTTTCCAATCTTTGCGGTCTTTTTTCATTTCATCCATTTTTTTCAACTGGTTAGTTGTAAAGATGCTTTTACGTTGATCTTTTGAAGCCTGCTTAATAGATTTTATTTTTGCCATTTTATCTTCACGGCTCAGTGATTGATCATCTTTTAAAGCTTTCATTTGAGAATGGGTTGCTTCCTGCTGTGCTTTTAATTTTGATAACTGGTCATCAGAAAGCGCCAATTTTGATCTCATCATATCCATTCTCTTTGCGCCCATTTCTTTTCTTTTAGCCTGCATCTGGTTTCTTGCCTCAGCCATTTTTGTTTTTTGTTCAGGAGTAATCAAGGCCTGGTATTTTGCTTTTTGTTCATTGCGTAATGCAGTCTTACGGTCACGCTGTTCTTTTACTGTAATATTTTCTTGATTATTAAGTGCATGCATTTTTTGTTTATACTCTTCACGATTTGCTTTTAACTGTGCTTTTTGTGCATCAGAAAAATTCATGTTTTTCATCATATCCATTTTATGATGTCGTTGGCCATGCATTCGGTACATGCCTTGTTTTTCACCTTTGATTTCTCTTTTTTGCTGTGCAGAAACACTTAAACTTAGTGCTGCAAATGCCAATGATAATACTGCTATTTTTTTCATCGTTTTTTGTTTTTTATTGTACGCAGTATAAGACGGAGAGTGGAGAACAAAGTTTAAAACATAATATGTTAAAGGATCCTAGAGTCTGTGCTGTATTTCGTTTTTTAATTGTGGCAATACATCTTTTTCAAACCAGGGATTTACTTTAACCCAATTTTGATTGCGTGGAGATGGGTGTGGTAAAGGAAAGAAAGAAGGTAAAAACTGGTGATAGTTTCTTACAGTCTCTGTAAGGCTTCTATTAAATTTTTTTTTTAAATAATATTTTTGCGCATACTGACCTACCAATAAAATAAGCGGTTCTGTTTTTATATTTTTTAAAATTTTACTATGCCACATGGGTGCACATTCCGGCCTGGGAGATAGATCACCGGAAATGCCTTTGCCGGGATAACAGAATCCCATGGCCACGATAGAAATTTTTTCGGCATTGTAAAAATCCTCATCGGTAATTCCCATCCAGCTCCTGAGTTTTCTGCCGCTGGCATCATCCCATGGAATACCTGTTTCATGTACTTTTTTTCCGGGCGCTTGGCCAATGATTATTATTTTAGATAAAGCACTTAATTGCACAACTGGTCTTGGCCCAAGTGGTAAATAATTTTTACATAGTGTACAAGCTGCTATTTGTTTTAAAAGCGATTTCACTTTTGCTCCGGTTTTGTATAGTCCAGGTGGCCATTGGTAATGCTGGCGGCAGAAGTATAAGGATGTTCAGTTTCTTTATTAACCGCCATTATATGCATTACTTCCCAACCATTTATTTTTAAATAATCTGATACCATTGAACGGTGGCAACGCCACCAAACTGCTTCCGAGCACATGTAAGCCACTCTTTTTTTTAATGCTTTTTCTTCAAGTTCTTTTATGCCGGTTTTAAAATCTGCAGTTTCCATATAATCTGCATAGCCCCGAAAAGCGGCATGGCGCCAGGCAATATTTTTTGAATCAGGAGAAACTTTTCTTCTGCCGCCCAATTTTAAAATGTGGACGTATTCAATATTGTTTTCCGGTAAAGTAGATTGTAATATTTCTTTATTGTATTGCGGAAATTTCCTGGAGCCTGGGAAACTTCTTATATCAGCTACTACTTCTATTTTGAATGATTGCAACATCGCCACAAACACTTCGAATGGGTGAGTTGAATGGCCGATTGTCCATATTTTTTTAGAAGAAGATTTCATTTTATTTAGGCCAATACTTTATCCTTATTGGCAAGCTGTCCACAAGCTGCGTCTATATCCTTGCCACGGCTACGGCGTACACGAACGTTTACTTTATTTTTTGCAAGATAATCTGTGAATATCTGTGTGGTATCATCACCCGATTTTACAAATGGTATTCCGGCTACAGCATTGTATTCAATTACATTTACAAGGTGCGTTGGTATCTGCCTGTAAACGGCTATGAGTTCTTCCGCATCTACAAGACTATCATTTTGACCTTGCAGTAAAACATACTCCAGGGTTATATCATTTTTTGTTTGCTGGTAAAAATAATTTAGAGATTCTATCAAAAATTCAACACTGTTCGTTTCGTTGATCGGCATTATTTCATTCCGCTTTTTATCAGTTGCTGCATGCAGAGAAAGTGCCAGGTTAAACCGCACTTTATCATCACCTAATTGTTTTATCATTTTTGCTACACCTGCGGTGGAAACGGTAATTCTTTTCGGGCTCATGCCCATGCTATCGCTTGCAGTTATTTTATCAATACTTTTTAAAACATTTTTATAATTCAGCAACGGCTCACCCATGCCCATATATACAATGTTGGATAATTTTTGTCCGTAGGTTTTTTCACATTGCTCATTCAGCAAAGCAATCTGGTCGTAAATTTCATCAAAGTTGAGATTACGTTTGCGATCCATAAGACCGGTAGCGCAGAATTTACAGCTGAGGCTGCAACCAATTTGGGAAGAAACACATGCGGTAAATCTTTTTTCTGTGGGAATCAATACACCTTCTATAAAATGCCCATCATAAGTTTTAAAACGTGATTTTAGAGTGCCGTCGCTGCTTTGTTGGGTAGTATCTACTGTCAGGCTGTTCAGTTCAAACTCTTCCGCAAGTTTTTTGCGCAGATCCAGTGAAAGATTGCTCATATCGCTGAAACTACGGGCATTCTTTTTCCAAAGCCATTCATAAGCCTGTATGGCCCTGAATTTTTTATCACCGATGGATTCGAAGTATTCTTTTAACTCAGGCAGGCTGAACTCACGTATATTTTTCTTTACTGACATTTTGCAAAGATACGAAACCGCCAAGCCCCCTAAAGGAGAAACAAGGAAATCTTTTATCTTGCAGAGTTGGATAGATGCACAGATGATACAGGGCTGGCTGATTTTTACTGATTCGTTTCATCAGCGTTATCAGTGAATCTATCATACGCTTCGATAAAAGCTGAATAAAGAACTAAATGTACAAGAGAGTGACACAACGATGATGACCAAGCTGTTGTTCTTGTTGGGTAAAAAAAATATTATATGGAAAATGTATATGTTATAGATGCAGTGCGAACGCCGATTGGGAAATATGGCGGTGCTTTGGCAAATGTAAGGCCGGATGATCTGCTGGCACTTGTAATAAAAGCATTGCTGAAACGTAATGAAACGATTGATGTGAATGCGATTGAAGATGTAATTGCGGGTGCGGCAAACCAAAGCGGCGAAGATAATAGAAATGTTGCACGCATGGCAGCACTGCTGGCAGGCCTTCCCGTTAGTGTGGCTGGCAATACAGTGAACAGACTTTGTGCAAGTGGCTTACAGGCGATTATGGATAGTGCAAGAACGATTGCCTGCGGCGATGCGGAGCTGATGATTGCATGTGGCGTAGAAAGTATGAGCCGTGCGCCTTTTGTAATGCCGAAAGCTGCAACAGCATTTGGCAGAAATGCAGAAATATTTGATACAACAATGGGCTGGCGCTTTGTAAATAAAAAATTGAGTGAAATGTATTACCCATACAACATGGGAGAAACTGCGGAGAATGTTGCAAAGCAATGGAACATCAGCCGGCATGCACAGGATGAATTTTCACTAGAGAGCCAGCAGAAATATGCAAAAGCTTTTGCAGAGGGGAAATTTAAAGATGAAATAATTCCCGTGCAGGTACAGGTTGATAAAGAACAATTTGATTTTGAAAATGATGAACATCCACGGTTATCTTCTTTAGAAAAACTGGGGCAATTGAAACCTGCGTTCATAAAAGACGGAACCGTGACGGCTGCTAATAGTAGCGGCATAAATGATGGCGCAGCGGCAATACTGCTGGCAAGCGAAGCTGCGGTAAAAAAGTATAATTTAAAACCGTTGGCAAAAATTATCAGTATGGCAGTTGCTGGCGTAGAACCTGCAGTAATGGGCATTGGACCGGTGCCGGCTACACAAAAAGCTTTAAAGCGTGCAGGCCTTGCAGTGAGTGATATTGACCTTATTGAACTGAATGAGGCTTTTGCATCGCAGAGTATTGCATGCATACACGATCTTGGTTTAGACCTGGAAAAAGTAAATGTAAACGGCGGTGCAATTGCACTTGGTCACCCGCTTGGCTGCAGTGGTGTGAGAATTGCTACCACGCTTTTGCATGAAATGAAAAAACGTAAAAGTAAATACGGTCTTGCAACAATGTGTGTCGGCGTAGGGCAGGGAGCAGCGGTTATTTTTGAAGGGATTCAATAATGGTCAAATGTCATTGAGTCAATAGGTCAATGTGTTTTGTACTAATCAACTTTTCAACTGATCAACTACTACCTATAATTTATACAACAACTTTTTTATCAGTTTATAATTAATAGTAACGCAAAGTAAAAATAGAATTGCCGCTACAATAATTGTAAATATGTGTACGAACGGTGATAGAACATCTGTACCGCCAAGCAGATTTTTCTGAAAGAAATATTGAAATACCTGTGTAAGTATTAAAGCTACGATTATGATAGTTGCATACACCGGAATCCATTTTTGAGCTACGGTTTTACTCAGCCATTTTGGCGAATAGCCCAGTGTTAGCAATAGTTGCAGGTTGTCTTTACTTCTTGCTATCATCAGTTGTAGGTAGAAAGAAAACAACATCAATGCCAATAAAATAACGAGGATAGCAAAACCACCCAGGCCACTTACAATTGCCTGTAAAATCTGTTTTACCCTGCCGAATTTTGTTTTGTCTTTATTTACATGATAATTTTTTTGCTGCAGATAATTTAAAAGATCGGTATTGTTTGCATCAATCGTTTTGATGTAAACTCTTGCTGCCGGTTCAGCCTGGGCATTGCCAAAAGTTTTGTTTGCCCATATTAAAAAGTTTTCAGGAACTATCACCGAATTTATTCTGTCACTTACAGCAACAATATGCCCGGTAAAAGTTTTTTTAATACCGGGTGCTCCGTAACACTCCAATTCGATATTTACGCTACCAATGCTACTTACAGAAAGCTGGGGCAGTCCTTGAGCCGGAGCAAATACATTGTACATTTCTAAAAAATCTGCAGAAAAAATAATCGGTATATCCTGCTGGCCGGGCTGCCATTTAAAAGATGGAGGCAGCGTATCTATAAAATCATTTTTTACTGATTCTAAAAAAAGATCGGTACTGAAAGGGATAATATTTCCTGCGCTTGCTTTGGCTCTAAACTGGTTGCTTATCAGTGGTGCAGCATCTGTTATAAATGGTTGTGCTTTTAAATCAGCAATATCTGCATTGGAAAAGCGGTTGTCGCTTCCCATATTTTGATCGGTAATTGTTTTAGTAACAGATAAAAAATCGAAGCCATTTTTGCGTGGGTTCTTATCTTTTATTAATTGATTGATGTTGATGTACATCTGTACAGAGCATAACAATAATAAAACGCCGATTGCCAAACCGATATAACTGAAAGTACGGGAAGTTCTATTTTGCCCGGTATTTAAAAATGGCGCAATCGTTTTAAAAGATAGTTTATTGTTCAATTCAATACTTTTTATAAATGTAAAATACTGTCTGCTTTAAAATATTCTATTGCTTTAAGATCGGCTAAAATGATACCTGCATTTCTTTTAGCAACTTCCGATTCTATAAGCTCCATGGCTTTGTGCCGGTTGGTTTCATCCAGGTGACTGAAGGGCTCATCCATTAATAAAAAATCGAAAGGTTGTTGTAATGCTCTAATGATCGCAATTCGCTGCTGCTCGCCATAGCTGCAGGTATTAGCCAATTGGCTTAGCTTGGAATTGATGCCCAGATGCGCTGCCATTTCTTCTATAGGCATTACATCCGCAAAAGGATCTAATACTTTTTTTATTTCAATATTTTCTTTTGCAGTATGTTCCGGAAATAGCCGCAGGTCCTGGAAAATAATGCTGATGTTTTTACTACGTAGCTCAGCAATTCCTTCAGAAGAAAAACTTTTTAAATCTTTTTCATCATAATTGATAGTGCCTTTATAATCTTTTCTTAAACCGTATAAAAAATGAATGAGAGAAGTTTTTCCACTGCCACTTGGTGCAACCACCTGCAGTTTCTGCCCTTTTTGAGTAGATATATTTTTATTCCAGATCTCCGATTGTTGAACTTTCTCTTTCTCCAAAAAATCAGGCACTACTTGCTGTAAACTTATTTTTACCATAAATGCAAATTAAAAAGCCGCCAAAAATATTGATAATTTTGACGGCTTTAAATATAGAACTTTTAAATTATTTTTCTATCACGGTTGTTGTATCCATTGCAGGTACATTAGTATCATTCCAATACATCTTTCTTTTTTCTTCCTTCTTTTTTTCAATACTACCTATCACCCCAAGATAACTGTTAAGCTGTTTAAGACTATTGGTAGTTTTATCTACAAGATTTATTTCCATATGTTGTGTAATTCCTCCATTTTTAAAATCTCCACCTGTAGCTAAAAGATTATCCCACATTTTTATACTTGCATCGTAAGTAGCTACATCCAAACTATCGCTGTTACTGTCTTTCATTGAATTAAGAATATATTGAAAATTTACATAAGCACCAATTGGGCTGCTGTATGCTTTATCAAAGAATGGGAAACTATTGTTACTTGCTGTACCGATGTATTTATCAATACTTTCTTTGTTGTTGCCGATGGCAAAATAATTATCAGTGCTGTTGTAAAATATTTTGCTATCCATACCACTACCTGCAGCCTGACCGCCAAATTTTTTACCAGCATCAATTAATTTTCCAAAAGCAGCTTTATCACCGATAGAGGTTGCAAAAATTACATTCATATTTGGAATGCCGAAACTGTCTTTTTTAATATCAGAAACTGAAAGGACAATATCTCCTTTATTTGCTTTTATAAAATCATCTAAAGTAAATCCTGCATAAGTAGCCCCCATGTTTGCAAAACCTTCCATGCCTGCAAGTTTCACAAACTCTTTTATTCCTTCCGGTTTAAAATTCATTGCCATTAAGGCAGCAACATTTTTTGAAGGAATTCTTTTTACCATATCGCTGTTTATTTTACTGCCGCTGTATTTTTTCCAAATTTCTGTCATGTCTTTGCCTGCGTAAGAAATCATATCAACATTTATCTGGCCGTTATCAAAACTCGCTGTTGCTGCAATGATAGAGCCTTCATACATTTTGCTCATGTTTACCATACTTAATGCAGCTATACCAAGATTGCCGGTACTGAAAGATTCTGCATTTACCCAGAAATGAATATCTCCTTTTGTATTTACTAATTCTGAAAATTTATCATTCTTAGCAAGGCTATTCCCTTCTGAAAGATTGTATATCTGTGCAGCAGCGTTAGCCAGATCTCTTTTTGCTGCAACAGGTGCAGGGTTTGCAGAGTCCCAGGTATTGCGAAATTTATTTACATCATTCATTTGCGGCACATCCATCACTATCACAAATCTATCTTTGTTCCAGGTAGATGTCATTTTTTGATTGGTTAAAAAATGTACGCCGTCTTTTTCAGTTTCAGCAGTAATTTTAGTCGCATCGCTGTTGAACTGTTTAAACTTTGCAGCATCTTTTACAGTGCCTTCAATAGTTGCGTAGCCACCTGCAGAATCTTTAACTACAAAAAACAGCAGGTCTTTTTTTACATCAATTCCTGTGTTTTCAGGATTATCCAAGGCTGATTTTATATAAGCATCTACAGAAGTATCTGCAGCCATGTCTTTGTAGAACTGAGTTTGCTTTACCTCATCCCATGGCAGTTTTGCATTGAGTGATTCGCCATTTAAATGAATTACCAAAGCTGCTTCTTTCGGTATATATCTTCCCTCGGTATTTGATTTAGAGCAGGAAGAAAAAACAATTACCGCAATAAAAGCGATTGAAAGAAAAGAGAGAATACGTTTGTGCATAAAGTTGATTTTATATTAATACTGAAATTAGTTTTAAGTAACCCAACCGGTTATTAACTAAAAAAATTGAGTGATTTCTTTTAATGATATATTTTGTTGCAGGCCGGTTTTTAAATTTTTTACAACAACTTCTTCGGCTTCTATTTCTTTACTGCCGTAAATGATTATGAAAGGTATATTTTTTTTATCGGCATATTTAAATTGTTTATCCATTTTGAGCGGCTCATGGTAAAGTTCGCAGGAAATACCTGCGTTGCGTAGCATTTGCATAACATGCAGCGCTGCCAGGCTTTCACTTAGCCCCATATTAAAAAATAAGACTTTGGTGCTTACCTGTAAATTTTCGGGGAATAGATTAAGCTCTTCCAATACATCATAAATTCTATCTACACCAAAGCTGATGCCTACACCAGCTATGCCGGGCACACCAAATAATCCTGTTAGATCATCGTACCTGCCGCCGCCGCCGATGCTGCCCATTTTTACTGTAGCTGGCGCTTTAGCTTCAAAAATAATTCCGGTGTAGTAATTTAATCCACGGGCCAAAGTAAAATCCACGCTAATATTTATATTTTTTGTTTGGGCTAAAATAAAATCTAATTCTTCAATTCCTTTTTTTGCCGTTTCATTATTTTGAAAAAGCTTTTTGACGGCATTGAGTTTTTCTTCATTTGTGCCATCAATTTTTAAATAATTTTCTATTGTTTTTATTTGATCATCAGAGATGCCACGTTGTTGTAATTCTTCTTTTACTTTATCTATTCCAATTTTATCCAGCTTATCAATGGCAATAGTAATGTCCATCATTTTTTCGGCTCCGCCGGAAATTTCTGCCAGTGCTGCTAAAATTTTTCTACTGTTTATTTTCAATTCATATTGCGACAGGCCAAGTTTTGTAAAAACAATATGATAGATAGTCGCCAGTTCTATTTCATTTATTAAAGAAGTGCTGCCAACTACATCTGCATCGCATTGTGTAAACTCCCGGTAGCGTCCTTTTTGGGGCCTGTCTGCACGCCAAACCGGTTGTATTTGATAGCGTTTAAAGGGAAACGTTAGTTGTCCGTAATTCATTGCCACGTACCTGGCAAAAGGAATAGTCAAATCATATTTTAATGCTCGTTCAGTCAGCTCTGCAGTATTTTTTCCCTGTAATAATTTTTCAAATCCTGATTTTGCTTTGTCTGTATTTTTAGGATCGTTCAGACCGTTATTCAAAATTTTAAAAATAAGTTTATCGCCTTCCTCTCCATATTTCCCCATCAGTGTCTCCAGGTTTTCCATTGCCGGTGTTTCCAATGGCTGAAAACCAAATAGTTCAAAAACATTTTTGATCGTATTCAAAATATAGTTCCGCTTCTGCATTGTTTCTGCAGAAAAATCCCTGGTGCCCTGTGGTATGCCGGGTTTAGACATTGTTTTTTTCGGTTTGTTGTGTTGCAAAATAATTTTTAATAACAGAACCACATGTTTCGTCAATCAGAACGTATGCCTCATCATATCCATCCTCATCTCCATACCATGGGTCGGGCACATTATGATTTTTGCCCGGGTGTAATTCGTTTAAAAAGTAATCCACTTTATTCTCATCAAATAATTTTCTAGCAATTCTTTTTACATCCTGCATTACATCATCAGCCATTACATAAATGCGATCGTAAGCTTCTAAATCCTCTTTTATAAATTTTCTTGATACCTGCTGGCTGATGTCGATGCCATTTTTCTTCGCAACTTTCTGACTTAAATGATGAGGAGCTTCGCCCGAATGATATCCATTTGTGCCGGCACTGTCTATTTGCCACTTTAATCCTGCTTCTGCTGCCCTTTTTTGTAAAATGCCTTCTGCCAAAGGGCTGCGGCAGATATTTCCCAGGCACACCATTAAAATTTTCATCCGGCAAAGATAAGGAAGCCATTTATAGTTAATAATAATTATGGATTTATCTCTACTGCTGCATCTTATTATCAACAGGCCTGTTTTTGAAACAATATTTTTAATTTTTCAAAAACATTTACAATGGAAACCAATACTATTTTACAGGCAGATGTGCTTGATATAATTTTTGACAAAAGAAACAAAAATTATGGCGCTTATGAATTGCGTAAGCATTACAGCGGAAGAATGTATAAAGCACTTGGCATTGCTGCATTATTAATTATAGCAGCATTTAGCTTTACTTTTATCAAGGGTAAAAAAGAGAAAACGATGATTCCAACCAGAGAAATTACCATAGCAAATATTAGAGTGGCTCATGATAAAATTCTTGAACCTGTTAAGCCAGAGAAGCCGAGAGAAGCGGTTGTAAAGCAGAAAGTAAATACGCAACAGTTTACCAATAATATTAAAATTGAAAAAGTAGAAGCACAAGTACCTAAGATAGAAGAAATAACAGAAAAAACTGTAATTGGTAGCTTAACAGAAAAAGGAGCAGCGCCTGGCACAACAGCACTTGTAAAGGGTGGTGATGCCGGTGGAGAAACCAAAACAGGAACACCTGAAATAAAGCCCGTTGATAATACGACCCCTATGAACACGGCAGAAGTAATGCCTTCTTACCCGGGCGGTATGGATGCATTGCGGAAATTTCTACAGAAAAATCTACGCAATCCTGAAGACCTTGATGAGGGGCAGGTGGTATCTGTAAAAATAAAATTTGTTGTAGGTTACGACGGAGCTTTAAAAAGCTTTGTAACAGTTGAAGATGGTGGTGCAGTATTTAATAATGAAGTGGTGAGAGTGCTTAAGAAAATGCCAGCCTGGATTCCCGGCAAAACACATGGAGAAAATGTCTCCGTTTATTACACTATTCCTGTAAAGTTTGTTGCAGAATAAAGTAACTAAAATTTTTATTAGTAAATTGCTCATTCTAAAAAAATAAAAATGGCACTAGAGGAATTTGAAAAAGACCCGGTAAGTGAAAGAGATAAAGGTTATCTCCGCATGCGAAGCATGATGGATTATGGCATGGGTATCTTATGGACTTCAATGGGCACGTTTCTTATTTTTATAAAAAAATTCAGTGAAGATCTTGCAGCAAAATATGATGATAATACTATGAAATCATTTGGAGCTGTGTGTATACTATATGGAATTTTCCGGATCTATCGTGGTTACAAGAAAAATTATTTAAAAGAGAGATGAAAAGAAAAAGATGGTTGGGTTTCTTCTTTATAATGCTATCAATTATTTCTTGTAATAATAAGGAGGAGAAAATTAATGCTGCTGATACACCTGTTAAGGGAACCATACATATTAGTGTTGATGAATCTTTTAAGCCTGTAATAGAAGAACAGATAAAAGCCTATGAAGCATCATATCCCGGCACTAATATTATTGCGGATTATAAGCCTGAAGCAGAGTGTTTAAAGGATCTTTACCGGGATTCGTCGAATCGTATGGTGATCGTAACAAGAGGATTAACAAATCGTGAAGAGCGTTTTTTTCAGGATTCATTACATTACAATCTTGCCTGGAATGAAATTGCCAGCGATGCAATTGCAGTGTTGGTAAATGTTAAAAGCAATGATACCTTATTTAGTATGCAACGTTTGCGTCAGCAGTTGTTTGGGAAAGTAAACCGTAATCAGAGTATCGTATTTGATGGGTTAAGTGCTACAAGTACGGTTAGGTTTATTATTGATTCTGTTCTGAACGGAAAATTATTTGATACAAGTGTAGTAAAAGCTGCCATAACAACTACAGATGTAATAGATTTTGTAGCAAATAATGAAAATGCCATTGGTATGGTTGGTATAGAATGGATCGGGAACCCTGAAGATTCAGCACAGGTAAATCTGTTGAAAAAGGTAAAAATTGCCTACCTGCAATGTGATATCTGTAAAGACTCACCCTACGTAAAACCAATGCAGGTAAGCATCTTAACGAAAAGGTACCCTTTGGTACGTGGTTTGTATTATATTTTAAAGGAGAATTATACCGGCCTGGGATCTGGCTTTGTAAGTTTTTTAAAATATGAAAGAGGCCAGTTGATTTTTAAAAGAGCCTATCTTGGCCCCACAATGGATTTCCAACTGAGAGATGTAAAATTAAATGAACAATTACCAAAAAATTAAACTTCGGATTTAACGATTTCTTGTATTTTTTAATATCATTGTAAAAGTCTATAAAACAAAATATAAAAAGATGAACAAATTTAAGACAAGTGTTTTTTTAGTTGCGATCCTGTTTTTTTCGAATGCATTAAAAGCTCAGAATATTGAGGATGGTAAAAAGTTTTTGTATTATGAAAGGTATCAGAGTGCGAAAAATGTATTCCAGAAGTTAGTGACAGCGGATCCTAATAATGAAGAAGCTGTCTATTATTTGGGACAGGCAGAAATTGGTCTTGAAGATATCGCTGGCGCAAAAGCGCTATATCTTCAAAAATTATCAGCTAACCCAAACAGCCCTTTAATAATGGCTGGTGTTGGTAATATAGAACTACTGGAAGGTAAAACTGCAGATGCAAGAAATCATTTTGAAACAGCCATCTCCCTAAGCCAGGGTAAAAGTATCCCTGTATTAAATGCTGTTGGCTATGCCAATTCAAACTATGATGTTAAAAGCGGGGACGGTAATTATGCAATCGCAAAGCTGTTACAGGCTACACAAATTAAAAAGTTTAAAGATCCTGAAGTTTGGACAAACCTTGGGGATGCGTACAGAAAAATTGGTGACGGTGGTAATGCAGTAAAAGCTTACCAGGAAGCATTGGCAATAGATCCTAAATATGCAAGAGCAATATTCCGCACGGGCCGTGTGTATCAAACACAAGGGGTTGGTCAGGAAAACCTTTATTTGGATTATTATAATAAAGCTATTGCTGCTGATCCTGCGTACGCACCGGTTTATTATACTTTATATGTTTATGATTATGAGACTAATGTGCCTAAGAGTGCCGAATATTTGGATAAGTGGTTGAGCAATTCTGATGATGATTCCAAAGCCTGTTATTTAAGAGCATCTATTAAATATGCACAGGGTTTATTTAATGATGCGATTACAAAAGCTGATCAATGTATTAGTTCAGAAGGAGCAACCCCGTATGCCAATTTATATGGTATTAAAGCACTTGCATATAATAGGTTACATGATTCTTTGAATGCAAAATCAAGCTATGAAGAGTATTTCAAGCGGCAGTCTCCTGATAAAATAGGAGCAGGTGACTACTCTTCTTATGCCGGTATTTTGTTGAAATTTCCTGGTAATGAAGCACAGGCAGGTAGTTTAGTTGATAAAGCAGTGGCATTGGATACTTTGGAAAGCAATAAAGTGGCCTATCTTAAATCTATTGCCAAGGCATACGAAGCAGTTGATAATAAAAAAGAAGCTGCAATTTGGTATGGTAAAGTAATGACTGTAAAGAAGAATTATTCAAATGTCGATCTATTCAATGCAGGATATAATTATTATTCAGTTGGAGAATTAGATTCATCAAACAAGTACTTTAGTCTTTATATAGATAAATATCCAGATGATATCTTAGGTTATTATATGCTGGGAAATGCGAATGCGTTAAAAGATTCTACCAATGCATTAGGATTAGCGGTTCCTTATTATCAGAAAGCAATTCAACTTGGTGAGATAGATCCTACTAAAGCAAATGCTAAAACAAGGCTGATGAACTCATATAAATTTTTTGTAGGATATTTCTATAATGCAAAGAAAAACAGGGATTCTGCTTTATATTATGTTGATAAAGCATTGGTACTTGACCCTACAGATGCTTCCATGATAAGCAATAAGGAGTTCATTAGTAAGAACGATCCGAATGCTCCGCCGAGGAAAGCGCCGGATCCGAAGCCTTCTACTACAAAGCCTAAATCAGGTACAAGTCCAAAAAATAAATAAATTAAATACAAGCCCGTTCTTAGGAACGGGCTTTTTAATTTATAATTATTTTTCTTCATTGTATATTAGTAAGGCTATCTTATTTTTGCTTAAATCTGATTTCATTATGCAATTTTTTCTTTTACAGGTAGATGGAATAAATAGCGCAGACAATTATTTGCCGATTGCATTGCAATTAATTTTTGCAATTGGCCTTATTGCAACCATTATCTGGGGTTCTAATCTCCTGGGGCCAAAAAGAAAGGGTACGGATAAACTTCAAAATTTTGAGAGCGGAATTGAAATAAAAGGAAATGCCCGCCAACCAGTGGCTATAAAATATTTCCTTGTGGCAATCCTTTTTGTTTTGTTTGATGTTGAAGTCATCTTTTTTTATCCTTATGCAGTAAACTTCCGGGCATTGGGATGGCATGGCTTTCTGGCCATTATCATGTTTGTAGCATTATTTTTAGCAGGCTTTATATATATATTTAAGAAGGGTGCTTTAAAGTGGGAAGAATAGGGATCTGCTAATTTGCAAATGTGCCAATTTGCAGATTAAAGAGCTTCGGGATTTGATATATTGATTGGCATATTAGTTTCATTTGCAAATTTGCATATTATGAGTCGTCCGGTACAATATAACAATACAGTAAAATTTGAGGGTATCCCGGAAGGGTATATGGGTGAAGGATATATGGCAACCAATTTTGAAAAAGTTGTTAGCCTTGCCCGTAAAAATTCTATCTGGCCTTTACCATTTGCAACCAGTTGTTGCGGTATAGAATTTATGGCTACTATGGCCAGCCATTATGATTTGGCAAGGTTTGGTTCAGAAAGGGTTGGTTTTTCACCACGCCAGTGCGATCTTTTAATGGTAATGGGCACCATTGCAAAAAAAATGGGTCCGGTACTTCGCCAGGTGTATTTACAAATGGCAGAGCCACGCTGGGTTATAGCAGTTGGTGCATGTGCAAGCAGCGGTGGTATTTTTGATACGTATTCTGTTTTGCAAGGCATTGATCAGGTAATTCCGGTAGATGTGTATGTGCCGGGTTGCCCGCCACGGCCGGAAGCTATCTTAGATGGCTTTATGAAAATACAGGATCTTGTAAATGCAGAAGGATTAAGGAGAAGGCATAGCGATCAGTACAGAGATCTTCTGGCAGGATATGGAATTGAATAAACAGTTGAATTGTTGATTAGTTAATAAAACATTTAGGAATAGAATAAACTTAGCAATAAAATATTTGAACAGTTTACATGGCTTTGACAAACGAAACAATACAAAAAAAACTTACAGACAAATTCAGCGATCAATTGAGTGATTGGGGCGAGCCTTATGGCATGCTTACTTTTACCGCTACCAAAGAAAATAATTTAAAAGTATTACAGTTTCTTTTTGATGATGAAGAGTTACGCTTTAAATTTTTAACCGATCTGCAGGCTGTTCATTATCCTGATAAAAAAGGAGCAGAACTGGCAGTAGTTTATCATCTTCATAATTTGGTTGATAATATTCGCCTGCGTTTCAAAGTATTTACAGATATCAAAACACCTGATGTTTTCAGTGCTACAGCATTATATGAATCTGCAAACTTTATGGAACGGGAAACCTATGATTTTTACGGTGTAAATTTTGTCGGTCATCCAAACCTTATCAGGATATTAAATGTTGATGAGATGGATTATTTTCCCATGCGTAAAGAATATCCGCTGGAAGACCAGAGCAGGATTGATAAAGATGATGTAATGTTTGGACGTGGTGGTGCAAGAGGGTTTGGTATAGATGCTACTGTAGCAGAAAGCACCATTGCAGAAGATCAAAAAACAGCAACAGAACAACAAAAAGAAATATAAATGTCCTTTTCATAAAAAGGAAAATAAAGAAATAATGTTAGAGCAAAAAGACCACATTGTTTTACCGGAAGGTTCAATTGAAAAGCAAACGACCACACTAAACCTGGGGCCGACCCATCCTGCAACTCATGGTGTTTTTCAAAATATTTTAGAGTTAGATGGCGAGCGAATCATGAAAGCCACATCCACTGTGGGTTATATTCATCGGGCTTTTGAAAAAATTGCAGAGCGCCGTCCTTTATACCAGATCACGCCACTTACTGACAGGTTAAATTATTGCTCCTCACCCATTAATAATATGGGCTGGCATATTACCTGCGAAAAATTACTGAATGTAAGCATTCCAAAAAGAGTAGATTATCTCCGTATCATTATAATGGAGCTGGCACGTATCAGCGATCATCTTATTTGTAATTCAATTGTTGGGGTAGATAGCGGCGCATATTCCGGCTTTCTGTACTTAATGCAGTACCGTGAATTGATCTATGAAATTTATGAAGAAGTTTGTGGCTCACGTCTTACTACAAATATTGGCCGAATTGGTGGTTTCGAAAGAAATTTTACCAATACCGCTTTTGAAAAATTAGAAAAATTTTTAGCTGAATATCCAAAGCAGTTAAAGGAGTTTGAAAACCTCTTTACCCGTAACCGTATATTTATGGATCGTACTATCGGTTGCGGAGCAATTAGTGCAGAGCGGGCTTTGAATTATGGATTTACCGGGCCAAACTTGCGTGCCGCCGGTGTAGATTATGATGTGCGTGTGCATACACCTTACAGCAGTTACCAGGATTTTGATTTTAAAATACCAGTGGGTAAAACGGGCGATTGTTATGATCGTTTTTTAGTACGTAACGAAGAAATGTGGGAAAGCATCAGCATCATAAAACAAGCCTGGCAAAAGGTGCAGGAATTTAAAGGCGCAGAAGCAGAAGTATTTCATGCCGATTCACCTGCGTATTATTTGCCACCTAAAAAAGATGTGTACACAAAAATGGAAGCGCTCATCTACCATTTTAAAATTGTGATGGGCGAAATAGAAATGCCGGTAGGTGAAGTGTACAGTTCTGTAGAAGGTGCAAATGGAGAACTTGGTTTTTATTTGATCAGCGATGGTGGCAGAACGCCTTACAGGCTTCACTTCCGCCGTCCATGCTTTATTTATTACCAGGCATACCCGGAGCTTACCAAAGGCGGTATGTTAAGTGATGCGGTAATAACCATGAGTAGTTTAAATTTGATAGCAGGTGAGTTGGATGCGTAGGTTACCGGCAGTTGTTTTTCATAGCATCATCGTTGTGTCACTCACTTGTGCAGCATACCATTGATGAACTTTTATAAAAGCGTAGATCGAAAATTTAGAAAATAAATAAATGGAAATTATTTTTTCACAAGATAAATTAAACAAGGTTTCGGAAATTATTTCCCGTTATCCTGAAGGCAAACAGAAAAGTGCTTTGCTTCCGGTATTGCATATAGCACAAACAACTTTTGGTGGTTGGCTGGATGTGCCGGTGATGGATTATGTAGCTTCTTTATTAAAAATTGAACCCATTGAAGTTTATGAAGTCGCTAGTTTTTACAGCATGTACAATTTAAAACCAGTTGGTAAATACATGTTTGAAGTTTGCCAAACAGGCCCATGCATGGTGAGTGGCTGCGATGATATTATTGATTACATAAAACAAAAACTAAACATTAACGTGGGCGAAACAACTGCCGATGGAATGTTTACTTTAAAAACGGTGGAGTGTTTGGGTGCATGTGGTTATGCACCAATGATGCAGTTAGGCAAAACGTATCGGGAACATTTAACCAAAGACAAAGTAGATGCTATTATAGAAGAGTGCAGAAATAATGTGATAAGAAATAATTAAAATAAAATTATGGAAGCGATCATTCCTTATCTGAATTTTAATGGTAATGCTAAAGAAGCGTTGGATTTTTACAGCAGAGCTTTAAATGGTAAGGTTTCACAATCTTCTACATTTGGTGAAGCAAATATGGCGCAGGATGAAAACATGAAAGATAAAATTTTACATGCAGTATTTGAGTCAGGAGAATTAAAATTTATGGTAAGCGATTGTCCTCCGGGTGTAAGTGTAAATAGCGGTAACCAGGTAAGCTTGTCTTTAAATTTTTCAGATGCATAATAAATAGAAACAACGTTTGCTGCATTGGCAGATGGCGGAAATATTACCATGCCGATGCAGGATACTTTTTGGGGTGCAAGATTTGGAATGACAACGGATAAGTTTGGAGTGCATTGGATGTTTAATCATGATAAAGAGAAAAAATAACATCGATATTCTTTTAGATCTTTGCTTTTATAAAAGCTGAGTAATGGTATGCAGCATAAGTGAGTGACACAACGATGATGACTATAGCTGGGTTTTTGTTTGGATAAAATAATAACATTCGCAATTTGCGATATTGAATATGAGTAAAAAATTATTACTAGATAAAATAAATGTTCCGGGCATAAAAGGCTACGAGATATATCGCCGTGAAGGCGGTTACCAAAGTGTAGAAAAAGCATTGAAGATGCAGCCTGCAGATATAGTGGAAGAAGTAAAGAAAAGCGGCTTGCGTGGTCGTGGCGGCGCTGGTTTCCCTACGGGATTAAAATGGAGTTTTATTGCAAAACCTGAAGGCGTTCCACGTCATTTGGTTTGCAATGCCGATGAAAGCGAGCCCGGTACTTTTAAAGATCGTTACCTGATGGAATTTATTCCGCATATTTTAATTGAAGGAATGATCGTCTCTTCGTTTGCGTTAGGTAGCAATACAAGCTACATTTATATACGTGGCGAGTATGATTGGGTGAGTGATATTTTAGAAAGCGCCATTGCAGAAGCAAAACAAAACGGCTGGCTTGGTAAAAATATTCAGGGTAGTGGATTTGATTGTGAAATGTATGTGCATCGTGGTGCCGGTGCTTATATCTGCGGAGAAGAAACGGCATTGATAGAAAGCCTGGAAGGTAAGCGTGGTAACCCTAGAATTAAGCCGCCGTTTCCTGCTGTAAAAGGTGCATGGGAAAGGCCAACTGTGGTGAACAATGTAGAAACACTTGCAGCAATCGTTCCTGTTTTAAACATGGGTGGCGAAGAATATGCAAAGATTGGCGTAGGAAAAAGTACCGGTACAAAATTAATATCTGCCTGCGGTAATATTAATAAGTCGGGTATTTATGAAATTGATATGACCATTTCTGTAGAAGATTTTATTTACAGTGATGAATATTGTGGCGGTATTCCGAATGGCAAAAGATTAAAAGCTTGTATCCCCGGAGGTTCGTCAGTTCCTATTTTACCAGCAAATCTTTTACTCACTACTGCTAAAGGCGAAAAGCGTTTAATGAATTATGAAAGTTTGAGTGATGGTGGTTTTGCAACCGGCAGTATGATGGGTTCTGGCGGATTTATTGTGTTGGATGAAGATCAATCTGTAGTTCGTAACACTTATACCTTTGCAAGATTTTACAGACATGAAAGTTGCGGACAATGTTCGCCTTGCCGTGAAGGAACCGGCTGGATGGAAAAAATATTAAAGAAAATTTTGACTGGTAAAGGAACCATAAGTGATATTGATCTATTGTGGGATATTCAACGTAAAATAGAGGGAAATACGATTTGCCCTTTGGGAGATGCAGCAGCATGGCCTGTCGCAGCAGCCATCAGGCATTTTAGAGATGAGTTTGAATGGTATGTGCTGAATCCCGAAAAATGTTTAACCGAAAATTATGGATTGGCGCATTATGCTGATCCGATTCATGTGCCGGTGCCGGCATAAATAATATTAACCGCAAAGACGCTAAGACGCAAAAGAAGCGTAAAGTGTTTTTATACTTTACGCCTTTGCGCCTTAGCGGTTAAGAAAAAATATGAGTGAAGAAATAAAAACATTCAAAGTAACCATCGACAACATCACTATTGATGTTCCGGTTGGTACAACTATACTAAATGCCGCAAGGCAAATAGGGGGCGATGTTACGCCGCCAGCAATGTGCTATTATAGTAAGTTGGAAGGTAGTGGTGGTAAGTGTCGTACCTGCTTGGTAGAAGTGGCCGCTGGCTCTACTGCAGACCCAAGGCCAATGCCAAAGTTGGTGGCAAGTTGCCGCACTACAGTGATGGATGGCATGATAGTTAAAAACATTACAAGCGATAAAGTAATAGATGCAAGAAATGGTGTGGTTGAATTTTTATTGATAAATCATCCATTAGATTGTCCAATTTGTGATCAGGCAGGCGAATGTAATTTGCAGGATCTTGGATATGATCATGGTAAAGAAGGAACCCGTTATCAATTTGCCCGCCGCACATTTGTACGGGAAGATATTGGTCCTTATATACAGTTGCACATGACACGCTGTATCTTATGTTACCGTTGCACTTATGTAGCAGATCAAATTACTAATAAGCGTGTACACGGTATCGTTGACCGTGGCGATCATGCAGCTATTTCTACCTATATTTCCAAAGCAATAGAAAATGATTTCAGTGGCAATATGATTGATGTTTGCCCGGTAGGTGCATTAACAGATAAAACTTTCCGTTTTAAAAACAGGGTTTGGTTTACAAAGCCGGTAGATGCTCATCGCAACTGCGAAACACCCGGATGCTGTGGCAAAGCAACTTTGTGGATGCGTGGAGATGAAGTATTTAGAGTTACAACACGTAAGGACCAATGGGGAGAGGTGCAAAGTTTTGATGGTAAGCCCGGCTGGATTTGCAACACCTGTCGTTTTGATAAAAAAGATGCAAAAGATTGGACTGTGGAAGGATTAACTACTATAAGCCGTCACTCAGTAATAGGTGCCAATAAATATAAAACATTGGATGTACCTGCAGAAACTATTAAGGAAGTGATGAGTGGACTTGATCCTAAATTGATAATGAACATACATAATGTAAGTGAAGTGAATAACCCACACATACATTTAAGTGAAATTGAAAGACCTGCACATGCAGCCGATTTTGCAAATGCAGGAGAGCATATCCCGGGGCAGGGTGAATCAGATCAGTTTGGCAGACCTGACGCAAAAGGGTAGACGAAAATTTGAATTTAAAAAATTAGATAAAGATTATGTTTTTAACCATTGACCTGGCGTTGATAATAGAAAAGCTGGTTTTGATAATTGTAGTAGTGATGGGATCACTTGTGATTGCCATGTACACTACTTTTGCAGAACGCAAAGTGGCAGCAATTCTCCAGGACAGGCGTGGCCCTAACCGTGCCGGCCCTTTCGGATTATTACAACCGCTGGCTGATGGGTTAAAATTATTTTTTAAAGAAGAGATCATTCCGGCATTTTCGTCTAAGGCATTATTTGTACTAGGTCCTGGTCTGGCAATGCTTACAGCAATCATGACAAGTGCTGTTATTCCCTGGGGACATAAAGTACATTTTTTCGGCAGAGATATTTCCTTACAAATAGCAGATATCAACATTGGGATCCTTTACATTTTTGGGGTGGTTAGTTTAGGAGTTTATGGAATAATGATTGGTGCCTGGGCAAGTAATAATAAATTTTCTCTACTCGGTGGTTTGAGAGCTGCTTCTCAGATCATTAGTTACGAACTTGCAATGGGTATTTCCCTGATCGCTTTGCTGATGGTAACGGGAACGCTTAGCCTTAAAGAAATGGTAGAGCAACAGCAGCATGGTTACTGGAACGTAATTAAACAGCCGCTGGGCTTTTTCATATTTCTCATTTGCGCTTTTGCAGAATGTAACCGTACACCTTTTGATCTGCCGGAGGCAGAAAATGAATTGATAGGCGGTTACCATACAGAGTATTCTTCTATGAAACTCGGGTTTTATCTCTTTTCAGAATATATCAACATGTTTATCAGCAGCGCTGTAATGGCAACGCTTTTCTTTGGCGGATATGATGTGCCTTTCTTTAATGAAGCAGCACATGCAGACTGGGGTAACTGGCTGGCAGTAATAGGAATTGCATCTTTAATGCTAAAAGTAGCTTTCTTTATATTTTTATTCATGTGGGTGCGTTGGACGATACCAAGATTCAGATATGATCAGTTGATGCATCTGGGCTGGAGAATATTGATACCATTGGCATTATTCAATATGCTGGCAACTGGCGGGGCAATTTTATATTTTAATAAATAGATACAGATTTTAAAAACATTATTTTTGCAAACCTTTTAATAATATGCAGGCATTAACCAACAGAGTAAAAGAAGTATCACGCAAGCCAATGAGTTTTTGGGAGCGTTTGTATATCCCGGCTATCTTAAAAGGCATGTTCATCACGTTCAGCCATATTTTCAAAAAGACTCCTACCATTAATTATCCCGAACAGAAGCGTCCTTTCAGTCCGGTATTTCGTGGTTTGCAAATTTTAAACAGGGATGAGGAAGGGCGTGAAAACTGTACTGCGTGTGGTTTATGTGCTGTCGCTTGTCCGGCTGAAGCTATTACCATGGAAGCAGCAGAAAGACAACCAGGAGAAGAACATTTGTATAGAGAAGAAAAATATGCAGCTAAATATGAAATAAATATGCTTCGCTGTATTTTCTGCGGATTGTGTGAAGAAGCCTGTCCGAAAGATGCTATTTATTTAAGTGAAACTTTTACACCTGCAGACTATCAGCGCAAACAATTTATCTATAATAAGAAAGATTTATTGATACCAAATCCTAAAGAAGATCCTGAAGCATATAAAAAAGCATTGGGAAACAGGGCAAAAAATAAAACAGCTAATTAGATTAATCATAGAGAATGAACCTTTCAACCCTTTTATTTATTTTATTATCTGTGATGGCAGTAGGCAGTGCATTGATGATGCTGCTTAGTAAGAACCCGGTGCATAGTATTCTTTGGCTCATTGTTGTATTCTTTGCTATATCCGGTCATTACGTACTGTTGAATGCCCAGTTTTTAGCTATTGTAAATATTATAGTATATGCAGGTGCAATAATGGTATTATTTCTTTTTGTAGTAATGCTCATGAACCTGAATGCGGAAACTGAACCGGCAAAAAATTACAGAATGTATCTTATAGGTATTGTTTCCGGTGGATCATTATTATTGGTTTTATTGTCTGCTGTAATGACGGCTAATCTGCACCAGCCTGTTATGATGAAAATAGGGGATGCAGGCTTAATTAATAAATTGGGTAAAACATTATTTGAAAATTATGTATTGCCTTTTGAAATAAGTAGTGTGTTGTTTTTGAGTGCAATGATTGGTGCCGTAATTATTGGAAAGAAAGATTAATTTATTCAGTAAAATATACAAATGAAAAAAATCGTTTTTTTATGCTTTGTTGTAAGTCTTACTGCAATAAATGCATCTGCCCAGATAGACCTGAACAATCTGACCTCCAGTAATATTTTTGGTAAAATATTAAATGTAAAAAAAGGCTTTGCACCAAAGTTTTCGCTGGCAAATCAGCCTATCGAAAAAATATTTAAAGTAGCAGAAGTTATAGGGCTTAAAAAAAATGACCAGGCTACGAAGCTGTTCAATACTTTCAAAACAGGCAGAACAATTTATAAAATAGCTTCTTATGTAGGTACAGCAGTTTCAGTATACGCTGTAATTAAGGCAGCAGATAAAGCAGCAACTAAAAAAGATTACCAGGGAGCATTAACTGGGGGTATCACCAGTATTGTTTCCGGCCTGGCCGTAAAATTTTTAACCAAAGGAGCTTCTTATAAAGCCGTTGATATTTTTAATGGCATTGTAAAACAAAAAATAAAAGATAAAATAAAAGATATTTTTTCAGTTGCACCGGCATCAAATACCATGGGTATAGGGATTTATGCAAAATTATAAATTATGGATATTTCAGCATATATAGTATTGTCGCTTACCCTTTTCACCATTGGTGTTATTGGCGTACTGGTTCGTAGAAATGCCATCATTGTTTTTATGTGTGTGGAGTTGATGCTGAATGCAGTGAATCTTTTGTTGGTTGCATTTTCCAAAATGCATTCTGCAAGCCCGGCAGCAAAAGCATCGCTCACATTTGCAAGTGATGCACAGATCTTTGTATTTTTTATTATGATAGTAGCAGCGGCAGAAGTAAGTGTTGGCCTGGCTATTATTGTAATGATGTATCGTAATACACATTCTATAGATGTGAATTTTTTAAACAGGCTTAAAAACTAAAAACAAAACACAGGCGCAGACAATGCTTTTGTATTTTGACTTCTGACTTATATGGAGAATGTATTACAGAAAATAGTTTATTGGATTCCTTTAATTCCGTTAATTGGATTTTTAATTAATGGATTGGGAAGAAATGTGATTTCTAAAAAAATATCAGGCCTAATCGGAAGCACTACAATTTTAATTTCTTTTGTGCTGAGCTTGTATGTATTTTTTTCTGTAAAGAGTGGCAATATTTACGATGCTCATTATTTTAACTTCATAAATATCGCAGAATTACAAGTTGGTTTTGATTTTAAGATAGACCAATTATCGTCTTTATTCTTATTAATAATAACAGGCATAGGTTTTTTGATTCATATTTATTCTACTTCCTACATGAAGGAAGAGCCTGCAAAAGATTTCGCAAAATATTTTTCTTTCCTCAATCTGTTTGTTTTTTCAATGCTGCTGCTTGTAATGGGCGGCAACTATTTAATAATGTTTATTGGTTGGGAAGGCGTAGGGCTTTGCTCTTACCTGTTGATCGGTTATTGGTACAAGAATAATGATTATACCAAAGCAGCAAAAAAAGCTTTTGTAATGAACCGCATTGGTGACCTTGCATTCTTATTGGCGCTTTTTTGGTTGCTTGCAAAAATTGGAACTATCAATTACAACGAAGTTTTTTCTGCAGTAAATCTTGCTAAACTTTCTATACCAGATATTACCGGAATTACTCTTTTGCTTTTTGTAGGTGCTACCGGAAAAAGTGCACAAATACCATTGTACACCTGGTTGCCTGATGCGATGGCTGGCCCAACACCAGTCAGTGCCTTGATACATGCTGCAACAATGGTTACCGCAGGTATTTACATGATTGCACGAAGTAATATTTTATATACCATGGCGCCGGTTACGCAATGCGTTGTGGGCATTATTGGTTTGGCAACTGCGGTATTAGCTGCTACCATTGCTTTAAAACAAAATGATATTAAAAAAGTATTGGCTTACTCAACCGTAAGCCAGTTAGGATATATGTTTTTAGGACTTGGTGTAGGTGCATATACCGGTGCTGTTTTTCATGTGATGACACATGCTTTTTTCAAAGCTTTATTATTCCTGGGTGCAGGTAGTGTGATACATGCAATGAGCGGAGAGCAGGACATGCGTAATATGGGCGGGCTTAAAAAATATATGAGCATTACACACATTACTTTTTTAATAGCCTGTATTGCAAACTCAGGAATACCGCCATTCTCAGGTTTCTTTTCTAAAGATGAAATACTTGCTGCTGCCTTCGCAAAAAATCCTGTATACTGGGTAATCGGTGCACTAACGGCGGGTTTAACTGCTTTTTATATGTTCCGTCTATACGCTATGACGTTCCTTGGTAAATTCCGTGGTACGCATGATCAGGAACATCATTTGCACGAAAGTCCGGCTGCAATCACTTTTCCTTTAATTATATTGGCAATACTTGCATTTGCAGGCGGTTGGGTTGGTATCCCCGAAGTATTTATGCATAACGGTCATATGTTGGGTCAATTCTTAGCACCTGTATTTGCTCAAACAAATGCTTATGTTGAAGCACACCACTTGCAGCATGAACTAAATCATAATACCGAATATATTTTAATGGGAACATCCGTATTGCTGGCCTTAATTGGTATTGTGTACGCATGGAATAAGTTTAGCAAATACGAGAAAACTGAAACTGCGTCTACGGGTATTGGTAAGCTGTTTGAAAATAAATGGTATGTAGACCAGATTTATGATGCTGTTATTGTAAAGCCATTAAACTCTTTATCTGTATTTTTTAATAATGTAGTTGA
>JBDSIB010000078.1:0-15261 GCA_039918155.1 Ferruginibacter sp.
ATGACCATTCCAATGATTATGATCATTGTCAAATTTTTCTACGCCTTTTACATTCATTTTTTGTGTGAATAATTTTCCGGAGCCCCCGCCTGTCATGAAAAAGGTTTTTTCATTTCTTCCGGCAAATACATTGTTAGCCGCTCCACCGGTAACTGCAATTGTTTCAATGTTTTCGCCTTTAGGGTTATATACCTTTACACCCAGGTTAGTGCTTACATACACATTTCCATATTCATCCATCGACATACCATCACAAAAATCAAGACCGGTAACAAAGGGTTTTATTTTAGAAAGTGTACCATCATGTTTAATATCAAAAACCCAAATGCCACCTGTGCCATTGTAAGACCATTGATTTACATAAAGTTTTTTTCCATCAGGAGTTCCAACAACGCCGTTTGGCCATGAGTCAGCGTTCCAGCCTTCCATTGTAGTTACTCTTACCAGTTCACGACAGCCGGGAGCCAGGTAATAAACATGGCCACCTTTACCAGTTGCTGCCTGTTCTGAATGTGTAGGTTCCCAGGGTTGTTTGCGGGGATCAGATGCATCCCAATAATCTCTCGGAAATATCGGATCGGTAATATACATACCACCGGTTTTATGATTTATCCAAATATCGTTTGGGCCGTTTAATAATTTACCATGGTAATCTTTTGCAATGACGGTATGCTTTCCGTTCGGACGAATTTTCCATATTTCTCCATGCATATCGGCACAGGAAATAAGATTGCCATCCTCATCAAAACCCATCCCGTTAGAACGGCCGGTGCCTGTTAAGAATAATTTTACATTACCTGTGTTGGCGTCCCATTTGTAAATTTTATCGTGGGGTTGATCTGTAAAAAATACATTGCCGTTTTTGTCAACAGCAGGGCCTTCGGTAAAAGCACCAGCTCCAAGATCATAATCAATTGGTTGCAGAGGGCCGTTTGTAAGGTTTACAGGCGGATGATTGCCTCTCATAGCGGCGCTGAATCCGATTTGATCAGCTGCAGATTCACTCAATACATTTTCATCGGATACTGCAGGCTTTAACTCGTTAATACTCTTTTGGCAAGCGTAAAAACAAATGGAACACAATACTCCGAGAAGGAGCATAAATTTTTTTTTCATAACACAAGTAATTTAAAATTATAAAAATTTGATTTGTATATAACACTGTAAAATAACAGTTAGACCTTATACAAACTACCATTTAAACCCAGTGAGGAATATTGTACAATCCGAAATCTTTCGTTCAAAAAAAAGAGTTTGCCGCATTGCGGTTAGTACGTGAAGACGGTGTGCCTTGATGTGAAAACCAGGCGCCGAACATTTTACTTTTGTAAGTAAGACCGGTGGTGACGAAAAATAACACAACTACAACTCGTTGCGACATCCCACCCCAATAAATCTTTTTATTTTAACAAGTTGTAAGGAAACTTAGCAAGCCTTTTGCCATCTCAGTAGTGTAATTATTGATCACAAAATATTAGTCATGACAAAATTTTTTACTTATTCAATTTTAGCTGCTTTAGTAGCAGTTTTATTTACCAGTTGTGTAAAGGAGAGAATATATAATGATAATTCGCACTGGCTTTCTCAAGAGAGAGGCAATGTTGTATATAGTAATAACTACTGTGGATTTTATGTAGTAGAAACAAATTATGGATATACGGTTATTCAAAACCTTGATGGATTAAGAACCTATGAATCGGATGTTATTTATGGAGATTTTGGAAATTATGGCAACAGGAATTTCTACAATTATACTGCAGATATTGTTACGCTGGGAGATGTAGTAGAATACGATCTTACTTATAATGAAGCTCAGGATGCAATTGATTATTATTGCCCTGCCGGTAGAGCAAATAATTTAAAGATCAAGCAAAGTGCCGTTACACAGAATAAAATTTCGAGAGCAACTACTCCCGATAAAAATTAAAGAATCATTGTACAGAGAGATCCGTCAGCTTTTGCATGACGGATCTTTTTATACCTACGCCTCTACAGCGAAACTCTATAATTAATGAAGGACTCCGCCGAAGTAAATTAGCGTACAATAATACTTGCCGAAAGCGATAGAAATCAGGAGACGTTCTGTGAAGGTTCCTCAAAAACATATGCTGCAATTTTTTCCACAATGATAGATGGTGGTAAGTTTATATCAACAATCAGTGCATTTGTTGGTATTTCTAAAATAGAAAGTTGAGATCTCAATAAGGCTGAAGGCATAAAATGATTTGATCTATGCTTCATCCTGTCAATGATCAAATTATATTCTCCGGAAAGTAATACCCATGCTATATTAGCTTCTAAACCATCGCTTAAAATAGTTCGGTATTTTTGTTTTAATGCAGAGCAAACAATAATACAGTCATTTGTTTCTGCCTGTTTTTTTGCAAGGTTATTCAATGTATGCAGCCAATCATTTCTATCCTCATCAGTTAAAGGAACTCCACGGGACATTTTTAAAATATTCTCTTTAGAATGAAAATCGTCCCCATCAAAAAAGGGAATAGAAAGTTTTTTTGAAAGTGACGCAGCAATCGTGCTTTTACCAACACCTGAAACTCCCATAAGAAATATTACCTTATTTAAAGCCATAAAATATGCTGATGATACAGGCTATAAAAATAAACAATTTAACAGGTTAAAAGAAAGTTGACTAAAACATGCTAATAACGCCAGGGAATACTCCCCATATAGTTTTCCGCATATTATAAATCGTTTTCCCGATTCGGAGGCGTACAAAATATCTATTTAATTTTCTTTGCGTTCAGTTTATAATTTAAAAAAAAAATAAGATGAATTTGAACTCAACTAACCTGTTTATTAAAAAAAGTATTGTATTATTTTTCTGCATATTTATTTTACATACATTGGCAAAAGCTCAGACCGGTAATATACAAGGCCAGGTATTAACCAGCGACGGGAAAGCCGTTTCAGGTGCAACTATTACTTTAAAAAATAATGAGGCGCTCACTGTATCCGGTAATGAAGGGAAATTTATGCTGAACAAAATAGGCACAGGAAAATATATCCTGGTATTATCTTTTGTAGGGTTAAAAACCGAAGAAAGAAATTTAACTGTTATAGCAAATGAGACTACGGAATTGAATATTACTTTATCTGAAACTGCTCAAAAGCTTGAAGAAGTAATCGTCAACAGTTATAAAAGTCAAAACAACCGGATGCTTTCATCAGCCAAATCTGCGATCAGGAATTTTGATCTGCCGCAAACGGTGGGGTCTGTTAGCAATACCGTTATTAATGACCAGCAGGCTACGAGGGTTGGTGATATCATTAAAAACGTAAGCGGCGTATCGCTTACGCAAACAAGGCTGGGTGTAAATGAAACATACACCGCACGGGGATACAGCATTGGTATTACCGGTGCTGCAGGCAGCATTTTAAAAAATGGTTTGGTAAGCAATATTGCCGGTATGCCCGAAGCTGCTACTTTAGAATCTGTTGAAGTAATGAAAGGCAGTTCTGCCATGCTGTACGGCAATGTATCCGGCGGCTTGATTGTAAACCTTATCACTAAAAAGCCAAAGTTTGAATATGGTGGGGAGATTAAAATGCAGCTGGGTAGTAATCAGCAATACAAACCCATTGTAGATGTGTATGGCCCTATAACAAAAAATCTTGCTTTCAGAGTGGTCGGCACTTATGAGAATGATAAAAGTTTTAGAGACATTGTAAAAACGAAGCGGACGTATGTTAACCCCTCACTGTTATACAAATTCGGTAAAAAAACTACGTTATTAGTACAGGCAGATCACCTGGATGCAAAATTGACTCCCGACTTTGGTATTGGTACTTTAGACAGCGGCCGCATTTTGCCTACAACAATACCGATCTCCCGGTTTCAAAATGTATTGTGGGCTTATAATAATGTAAAACAAAGTTCAGGCTCTTTTAATGTAGTGCATAAACTGAATGAAGCCTGGCAGATAAATTTAGCAGGCTCTTTACAAAAAACAGATGTGGATTCTTATGGTGCAGGCTTACCAAATGTTGTTAGCAAAACCGGTGACTGGAACCGTACGCTTGCCAGGGCACACAGCATAGAAAATGATTACACAAGCCAGCTAAACCTGAATGGAAAATTTGCGACAGGAAATATAAATTACCAGGTATTAGCAGGAGCAGATCTTACAAGAGTAGTTACCCAAACAGACGCTTTTAAAATAACCAGCAATGGAAATATTGTAACTACCTACGACAAAATAAATATTCTTGACCCCAGCTTATATGTTCGCCGGAATGATATACCCAATGCGGCTGACACTGCAACTACCAAAGCACCCAGCAACAGGGCAGGCATATATGTACAGGACTTTGTAAGCCTTACAAAAAAAATTAAAGTGATGGCAGGGGTAAGGTGGAGCTACCAGCAAACAATACAAACAAATATTTACAATACAATTACACAAACCCAAAGCAAGGGAGCAGCGGCAACAGCAGTTAATACCGCATTCTCTCCAAAGCTTGCTGTGGTATACCAACCGGTAAAAACAACTTCTTTGTTTGCCAGTTACTCCAATAATTTTACCATTAATACTGGTACAGATATTTATGGCCAGCTTTTAAAACCATCTATTATTGATCAGTATGAATTGGGTATTAAAAACAATTTTTTTAAAGAAAAGCTTTCCGTTAATCTCAGCATTTACCGGATCATTAATAATAACCTCGCTCAGCAGGCTGAATTCAGAGTTGATAGTACATTGAATGCTGATGCTACCGTAAAAGAGTTAAAGGGACAAACAACCAGTGATGGATTGGAAGTAGATATAAATGGAACCTTATCAAAAAATATTTATTTAATTGCCGGCTATGGGTATAACAACATGCGTTTTACCAAAACATCCGGCGCCAAAGGTTCTAATATCCAGGGAGAACAGGTTGTGATAAATCCCCGACATACTGCAAACCTAACAGGCTTTTACAGCTTTACAAATAGCCGTTTGCAAGGTCTCAAATTGGGTGCATCTGTATTCTATACAGGAGATCGTTTGGGGGGCTACAATAATACCATCGGGCAAAAACAAATTGGAAGCAGGCTGCTGCCATTAACCGGTTTTACAACTACTGATATTTCTGTGGGATACAGTATTAAAAAATCCTCCCTGCTGTGTAAGGTTTCCAATATTTTCAATACACTTAATTACCTGGTACATGATAACTACAGCATTACACCCATTAATCCAAGGCAATTTATAGCTACTATAGGGTATAGGTTTTGGGAAAAGAAATAAAGTGTTTTCAGTTGGGTATGGTAACGCAGGTATGTTTTAAGCAACGATGATATCCATAAAAAAAGCCGGCATTGCACCGGCTTATATATTTTTCTCTGACTCTTAGTGGTAGCTCGCTTTCAAAACTGTACCATCACCCATACTCGTTATATACCATGTCTGATTGTTTACCTGCTTAATGCCTACTGGCATGTTTAGCGTGCTGGTTAAAGTAGTGGAAGCAGAACCATTAACGAACATCAGCGAACCGGTGTTTGCAACAAAACCTGTTGGGCCAAAGGCGCCATAATGTAATAGAACATGACCGTAAAAATTTCCATCAGCAATATCAACAAGTGTAGTAAAGCCCGATTGGTAAACCGATACGTTACCCGACATTGAAACTTTATAAACAATAGCACGCCCGGTAATAAAAGGGAAACCTGTAAGTGTAGAAACTAAAAAATTATTGCCATCGAAAATAAGACCTGTCGGCACAGCTTGCACATTCGGTGGACCAACGGGCGTAGGATTTGCGAAGCCGGGTATCTCGGCAAGCACAGAATAGTGCCCTTCACTTTTGCGATGGATTATAGCGTTGGCACCTGCATCTGCGATGTAAATATCACCGTCAGGCCCTTTAAGGAGATTATAAGGATGTGTATCGTGGGCATTGTTTACCCAAGGGTAGGAGAGTACAAAACTTCCTATGTCTTCAAATGGCAATGAAGATGCATTGATAGGCGTGTCTCCCGGTTTGAAGTTCCCTATGTTTGCTTTGTACATGTAAGTCCCTGACAGCACGTAGAGAATACCGTTATCTAAAAGTAAATGGCCGGCACCCTGCACTTCACCTGAATTTTCGTTGATGATGGAAGATAGATTTATGATCGCATAGTACTTCTGACCATTTGGTTTAATCACTACTACTTTTGCATCGTTGTGCGCCGTACCGGTTTCTGTCACCCAAATATTCCCATGGTTGTCAGTCTCTATGCCCATCGGGTTTACAAGGCCCGAGGCAACTGTACTTAATGTGAACACCGGATTATGGCCGTCTTTTATACAGCCCGAAAAAAAGATAGATAAAATAATAACTGCAAATGACAGAAGGCCTGTTTTCAGGATGCCATTTTTTTGTAATAAAACGCTCATTTTTTTAAGTTTAAAATTTAGTAAATAAATAAAAACGAATTAAAATCTCCAGGTGGTTTAAAAAGAGAGCAAGTATTATATTATAAAGATATAGTATGTAATATTAAATTATTAGCAAAATATTTAATATTTATGCACAATCATTTATCTTTTTTAAAGGCTATCAAACTTTCGTACTCAGGGGAGTTTTTTAAAGTTGTTACTTACTGGCGCAGGGATTCTTCGCAATCATCTTTGCCATCGTTGTGGGGTACCAAACGGTCTTTGATCATTAAGAAAATAATTAATGGTGCCGCAACATATATGAATACTGAGTAAACAAAGCAGGTATTTGTATGGGCAAGAAAGTATGGATTTAAAAGTATAAACGTTGATCTTATTTATGGACTGCCTCACCAGACAATTGATAGTGTAGAGCATACCATTGGATTAATAAAACAGTTAAAGCCGGATCGCATCGCATTTTATTCTTATGCGCATGTACCCTGGAAAAGTAAGGCGCAGCGCAGGTATGCAGAGAGTGACTTACCGCCCGCTGCTTTAAAATGGTAGATTTATGAGAGAGGAAGATATCTTTTAAAAGAGGCTGGATTTAAGAGCATCGGCATGGATCATTTTGCCCTGGCAAATGACCTTTTATTTGTAGCTGCAGAAGAGGGTAAGTTGAACCGGAATTTTATGGGCTATACTACAACCCAATCTAAATTGATCATTGGATTAGGCGCATCCTCCATTAGTGCTGCACAAAATGCGTTTGCACAAAATGAAAAAATAGTAGAAGATTATGAAACACAGATAGAGGATGGTATTTTACCGCTGGTGAATGGACATATTTTAGATGAATATGACCTGGCAGTACAACAAACTATTCATGAACTGATGTGTCTTAATAAAACAAGCTTACATAGAAATTTACATGCTGCTGCGTTTGAAGATAATATTTTAGAGAAACTGATATCACTGCAGGCTGATGAGTTGGTGGAAGTACAAGATGATATAGTAACGGTAACTGAAACCGGCAGGTTATTTATCAGGAATATTTGTGCTGCGCTTGATCCATACCTTTTTAAGAAAGATATACAAACACAAACTTTTAGTAAAGCGATATAATATCTTCCATCTATAGCACTGGATAAAGTACCAGAGTTCGATAAAGAAAAGGTGTTACTAAAAAATAAAGAATTACCTGTGGCCCACGAATACCGAAACGAATTGTAGAAAGCATTTTTTATTATCACTGATAAGGAATGCAAAATAGAAAACAGAGATATTCATGTTGCATTGCCGTCATTTATTTATAAGCCTAAAGATGGCAGGCTTATAATAGCGGTGTAAGTTTTATTCATTAAAAGATCCTAAAAAAGCAGTAGTAGAAATTAGTAGCATTTTAATAAAGTCTCTTTAGAAAGGATAATAAAATCTAAGGATGTAAACATAATATGAATTAAAACACTTCCCCATCTTTTCCCACGATCACTTTACCGGTATAACCTCCTTTTCTTATTTCACTTATCAGGGTTTCATCTGAAACGCCCCCTCTTAAAATATGATCCACCACTAATACTTTTGGTTTTATTTTTGCTGCTATCTGCCCCAGTTGAATAGTGGAGGTATGAAAGGCATCAAGGTATTTCGGCCAGGATTCTCCACCAGGTCTTTTTTCCGGTTGGTAAACTGCCATTGCATACACTTCATGTATCAACACATCTACATTTTGCGATGCTGCAACTAATGAATCGCAGGGGCGGGTATCACCAGAAATAACAATGGAACGATCCGGCGTATCTATTCTGTAGCCATACGCTATCGGCCAGTTGCCATGTAACACCGAAATAGCGGTCACTTTCACTCCGGCACTGTCATATACCACGCCTGGATTGATCTCATGAACATTCACTTTTAAGTTTTCCGGCAATTCTTTTTCAAGCCCGGTTATCCTTATATGAATATCTTCTGAATAAGCTTCCAGTAAAAGATCAGTCATTCTCTTTAATCCTTTGGGGCCGAACACTTCAAGAGGACATCTTCTTTGCATTACCCAGGAGGTTAATATCAGATCAGGGTAACCTAAAGTATGATCGCTGTGTAAATGTGTAATAAAGGTTGCTTCGGGGCCTTTTACAGAAAGATCGGCTGCTCTTATGCTTCGCTCAATACCCGGACCGGCATCAAAAAGAAAAAATCTTTTTCCGTAAATAACTGCTGTGCCTTGACCGGCTGCAGACACATTGGGGTTAGGCGTTCCCGTACCTAAAAGAATGATCTGCGTCTTTAGGGTGTCTTTTGTATTTACCTGTGCATTTACAGAAGTGATGGTTGTAAATAAGATGGAACACATTAGTTTTTGAATGAAGCCCATCATCAAATTTAATTAATTTTTACACTGTTGTTGCGGTTTGTTGGGTAACAGGTAAAAATTCCTGTTGTCAATCAATTCTTTCCGGTTCAATAGCAGGTAGACATACATCATCTATGGTTCAACTAAAAGACAACTATATAACAAATAAAGGTTAGGGTTAGGTTTACCCTATAGCTGACCCTAAGCTGACCCTAACATCACCCTTAGCTGAACCCTCGGAGAGTGCTGAGAGTCACGGGTGATCTCTATGTGGAAAACGCTGAAATATATAGGGAGAAATACCATTTTTTAAATTATTTATACCCTATCAGTAGAAATACTGACTTTCATTTCAATTCCCTTTTTTATGTTTATAAATGGAAATAAAAAATCAGCAAAGCACAAAGCCGCTGATCGGTTTAATTAAAAAATGAATGCTATGGGAAAAGTTACAGATAATGCCGGCATATCCGGGGCTGTAGGAACAGTGATCTACTCAAACTGGCGTGAGATAAAGTATATGAAAAGTAGGGGACAAGTATCTAAAAAGAAACCCAGCCCAAAGCAACTGGAACAGCGGGCCAGGGTAGGAATGGTATCCCCATTTGTATATAGTATGAAAGCCCTGCTAGAGAAAACCTTTATCAACTTTGCCGTTGGAAAAACAGGGACCAATGCAGCTATCTCTTACAATTTAAAAAATTGCATTGCCGGTGCCTACCCGGCTTTATTTATCGATTATAGTTTGGCCCTGGTAAGCAGGGGCGATCTGCCCAATGCTGCAGTGCCGGTAGTGGCAGTGGGGGATAATGGCCAGGTTGGTTTTCAGTGGATTGATAATTCCGGAACAGGACAGGCAAAGCCAACCGACAAATGCATTGCTGTAGTATATTGCCTGGAATTGAATTGTACAATGTATAGTGATGGAGCTGCGACAAGAAAAGACGGTAGTCTTATTCTGGATGCACATCAACTAAATGGTAAAACGGTTGAAACCTGGCTCGTGATCATTTCCGTCAATGGGGTAGAAGTGGCGAACAGCGTTTATACGGGACAGGTAGTTGTGCTGTAAATGATATTGTTGATTGGTATTGTCTTAAATGCGTATCCAATATCAAAATCTTACATTGCAATATGTGATCAACAGTAACAAATTCGCCAGCTAACAATTAAACTTTTATGAATAAATCTACAACAGCAGAAATTAAAGAGCGGTTCGACAATGATGTAGAAAGGTTTTCTAATCTTGACACCGGGCAAGTATCTACAATTGATGCTGAGATCACATTGGAACTTATAACCGGTGCCGCTAAAATAATAAAACCCCAGGCAGTTAATATGTTGGACATTGGTTGTGGTGCAGGAAATTACACTTTGAAAATGTTGTCAAAATTACCAAACCTGAATTGCACTTTAATTGATTTAAGCAAACCGATGCTGGACAGGGCTTTTCAACGGGTAAGCAATGAAACAAAAAGTAAAGTTGAAATTATACAGGGAGATATTAGAGATATTGAATTGGCCGAAAATAGTTTTGATATTATTTTAGCAGGAGCGGTGTTACATCATTTGAGAGATGAAAAAGATTGGGAATTTGTTTTTACCAAATTGTTTAAAATTTTAAGCCATGGTGGTTGTTTAATGATCTCTGACATTATTACGCAAGACACAACCTTATTAAATGACTATATGTGGGGTCGCTATGGCGATTATTTAGAAAAGACAGGTGGTAAAGAATATAGAAAAAAAGTGTTGGACTATGTAGCAAAAGAAGACTCACCAAGGTCATTAAATTTTCAACTGGAATTAATGAAAAGAGTTGGTTTTAGCCAGGTAGAAATTTTACATAAAAATAGTTGCTTTGCAGCCTATTGTGGAATAAGGTAGATAAAAATGAATGTTGATATTATCCATCCTGGTAACAGTCACACAACCTTTTTTATAGCAGATATATATCATTATAATGATGACTTTAAATAAAGTAATATTTATTACAGGAGTTTCAGGTGTAGGTAAAGCGCCATTACTGCGTTACTTCCCAAAAAAAATTCATTACATTTTTTGAGGTGGACGATAATAATATCAATTGGAATGCCGATAAGCTTCACTTAGTGGTTGGTGTCCGCACCAACCAAGGCGATTGTGAGAATTCCGGTAGGAGTCAACACCGACCGGTAAGAAAAAAAAGAGAAAATAAAATTGATTTAGAAAGAACATCCACCCACTTTAAGACTTTCCGCTTTTGCTGATAAAAGATATACTGCTGAAGAGCGGCGTGATGCGAAGGGTAGCCATGCGAAGCAGGGCCGTAGCAAAGCGGAGCCTGTAGCAGCACGAACAACTGTTGATTGTTGTATGCGGCTGAGCGCCAAAATGTTTTACAAAAAAACTACCGGATCAATTATTCTACATATGTTTCACTTAGTGGTTGGTAGCCGCACTAACCACGGCCAATTCCGGTAGGCGGGACAAGAATACTAATATTAGCGGATCGTTGTTTTTTGCCCTTCATTAACATATTCTAAAATGTCTCCTGGCTGGCAATCCAATACCTTACAAATTGTCTCCAATGTACTAAATCTAATTGCCTTTGCTTTTCCTGTCTTTAAAATAGAAAGGTTTGATAAAGTCAGCCCAACTTTTTCAGAAAGTTCATTCAGTGACATCTTCCGCTTTGCCATCATTACGTCTAAATTTACAATGATTGCCATGGCTTATACAGTTAAATCGTTTTCGTTTTGGATATCTACTCCTTTTCTGAAAATAGTCGCAATGATATACATTACAGCTCCCATTAAAATAAAAGCTTGACTGTCTGCCCAAAATTGGTTTAAGCCGTCGGTGACAAAACCGTAATGCATTAGACTTTTAGCTAACTCTCTGGCAATGTAACTTAACACTCCAATTGAAAGAGTGAAATAACTAATTTGAGAAATTTGTTTTGCAACAAAGCTGTCAAATGGTTTTGATAAATTCATTTTGTGCATTAGCCTGATGACTGTGTAAAACAGGCAGGCTTTTAAAATGGATATGGTTAGAATAAAACTATAGATACCGAAAAAAGCTAATCTACTGTCTTTATACATTTCAGTTAAGTCCAACTTTTGGTAAAGATTTTGGACAAATTCAGGTCTATACAGACTGAAAAAGAAATTTACTAATAAGCCTCCGGTTTCAATGGACAGGCCGACAAAGATGAGCCAAGCCACAATATATAAGGCCCGAAATACGAAGTTGTTTGCTTTTGACATGTTTGATGAATTTTAATTGATATCACAAACATAATAAATATTTATTGATAAACAATAAATATGTGTCTTTATTCAAAAAATATTTTTGGATACTCAAAAGATATAAGATAAGCCGTTTTTCATATGAGATGCGTTATTTGTATACCGGTTCAATAAGAAGGGAGTTTTGTTCGGATTGTAATTTATCGGAATTTCAGTGTCTTTTTTACAATGCCCACTAGCATTATTTATAGCGGCAATGAAACTTGCGGAAAATTATAATATGTATTGTAGGTATGAGCCGGTATTTCATATTCAGCATAAGATAGTTGTTCAGCGGCCAATGCCTTTGCCGTCAGCAGAAATAATACAGACTCAAAATAATGGCGAATTTAGAACTGTTTACACAATCTACTTTGCACCCTCATCACTGCCAAAGTTTCAACCACGGCTGTTTTTACCGGGATAAAATTATACCAATTAAAAAAGCTACCCCTTTAGAGTAGGGTAGCTTTAATATCTCTTTGATGAGTTGTTTATTTTTCTTCTTTTACGAAATTTCCGTTCTCATCAAAAATAACATCTTTGCGGTTTATCTCTACTTCATACCAGGTTTTTCCCTGGGCATCTAATACTTTTCCCACATCACCAAACTTAGCTTTTTTGTAATGCGCTTTTATATAAGTATTTGCAGCAGCGGGAAGCTGGCTTATCGGAATTTCTTTTACAATTTCTATAAATACACCGGCGGGAGTATATGTTACAGAATTTGCCTCACCATCTTTGCCACCCCAGTTCGCTTCATAATTACCTTTTTCTTTTTCCCAGGTAATGTGGTGTGTTTTTGATTCCGGGTATTTTTGCATATTCGCATTTTTAACAACGGAAGGAATTTTTACTTTTTCATGTCCTTCATTTTTCTGTGCGAATGTTGTACTGCTTAAAGTAAATAGTATTGCTGTTAATCCTAAGATCTTTTTCATAATTGCAATTTTAATATTTTTGATTAATGAATAGTTCAAATTTATAATCCAAAGTTGAAGAGAATTGGAAATTTAGGCTTCTTGGAGTTAAAAAAAGATAATTTATTTTAAATAATGAGATCCTTGTTAAATTAAAAAAATCTGCCCCGATTTCTTTTTGCCGGCAGCATGGGCCGGTGAGGGTTTGCACCTTTATTTTAGTCATTGAAACAAGGCAATATAACAGAACCTAAAATGTATCTTGAAATAGCATAACCAATAATTAAGGTTTCTTGAAACTCAAATTATTTAATTGCCAGTACAGCAATACTTTTTAAATGTTGTTGTATAATTTGTTGTCGATGGCGATGTTAGTCGGTTGTTGCCTTATCTAGGGTAAGCCAAGTTACGCATTATATCTCTTTTTTTACTTCGGTTGGTTCCTGATTCCAGCCGCATTCTGGCCATCATAAAGTCACAGGTAATCTTGCGGAACAATTGCCCAGGGTTGTGGGGTTTTTTGATGACTAAAAAAAAGATCACTACGCCATCGCCATCTTGTTGTATTTATTTCTATATGCTATCGGTGTCAGCCCTGTTATTTTCTTAAACAGATCCCTGAAGGCTTTTGTATCAGTATAGCCCACATCATACATCACTTCATTTATATTTTTGCGGCTGGTTTCAAACTGGCGTTTGGCCGCTTCTATTTTTATTCTTTGAATATACTCTAATACTGAATTTCCGGTAGCCAATTTAAAACGGCGTTCAAAACTTCTTCTACTCATTGCCGTTAGTTCCGCCAGCTCATCAATGGTAATACGTTCCTGAATATTTTTTTCAATAAACTGCTGTGCTTTTAATATCTCTTTATCGTTGTGGCCTTTCTGTCCTTTGAACATTGCGAAAGCAGCCTGGCTATCTCTGTCTATATCTATGGCAAAATATTTAGAAGCAAGAATGGCTGTTTCCCTGTCGGTATATTTTTCTACCAGGTATAAAAGTAAATTCCAGTAAGAGTTTGCACCGCCACTGGAGTAAATTCTTTTTTCTTCGGTAACGATACTGCCTTCTACCACTTCTACTTCAGGAAACATTTCGCTGAATTCATTCTGAAATCCCCAATGCGTAGAACATTTTTTTCCATTGAGCAAGCCGGTAGATGCCAGTAAAAAAGCACCCACACATAACGATGCTACTTCTGCTCCTTTATTATATTGTTCTTTTATCCAGGGGATAAGCTGTTTATTTTTTGCAATTGCAGTTGTCATATCACCAAACAATGCCGGAATAAAAACCAGGTCTGTTTTCTTCACGTCTTTCAATTGCCTGTCTGTATGCACAGAGAACAATCCTCCATTTAATTTTACTTCTTTTTTTGCGCCTACCAATTCAACTTCAAACAGCGGGGCTTTGCCAGCCGAAAGTAAAAACTGGTTCACTGCAGTAAACAAATACTGTGGATCTGCTATGGCCTGCATTACTGAAGATTCCGGAACCAGGATAGATATTTTTTTCATGAAATAAAGATAGGGGAATCGTTTGACGTAATCAACCCACTAAACTGGCATATCTGCCACCCGAATAAAAAAAATAGTGACCGCATCTTTGTACCTGCCTGCCGGTAGGCAGGTTGTCAAAATTGATTCAACACAATTAAAATTTATAATTATGTCAAAAGTGTCCATCTATCTTAATTTTCAAGGCAACACGGAAGAAGCTTTTAATTTTTACCAGTCCGTTTTTGGGACAGAATTTGTTGGCCCCATAATGTACAATAAAGATATTCCTGACAATCTTGGTATGCCGCCATTTCCGGAAAGCGAATTAAACAAAGTAATGCATGTATGCTTACCTATTTTGGGTGGCACGCAAATAATGGGAACTGATATGCTGGAATCTATGGGACATAAAATTGTCATCGGTAATAATACCACTGTCAATCTTGAGCCGGATACAAGGGAAGAGACAGAAAGTTTATTTAAGCAATTATCTGAAGGCGGCACTGATATAAGGCCGCTGGAAGACCAGTTCTGGGGCGCTTATTGGGGTTGTTGCCTGGATAGATTTGGTATTCGCTGGATGTTCAATTGTGCGCAAACTAAATAACAGTTGCGGTGATAATTAATTTTAATCAGTGTTCAATTAAAAAAAGTGGTAGCTATTTATTCTTATTTAACCTTCAATGGCAATTGCCGGGAAGCCATGCAGTTCTATAAAAAATGCCTGGGTGGTGAACTAAGTTTTGAAACAGTGGGCGAATGGGATCTTTCTGAAAAAATGCCTGCCCAAATGAAGAAATGTATTGTTCAGGCTACTTTATACAGTAAGGGTTTTACTTTGATGGG
>JBDSIB010000079.1:0-6234 GCA_039918155.1 Ferruginibacter sp.
AGCGCATATGTATATGGAAACACAGGAATGGATTATGCTACCGTAAGTCTCGATTGTATAAAAAGCGACCTGGATGTAGCGTGGCCTTTATACGTAGCTGCTATTAAAACACCACAATTTGATGATAAAGAGTTTGCAAGGATAAAGCAAGATGCTGTAAATAGTTTAAGGGCGCAGGCATCGCAGCCGGATTATGCTATCTACAAACTGGCAAAGGAAAATGCATTTAAAGGAAGAGATTATGAAAAAAGCCCGGAGGGAACAGAAAAAAGTTTAGTCCCAATTACTGCTTCTGAAGCCAAGGCTTATTATAACTCAATATTTACAAGATCGAGAATGGCAATAGTGATTGTAGGGGAGATAGAAAAAGATGAAATAATAAAAATGGTATCAACGTTGCTTTCCGGTATTCCGCAGGGCAAACCATTTATTTTAAAGAAGGAAATGTACAGCCCAAAACAAAATACTTTCAAAGAAGAGAAAAGCGATCTTGCTACCAATTATATACAAGGAATTACAAGTGCACCGGAGCCGGGAACTGCAGATTACAATGCATTCAGCCTTGCAATGCGGATATTTTATGACCGCAATTTTCTGGAAGTTAGAAGTAAGAATGGCCTGTCTTATGCGCCAGCTACCTGGTTTGATGGTGGCGCATCGCCATCCGCAAATATTTCGGTTTCGACCACAGAGCCTGATAAATATATTGCAGTTACCAACGGCCTTATTGATAAAATTAAAAAGGATGGCTTTAGGGAAGATGAATTGCGTGATATGAAAACAACTTACCTGACATCATTTTTTTACAAGCAGGAAACCAATGATGCGCAGGCAGGATCGTTGGTGGCCAATGAAGTATTGCATAATAACTGGAAAAGAAGCCTCACTTTAAATGATGATATTAAAAATGTAACAGTAAAGGATCTTGGTAATGTTTTTAATAAATATATTGGAAACATTACCTGGGCATACCGTGGTAATCCTGCAAAAGTAAATGCACAATTGTACACTGGGAAAAAGAAAATGGATTTGCCGAAGTCGAAGATCATTCCACAGAAAAACAACTAGGCAGCTATAAAAATGTAGGAAGCCGACAGTAATATTAATACTGTCGGCTTTTAAGTTCTTATACCTGTAAAAGAATGTTCGAATTATAAATGTTCATTAATGAACTATTGCTGAATTGTTACGCCCGATAGCAAAGGAAGGGCCGGTGAGGATCTGTGCCGGACCTGTAGTGAATAGCGGGGCAAATGCTGAGGCAGATATGAAGTTTGCGTTCCAATTCTTCCCTTCAACCTGTTTTCAAAGCATTATGGAGAAAAAATTATCAAAAAATGCCTATTTCTCCAGTTATTTACCTACTTTTGCGACCCGAAATAAAAATTTGTTTTGGAACATTTCCCACAAGGCTCCATAAGTTTTCCGCCAGAGCGGAAGCGCCAGCAGGGAGTAACATTAATTAGTTATGTAATGCCAAAGGTTAAAACCAACAGTAGCGCAAAAAAGCGCTTTAAAGTTACCGGTACAGGTAAAATTACTTTTCAAAAAGCTTTCAAACGTCACATTCTTACAAAAAAATCTACCAAGCGCAAGCGTGCTATGCGTAAAGATGGTGTTGTTGCGGACAGCAATATGCACTTTGTAAGACGTTTATTAGGTTTGAAATAAGCCGATCAGTTTTTCCTGAAAAGAAAAAGTAATTAAATACAACAACTTTAAAAAAATTAGAATATGCCACGTTCAGTAAATGCAGTAGCCAGCAGGGCACGCAGAAAAAGAATTTTAAAAGCTGCCAAAGGATATTATGGTAAGCGTAAAAATGTATATACCGTTGCGAAGAACGTAATGGAAAAAGGTTTAACGTATAGCTACGTTGGCCGTAAATTAAAGAAAAGAGAGTACCGCACTTTATGGATTGCCCGTATTAATGCAGCCGTAAGAGCAGAAGGTATTACTTACAGCGAATTCATTCACAAATTAAGTGAGAAAAAAATTGACCTTAACCGTAAGGTATTGGCTGATCTTGCAATGAATGAGCCTGAAACATTTAAGAAATTAATTGAGTCAGTTAAATAAGAAATATTTATTATAAAATTTGATCCGCCCCGGTTATGCCAGGGCGGATTTTTACTTTAGTTCTATTGTTAAATTATATCTTTGCTTTCTTTTTTTAATTTTCTAACCATTAATTTTTTACGCTGATGCGGAATATTGCTGATATAGGGATGAACAATACTTACCATGACCTGGTAGATCAAACTTTCAACTTCCCCCAGGAAGATTATAAACTGGTCTCGGACTACCTGCAATATAACGGTGTGGATGTAAAAGCATTGATTGATAAATATGGCACGCCTTTAAAGCTTTCTTACCTGCCAAAAATTGGTAAGCAGATAAATAAAGCAAAAACAATGTTTGCCAATGCTTTTAAAAAACACAAGTACACAGGCAAATACAATTATTGTTACTGTACAAAAAGTTCTCACTTCTCATTTATAGTAGAAGAGGCACTGAAGAACGAAATACATTTGGAAACTTCCTACGCTTATGATATTGATATCATAAAAAAATTATACGCCAGGAAGAAAATTAATAAAGACATCTTTATCATCTGCAACGGCTATAAGCAAAAACCTTATACGCAACGTATCGCCGGCTTGCTAAACAGCGGTTTTAAGAATGTGGTACCGGTACTGGATAATGTGGAAGAGTTACGAGCTTACGTAAAATCTGTAAAAGTTCCTTTTAATTTAGGAATACGAGTAGCAGCAGAAGAAGAACCTAACTTTCCTTTTTATACCTCACGGTTAGGTATACGTGCCAAAGACATACTGGAATTTTACGTAGATAAAATAGAAGGTAATGAGCACAGGTTTCAACTGAAAATGCTGCATATCTTTTTAAATAAGGGAATTAAAGATGATATTTATTACTGGAGTGAATTAAATAAAGTGATCAATCTTTATTGCCAGTTGAAGAAGATATGTCCTGAGCTTGACTCCATAAATATTGGCGGTGGTTTCCCCATAAAACATTCGCTGGCTTTTGAGTATGATTACCAGTTTATGATAAATGAAATTGTACGTAACATTAAAGTAGCCTGCAATAGGAATAAGGTACCAATGCCGAATATTTTTACGGAGTTCGGAAGCTATACCGTAGGTGAAAGCATGGCACATATTTACAGCGTAATAGGCGAGAAAAGACAGAATGATAAAGAGACCTGGTATATGATCGATTCATCGTTCATAACCACATTGCCCGATACCTGGGGCATAGGTGAAAAATTTCTGATGCTGCCCATTAATAAATGGGACAATGAATACCAGCGTGTGGTGCTGGGTGGCATAACTTGTGACAGCCATGATTATTACGATTCAGAAGAGCACATCAATGAAGTGTTTTTGCCAAAGCTTGGTGAGGGCGAACCTTTGTATGTAGGATTTTTTCATACCGGCGCATACCAGGATCAGATAAGCGGATATGGCGGGATAAAACATTGTATGATACCTTCTCCAAAACATATAATTATCGGGTATGATAAAAATGGTAAACTGGTTGATTGGGTACATGCTAAAGAACAAACAGCACAGAGTATGCTGAAAATACTCGGCTATAAATAAATTGAAAAATAAAAAGCCCGCTGAAAATTTCAGCGGGCTTTTTTTATACCTGATAATTTCTTTTATTAATTTTTCTTTGTAAAGATCCCGTTTAAATAGTACTTGCCATCTTTGGTGTTTTTCCAATAACGGTATCCGTTGAGGTCATAGTAATATTTTCCAGTAGCTGTTTTTTTTGCTGCGCTGTCATTTACTACAATCACTTTTGGAAGATTAGCAGTTCCCTTTTTCGCCTGTTCTTTTTTATAATCATCTGAAGATATGGGAGCAGTGCTTTTTACTTCCGTTTCATTGGTAACCGGGTAAGTTTTTTTAGCACAGCTGTTTAGTAAAAATAAAAACAGCACAGGAAGTAATAATAAATATTTTTGATTTTTCATTGTATTCTTTAGTCAAAAATCCTACCAAATGTTATACGGTTTTTTTAATAAACGATGGTATTGATATTACTGCTGGTAATTTTCATACTTGAAAGTGTGTAAAGAGTAGAAAATACATAGAAATGTGATTAGCTATTTCTTTTTCATCCTGTACTTCTTATTCACTTTTGGATTATTGAAATATTCATCCACTTCTTTTTCGTCCGGTTTAGCGTCGGCAATGGGTATATCTATCAGCTGAATCTGGGTTTGCTTGAGTTCATCCTTTATTTTATTTGTTTTGGTGATGATATCAGGATCTCTGTCGCCAACCAGGGTATTTTCAGTTAAAAGATATTCCAACCTTTTTATACTGCTTCGTATAAGTGTTGCCGTGTTTTGTTCGTAACTGCTGTTAGGTGCGGTAGCTTCTTTTACAGGAACCAATGCTACGCCTACGCTAGGTAATATTTTGCCTGTTGATTGCTGACTTGTATTAGGCAATGAAGAAAAAATTGTTCCGCCTAACGCTGTAGAAGCAGAAGCAAGATCAAAACCTGTACGGGTGCCTTTTGTCTTTTTTATTTTCCTGTCAACAATTCTAAAACTACTTTTAAGCTGTATAATATAGTTGCGGGTATCTTTTTGAAGATTTTGAAACTCCATAACCTGCTGAGGATAATTAATATTTTCTTTTACCGTAATTTCTATACGGGCTGTATCAGAAGTGTGAAATTTATTAGTACCAATAAAGTATAAATTAATTTTTCGTTGCTTATCCTTATCACCAGGTTTTACAAAATCAAAAGGCGCATACCAGGTAAAATCATCTCCACATTTTGCTACAGGTGTGGAAGATTTAATAGGGTAGTTGCTGATGTAAGTAATATCCTCAATAGGGAAGCTTCCATTGTCGCACTGTATTTTAAAACTTACCGTGTCACCTTCTTCTATAATAAGGCTGTTGGTAACAGTAGGTTTTACTTTGCTGGGTATAATTTCAGTACTATAAAATAGTATGGTGAAAGATGTATCAACTTTGTCTAAAGGGTTATCAAGATTTTGAACGCTCAAATTTACTTTGTAATCATAATCATATTTTAGTCTGCCGGAAAGAAAATAAGATTTGTCAACTTTTATACTTAGTAACCCATTGTCTTTATTGATCTTTAGCCCAACTGGAGAATTCTTTAAAAAGAAATAATATTTCGAAACGTCTTTGTTGATCATCAACTGATAGCGTAAGGCAGAATCAACCTGGATGGTAAAATAAGGATTTAGATTTTTTATTCTCAGTGGTATAGTATCAATAACTACAGGAATAGAATCTTGTTTTACCTGGCAAAAAGCACCGATTGTAATTGCAGTAAATATAAAGACAAGGCTGAGTTTCTTCATTACCTGTTATGTGGTTTGATTTTTTAAAGGGCAAAATTATACAAATAAAAATAAAAAAGCCTCCGCAAGAGTGGGGAGGCCTTACCTTCAATCAATTAAGGTAATCAACTGTATGTATTTTATAATATTCTTATTGAATATTAATTTCTTTAGATCCAGCTTTTGCTAATTCTTTTTTAGGAAGTTCCAGTTTTAAAATTCCATTTTCGTATTTAGCATTTATGTTTTCAGTGTCAATCTTTTCATCAATTGTGAAACTGCGTTTAAAGGATTTTTTGCTAAACTCCTGGCGTACTATTTTTTCTGTGGTTTCATAAGCAGTCTCTTTCTTCTCAGTACTAATGGTAAGAATATTGTCCTCTAATTTCACATTGAAATCAGCTTTTTGGAAGCCTGGTGCTGCCATTTCAATTACAAATGCTGCATCTTTATCTACAATGTTTACCGGTGGAAAATGCAATACATCTTCTCTGAAAGTTTTGCTTACTGCAGATGGAAATTCATTGAATAGGTCTTTCATCATTCCATCGATTGATTTTGAAAATCCGTTGTTTACTTTTACTAACATGGTTATAATTTTTTTTGTTTGATTAATTATTTTCAAAAGAATGCGTTCAAATTGTGTTCCAGCAGTTTATTTAAGTCAAATGGTTACAAAAACTATAAACCAGTAAGCCATTATGGCAAAATAATTATTTATAAGTGACATAAAGTCTATTTATTCAAAATAAAGCATCGAGAAATTTCGATTTGTATTTCATTAGAACATTGTAATTTTGCAATTCAAATCTTTTAAATTTAAAAACAATGTATCCAGAAGAAATAGTAACTCCGATGAAAGAGGAATTGAC
>JBDSIB010000080.1:0-4629 GCA_039918155.1 Ferruginibacter sp.
GAACCTAAAGACTGGATGCCCGATGCATACCGTAAAACCAATGTGCGGCAGATAAGCCAGCATGCTCATAGTGAAATAGTCGGTATGTTACCCGAAGGCAACTGGATCAGCCGTGCACCTTCATTAAAAAGAAAAGCAATATTGATCGCTAAAGTGCAGGACGAAGCAGGCCATGGATTATACCTCTATTCTGCTGCTGAAACACTTGGCACAAGTCGCGAACAGATGATTACAGATCTGAATAGCGGGAAAGCAAAATATTCATCGATTTTTAATTATCCTACTCTTACCTGGGCGGATATGGGTGCTGTAGGGTGGCTGGTAGATGGAGCTGCAATTCTTAACCAGGTGATGTTGTGCCGTACTTCTTATGGTCCGTATGCAAGGGCCATGGTACGCATATGTAAAGAAGAAAGTTTTCATCAACGCCAGGGATTTGAAACTTTACTTGTTTTAAGCAAAGGTACACCGGAGCAGAAAGCCATGTGCCAGGATGCGATTAACCGTTGGTGGTGGCCCAGCCTTATGATGTTTGGCCCGAAAGACAGTGAGAGCACCAACAGTGATCAAAGTATGAAATGGAAGATCAAAAGAAAGACGAATGATGAATTACGCCAGCAGTTCGTGGATATGATAGCAGAGCAGATAAAATTACTGGGCATGCATTTACCTGATGCTGCATTAAAATATAATGAGCAAAGAAAACATTATGATTTTGGTGAAATTAACTGGGATGAATTCTGGAATGTAGTAAAAGGCAATGGCCCATGCAATGAGCAACGTTTGAATGCCCGTCGCAAAGCACATGAAGAAGGTGCATGGGTAAGAGAAGCTGCAATGGCTTATGCAGAAAAGAAGAAACCCCAAACCCCTAAAGGGGCTTTAAATGCAGCTTAAAATATTAAACCACATAATAATTTTATGAAAATACAGATCAGGAAATTTTATTACGGAGATATTCCCGAAGAGTATTCAGGTGGAAACGAAATGAAGACTTCCCAAGTTCCTCCGCCAGCTGGCGGAGGCGGAGGGGGCTTGGCATGGCCGCTTTGGGAAGTTTTTATCCGCAGTAAACAAGGGTTAGATCATAAGCACGCCGGAAGTCTGCATGCAGCAGATGCAGCTATGGCCATTGAAAATGCCCGGGATGTTTACACCCGTCGCCAGGAGGGTGTCAGCATCTGGGTTGTAGAAAGTAAAAATATTCATGCAAGTAATCCTGATGATGCAGAAAGTTTTTATGAACCGGCAGCAGATAAAGTGTATCGTCATCCTGGCTTTTATGAATTGCCGGATGAGACAAAGCACATGTGATTAGATATCATGCCTTTAAAGGCGGGGCAAAATGAGTTTATAAAAGTCGGGCTTTAGCCCAAAATATAAAATTGAATTCCAATAAATGAATCAACTGATCAACTATACGTTACACCTTGCAGATACTACGCTTATAATTGCACAACGAAATAGCGAGTGGTGTGCACACGGCCCAATACTGGAGCAGGATATAGCCATTACAAATATTTCTCTTGACTTGTTAGGACAATCAAGGAATTTTTATCAATATGCTGCTAAATTAATAAATGCTGCCCATGCTCCCTTTCCTTTGGAGAGGGAGGGGGGTGAGGCTTCCGAAGACTCCCTCGCATATCTCCGCACAGAAAGGGAATTTAAAAATTTACTGATAACAGAATTGCCAAATGGTGATTGGGCACAAACAATCTTACGTCAATTTTTCTTCAGCGTTTACCAGTACGGGTTATATGAGCAGTTACATAAAAGTGGTGATGAACAATTAGCAGCTATTGCAGAAAAATCTTTAAAGGAAATTACTTACCATGTAAAATGGAGCAGCGAATGGGTGATAAGATTAGGCGATGGTACTGAAGAAAGCCATACAAGAATGGAGAAAGCCATAAAAGCATTATGGCAATACACCGGCGAATTTTTTATACCTGCCAATTTCGAAAAAGAAGTGTTCTCAATTGATTATGAAGTTCTAAAAAAGAATTGGCAGACAAAAATTGAAACAGTTTTTACAGAAGCGACTTTGTCAATTCCGGAAAATGTTTTTATGCATACCGGCGGAAAAACCGGAAACCACACAGAATACTTAGGGTATATTTTGGCAGAAATGCAGCACTTACAACGCACTTATCCAAATGCAGAATGGTAAATCAATGTCTGAAAAAGAAAAAATATTATCCATTTTAGAAGAGGTCTGCGATCCTGAAGTACCCGTCCTTTCTATATTAGATCTTGGCATTGTACGGGAAGTAAAAATAACCGGCGACGAAACAGAGGTCGTTATCACACCTACTTATTCCGGCTGTCCGGCAATGGATGCTATTAGTATAGATATCAGGTTAAAATTACTGGAGCATGGATATAAAAAGATAAAGATCACCTCTATACTTTCACCTGCGTGGACAACAGATTGGATGACGGAAACGGGTAAACGAAAATTAAAAGCCTATGGAATAGCTCCGCCACAATATTCAAATAAGGGAGAAGAAAATATCGAATGCCCGCAATGTCATTCCATCAATACAAAATTACTCAGCCAGTTCGGGTCTACTGCATGCAAAGCATTGTATCAGTGCCTCGATTGTAAAGAGCCATTTGACTATTTTAAATGTCATTAAAAAATTTGGGGCTGGCAGCAGCATACAACAATCAGCAGTAGTTGGCGCTGTCCGCTGTAGCCCTCGTTCCTCGGGCTGCCGCTTCCATCACCCAGCCATTCAGCAACAGAATATTTTTCAACAAAAATCAGTGACAATATTAACAACAGCGGGTATGCAAGTATTGTTAGCGATCATTATATTTCCCTAAGATTATTTATTCTTTTTCAGTAATGCAAATAAGGCAATAAATACCCAGATGATATTTACGATCATAGAAGGAAATGCCTTATGTACAAAAGTGTTTATCACAAAAAAGAAACCGCCAAAAAGATTGGCGGTTATGTATTTTAAAGAGTTTGTTTTCCAAACACCATAAATATTCAGGGAGTAAGCACCAACAATAAGCACAGCACCGATCCAGCCGATTATTTCTATAAAAATATTCATGCTTTTATATTTATCCAATAGCCTGTTTCAGATCTTCAATAAGATCATCAGCATCTTCAATACCAACGCTTAATCTTATCAATCCGTCAGACAAACCATTTTTAATACGTTCTTCACGTGGTATGCTTGCATGCGTCATGCTTGCCGGATGATTTATCAGAGATTCAACACCGCCAAGGCTTTCAGCCAATGCAAACAATTTAGTAGAAGTTAAAACTTTTGTTGCAGCTTCTATACTATCATCTTTTAAAGTAAAGCTCATCATACCGCCAAAGCCACGCATTTGTATTTTGGCAATATCATGATTTGGATGATCTGCAAAACCACACCAATAAACTTTATCTACATTTGGATGCTTGCGTAAAAAATGAGCTATCATATAACCGTTCTCGTTATGTTGCTTCATACGCACATGCAAAGTTTTAATTCCTCTCAGCACCAGGAAACAATCCATTGGACCCGGAACAGCGCCACAGCTTTTCTGAATAAAATATAATTGTTCCCGCAGAGATGCATCATTCATTATTAATGCTCCTTGTATTACATCACTATGTCCACCTAAATATTTTGTAGAAGAATGCATTACGATGTCTGCACCAAGATCCAAAGGATTTTGAAGATAGGGAGATGCAAAAGTATTATCAACACAAAGGATTGCTTTTGCTTCTCTTGCTATTTTTGAAATGGCGTGAATATCCGTAATATTCATTAACGGATTTGTCGGGGTTTCTATCCAGATAAGTTTTGTATTAGCAGTTACTGCTGCTTTTACATTTTCAGGATTAGTAGTATCTACATAAATAAATTTGATACCGTACTTTGCAAATATTTTTGTAAAAAGCCGGTAAGTGCCGCCATACATATCATTTGCAGCAATTACTTCATCACCGGGATTTAATAGTTTTATTACTGCATCTGTAGCAGCAACGCCACTGCTGAAAGCAAGTCCGAATTTTCCATTTTCAATAATTGCCAATGCATCTTCCAAAGCCTTACGGGTAGGGTTTTGACTGCGGGCATATTCATAGCCTTTGTTTACACCCGGCGCTTCCTGCACATAAGTAGAAGTTTGATAAATAGGCGTCATTATAGCGCCTGTACTTGGGTCTGGGACTGTGCCGGCATGTATATATTTAGTTGCGGGCTTTTGCGAATTTGTACTCATTGTATAAAAAAATTGAGTAGCAAAAATACTTAGAAAACAGGCAACTAGGATAGATTATTTATTTAAAAGTTGTGCTGCACATAAATACCGCCAGTCATTATTATGCGCTTCATTGGCATTTACAGCAAGTATTTTTTTCTTAAGTACAGAAGGCTTTAAAATTTTATCATTTACCAGTTTCTTTTTGGCTTCATGTAAATAATCCATAAAAATTGCATCCTGCATCCATTTTTTTTGCGGAGGCTCAAATCCTATTTTTTCTGATCTCCACACAATAGACTTATCAATATGCGTATCCATTACTTTGCGGAGCAGCCACTTTGTATGTCCCTCATTTATTTTATATTTTGAAGGAAGCGAAAAAATGTACTGCACCAATTCTTCATTTAAAAA
>JBDSIB010000081.1:0-55107 GCA_039918155.1 Ferruginibacter sp.
TCTATTGTATTAATAGCAGGTTTGTTGTTTTCAACTGTGGCAGAAAGTCAATCAATTATGGTACGGCCAGGTGGCCGTTATTACCGCCCAAGACGAATGGTGCGTCCGGTACCATCTAATATGCGACGGCCGCTTCCCTATTTTCAGCCGACCGTAAATCTTTCTATCGGTTACGGATACCCTAATCTTGATAAAAATTATTTACCTGAATATAGTAATGCAAACAGGGGCAATTTTTCACAAACGGGACCTATAACAGGTTCTATTGATTATCGCTTTAGCCGCAATCTCAGTATTGGTGCTACTGTTTCTCATGGCCTGGTAAGTGCACCGTATTACAATTATTCAAATAACGGCACTACGCCTGATTTTAATGCGAAGCTGGACAACTGGGCTTTTATGCTTAACCTGAAAAGCTATTTAACATCTGGTGGAAAAGTAGAACCTTATATCCGCACATCCATTGGTGTAAATAGTTGGAAGCAGGAATTTACAGATGCAACCGGGGCAAAAATAAATATGCAGAATCTTGATCTGCCAGACCTTGCCTACCAGGTAGGGTTAGGTGCAGAATTTAAACTTTCTAAAAATGCTGCATTTTATGCAGAGGCTGGCTATGGAAAATATATTTTAAACGGGGGGCTTACTTTTAAATTCTGATCATAGCAATTACTGTTCAGATTTGCTTACACGGCTTCTGTATTTAAAAATGCAGAAGCCATTTTTTAGAATAAAATATTTAGCCGGGCATCCGTATAATCTTTTACAAATAATACAATATTATCAAGATGATTAAACTCATGCTGCTCATGATAACTTAATATTACAACGGCCTTCATGCCGGCATTTAAGGCGGCCTCTATTCCTTTTGGCGAATCTTCAAATACGATACAATCTTTGTAAGCTATCTTTAATTCATCGGCACATTTTATAAAAACTTCCGGATTTGGTTTGCTGGTAGCTACATCATCAGCAGTAACTACTGCGTCAAAATATTTTTTTACAGGAAGATTTTCCAGCATAAAATTTACATTGAATGGAATTGCAGCAGTGCCGATTGCCATAGCAATTTTATTTTGTTTGGCTTTTTCTAAAAATTCATCAAGCCCGTCTATTAGTTTAAGGTGCGGCTTATAAGTTTGCTGGTATCTTCTTTCTTTTTCTATCGAGATATTACTGATCTCTTCATCGGTAAATCTTCCTTTATCAAAAACACGCTCAAACAACTCTTCATTTTTACCATACATATGGCTTTTTGTTTGCTCCGGTGTGAGGTCTACTTTCAGGTCGTTGGTTAAAATGTCGTGCCATACATCTGCATGAAACTGCATGTCATCAATCATGGTTCCATTCATATCAAAAAGAAAAGCTTTGCTGTTCATTATATTATTTAAAAAAGTTGAATAATTATTTTAGAGATCGCACCTTGTTGAAAAAAGAACAAAATGTACAAGTGAGTGACACAACGATGTTGACCATTGGTATGCTGCCCGTAACAAAATATTTTTAAATAAAATGCATCCGGTTAAGAGGATGCATTTTAGTATTTAGAATTTATTTTTTTTTACGCTTCCTTTCCGTGGCACTGTTTGTATTTTTTTCCACTTCCACAAGGGCAAGGATCATTACGGCCAATCTTTGGTTCTACTCTTATCGGTTCCTGTTTTACAGCTGGTGATGGATCGTAATAATCATTTTCATTTGCTGCATAATCGCTACCGGCGGCATCTATCTCACTTTTGTTGGCGTTCATTTTACTCATATCTGTTTTCTTCTCACGCCCTTCTTTTATCTGTCCGCTATTAGATTGTTCCATCGGTATAGCTGCATGGCAAAGAAAACTTACAATATCCTTATTCACCTGGTCATCCATTTGTTTGAAGGCATTGTACGCTTCAATTTTATAGATTACCAACGGATCTTTTTGCTCATAACCCGCTGTCTGCACACTCTGGCGAAGATCATCCATTGCTCTAAGATGTTCTTTCCATGCATCATCAATAAGAGCAAGTGTAATACTACGCTCTAATGAATTGCCAAGCTCAGCGCCATTTGATTCAAAATATTTATCAAGGTTTGCTAATGCCTGTATAGATTTTTTACCATCTGTAAAAGGCACCGCTACGTTCTCAATATGTTTGCCCTGTTCTTTTCTGATGTTGGTAATGATTGGCATTGTTTGCTGCGCCAACGCTGCTTTTTTTGCATTGTAACGCTCATTAGCCTGTGCATACAATCTATCAGCCAGCGTAGTTACATCCTGCTGGTCCAGATCTTCTGCAGTAATATCGGTATCAATGCCGAAATGTAAAATGACTGCAAGTTTAAAACCTTCTAAATCGTTGGATTCTTTAAAAGAATAAACCAGTCCATCGGCTACAGAATAAAATGCATTATCCAGATCAAGTGCTAATCTTTCTCCAAACAAAGCATGATGACGTTTACTGTAAACCACATTTCTCTGCTTGTTCATTACATCATCATATTCCAGTAATCTCTTCCTGGTACCGAAGTTATTTTCTTCTACTTTTTTCTGTGCTCTTTCAATACTTTTTGTGATCATGCTGTGTTGGATCACTTCTCCTTCTTTGTATCCCATACGATCCATCAGGCCAGCAATTCTTTCGCTACCAAACATACGCATCAGATCATCTTCCAATGCCACATAAAAACTTGAAGCTCCAGGATCTCCCTGGCGACCGGCACGACCACGCAACTGCCTATCCACACGACGACTTTCATGACGTTCTGTACCAAGAATGGAAAGTCCACCGGCTTCTTTTACACCTGGGCCAAGTTTAATATCGGTACCACGACCAGCCATGTTTGTTGCAATAGTAACAGCTCCGGCGTAACCTGCTTCCGCTACCACCTGTGCTTCTTTACTATGTTGTTTTGCGTTCAGTACATTATGCGGAATATTTTTTTGCTTCAGCATACGGCTAAGTAATTCACTTACCTCTACCGAAGTTGTACCAACCAAAGAAGGTCTTCCTGCCTGGCGGTTTTGTTCTACTTCATCAATTACTGCTTTATACTTTTCACGCTTGGTTTTGTAAACCATGTCCTGGTCATCTTTGCGTATAACCGGCACATTAGTAGGAATGCTTACAACATCTAATTTATAAATATCCCAAAGTTCTGCCGCTTCTGTTTCGGCTGTACCCGTCATACCCGCCAACTTATGGTACATACGGAAGTAGTTCTGTAACGTAACAGTAGCATAGGTTTGAGTAGATGCTTCGATCTTCACATTTTCTTTTGCTTCAAGTGCCTGGTGCAAGCCATCAGAGTAACGACGGCCTTCCATGATACGGCCTGTTTGCTCATCTACAATTTTTACAGCATCTTCTATAATTACATACTCCACATCTTTTTCAAAAAGAGTATATGCTTTTAATAGCTGCTGAGCAGTATGAATACGATCTGCTTTTAATGAATATTCGTTTATAAGATTCTCTTTGCGTTGAAGTTTTTCTTCTGCACCCAGATCGGTTTTTTCTATTTCACCCAATTTGATAGCAATATCAGGCAGAATAAAAAATTCAGGATCTTCACCACTACGGGTGATCAATGTAATTCCGTTATCCGTTAATTCTACCTGGTTATTTTTTTCATCAATGGCAAAATAAAGTTCTTTATCTACCTCCGGCATTTGCTTTTGCTGATCTGCCAGGTAATAGTTTTCTGTTTTCTGCAATTTTACCCTCATACCAGGCTCACTTAAAAATTTAATAAGTGCACTGTTCTTTGGTAAACCACGATGTGCCCGCATTAATGCAAGGCCACCATCTTTAGGATCATCGTTTCCTTCGGCTATTTTTTTCTTTGCTTCAATTAAAAATTGATTGGTTGCTTTTCTCTGCGCTTCTACCAGTTTTTCAATTCTTGGTTTAAGATCAAAAAACTGTTGTGTATTATCGCTGTGGCCTACCGGCCCGCTTATAATCAAAGGCGTACGGGCATCATCGATCAGTACACTATCCACCTCATCTACCATTGCAAAATGATGTTTGCGTTGCACCATTTCATCTGGTGTGTGCACCATATTATCTCTCAGGTAATCAAAACCAAATTCGTTGTTGGTGCCATAAGTAATATCTACATTATAGGCATTGCGACGGGCATCCGTATTAGGCTCATGTTTATCTATACAATCTACTTTAAGGCCAAGCCATTCAAATATCGGCCCGTTCCATTCGCTATCCCTGCGTGCCAGGTAATCGTTCACAGTTACAATGTGCACACCTTCGCCAGCCAATGCATTCAGGTATGCAGGTAAAGTACTTACCAGCGTCTTACCTTCCCCGGTAGCCATCTCTGCTATACGGCCTGAGTGTAAAACCGAACCACCGATCAACTGTACATCATAATGCACCATATTCCATGTAACTAAAGTTCCACCTGCTATCCAGCTATTTTTATAAATTGCCTTGTCGCCCTCTATAGTAATATTATTTTTCTTAGCTGCAAGCTCTTTGTCTAATTCTGTTGCAGTACTTTCCAGAGATTCATTTTCTTTAAAACGACGGCTGGTTTCTTTTACCACGGCAAAAGCTTCCGGTAGAATCTCCTTTAAGATCTCTTCTATCTTTGCGTCCCTGTCTTTCTTTAAAGCATCTACTTCTTTGTAAATAGCATCTCTGCCACTTATTTCAGTTGATGCCAAAGCTTCCGCTTCTGCTTTTTTACTTTCTATTTCAGTATCAATCTCAGTAAGATGTTCTTTTATACGCTGTTTAAAATCTGTTGTTTTATTACGTAGCTGATCGTTGGTTAATGAGGCATAAGTTGCAAAAAATTCCTTGGTTGTTTCTACCTGCGGTAAAATCTGCTTTACGTCTTTTTCGCTTTTATTGCCACCAAAAATTTTGGAAATAATTCCTAACATAAATTATATAATTGAAAAATTAATCAGTTTTGTTGCTGTATTTTGTCAAATATGATGCTATCCTGTTGTAGATAGTCAAATTGGCAGAGTCAGCACCCCATTATTATGAGGGTGGCAAAGGTACAAATAACTTGCATTTTTAAGCAGTGATATTCAAAAGATTAACGCAACTTCTTTTAAATGCGTAAAAAGCTGTGTATCAGTTTGTTTTCTGCAAATATTTCTGTACTTGACATTTAATGGTTTTGCCATACCTTTGCCGTCCAAAAAATAAGGGCAAACAACCGGTTTTGTCCGTTATCTTTAAAAGCAAAATAAATACATCATGAGTGGTGCGTTAAAAGAGGTTAGAAACAGGATAAAGAGCGTACAAAGTACCCAGCAGATCACCAAAGCAATGAAAATGGTGAGTGCTGCAAAACTGCGCCGTGCACAGGATGCTATTACGCAAATGCGTCCTTATGCTCAAAAGCTGCAGGAAATGTTGAGTAATATTGTGAGCAACACTGATGGAAATGTGAAGATGGATCTTGCAGTAGAAAGGCCGGTGGAAAAAGCCCTTATTATTATAGTTACGAGTGATCGTGGTCTTTGCGGAGGTTATAATAGCAACCTTATAAAATTAGCAAAACTGACAATCAACGAAAAATATCCGGCACAAAATGCCAAAGGAAATGTGCAGGTGTTGCCTATCGGCAAAAAAGGCTACGAGCATTTTACCAAAAATGGCTTTAAAGTAGTAGACGCTTATTGGGATATTTTTACCGGTTTAAGTTTTGATAAAGTACAGGCTGCCGCTAAATACGCAATGGATGCTTTTGCAGCAAAAGAAATAGATGCAGTAGAAGTTATTTACAGCGAATTTAAAAATGCAGGTACACAGCAATTTATAGCCGAGCCTTTTTTACCGGTACGTAAAGTTGCCGAAGTAAAAGGTCAGGCAAAAGCAGATTTCATTTTTGAGCCAAGCCAGGATGTTTTAATTACTGAGCTAATGCCTAAAATATTGAATACCCAATTATACAAAGCAGTTTTAGATGCCAATGCAAGTGAGCATGGTGCCCGAATGACAGCGATGGATAAAGCAAGTGACAATGCGAATGAGTTATTGAAATCACTAAAAATAAGTTACAACAGGGCAAGACAAGCTGCGATTACTACAGAACTTACAGAAATAGTAAGTGGCGCAGCCGCATTGCAGGGATAAGTAACCCCTAACCCCTAAAGGGGAAAAGGGAATTTTATTACTAAAACACAATTAGCCCCTTTTAGGGGTTGGGGTATGGAACTAAGTACGATTATACCACATATAGAGGCTTTGATCTTTGCAAGTGATAAGCCACTTACTTCAATGGAAATTGCGGAGCTGGTAAATAATGCTTTGGGCTTTATTGATGACCGTGCAAATCTAGATCAGGTAGAAGCAGCGATTGATGGTATAAGGGAAAAATACGCTGCAGAATTTTATGCTTTTGAATTAAAACAAAGCGGTGGCGGCTGGCAATTTTTAACGAAGCCTGAGTATCATAAAACAGTTGCTTTAATTAATGGCGATAAATTCATAAAAAAATTATCTACAGCTTCGCTGGAAACCCTTGCTATTATTGCATATAAGCAACCCATTACCAAAAGTGAGATAGAGTCTATCCGTGGTGTAAATTGCGATTATGCAGTGCAGAAATTGCTGGAAAAAGATTTAGTAATAATTTCAGGAAGAAATGAAGATGCAGTAGGCAAGCCGCTTATTTATGCTACTTCAAAATCTTTTATGGATTACTTTGGTATAAACAGTGCTGACGAACTGCCAAAGATTAGTGAAGTGCTGATGCAGGAATATGCCAAAGCAACTGCTATAAGTGAAGATGGAATAAGTCGCAGTGAAGAAGAAGCGGAAGAAGAAATTCCGACTGTAATGGAAAATGTAGAGTTTGTTGCTACTGAAGAATTCGTTGAAGAGATCAATGCTGATGAAACACCTCTTGAAGAGATCAATGCTGAAGAAATAACTGTTGAAGACGTTGTAACTGAAAATGAAGAGCAGGATGCTGTTGAAGAAGAAAATAAGAAGCCGGAAGAAGAATAAGCCAGGTAAAATTTAATCATATTTTATTGAGGCATTTTTATTAAATGCCTTTTTTTATTTTAAAAATATAAATCAACAATGACACAGCTTTCTGCACAACAGTTAAAAGATATTGCCGCCCAGTTCGGCACACCTGTTTATGTTTATCATGCAGAAAAAATAAAGGAACAATACAAAAAACTAACTGATGCGTTTACCGGAGCAGATGTACAGTTCTTTTATGCGTCCAAAGCTTTGACTAATATTAATATCCTCAAAGAGATTTTAGCCATGGGCGCCAATGTAGATTGCAGCAGCATTAATGAAGCAAGAATGGCATTGCTTGCAGGTTTTGCAACAGATAAAGTTTTATATACTTCCAACGGGATTAATTTTGAAGAAATAGAAGAAGCAGTTGAATTAGGTATTCATATTAATATCGACAGCCTTAGTAACCTTGAGAAATTCGGTCAAAAGTTCGGACATACTTACCCGGTAGGTTTACGCCTTCGGCCAAATATTATGGCTGGCGGAAATTTAAAGATCTCTACCGGGCATGACAAAAGTAAATTCGGAATACCGGTAGAGCAGGTTGATAAAATAACAGCGCTTGTTGAAAAGTATGATCTTTTTATCCAGGGCTTGCACATTCACACAGGTAGCGAAATAAAAGATGTAGATGTTTTTGTAAAAGGCATAGAGGTTTTATTTGAAATTATTCCGCATTTTAAAGAACTAAAATTTATTGATTTGGGAGGAGGGTTTAAAGTGCCGTACAAACCAAGTGACGGTGAAACAGACATCAGCCTCTTGGCTGAAAAAGTAAAACTGGCTTTTGCAAACCATCCTTCAAAAACTCCTCTGCAGATATGGTTTGAGCCGGGGAAATTTTTAGTGAGTGATGCAGGTTATTTTATTACCAAGGTAAATGTTATGAAAGAAACGCCAGCCGCTACTTTCGTAGCAGTTAACAGTAGTTTTAATCATTTGATAAGACCAATGTTTTATGATGCCTGGCATACCATTAAAAATATTTCTAATCCCGGAGGTGAAGAAAAAAATTATGCTGTTGTTGGTAATATATGCGAAACAGATACTTTCGCCTGGGATCGCAGCATAAGCGAAGTTAGAGAAGGTGACTTGTTAGTCTTTCTCAATGCGGGCGCTTATGGATTTGAGATGAGTTCTAATTTTAATTCACGATTGAAGCCTGCAGAAGTTTTAGTAAAAGACAATACTCCAAAACTTATCCGGCGCAGGGATGAGTTTAAAGACTTACTTCGCAACCAGGTTATTGATTAATTTTTCTGAATCCTTTTTTAATTTATTTATCTCTTAACAATCAGGGGATAAACGCATTTGCGTTTATCAAAAATTGTTTACACATTTACAGTATCAAGGCTTAGTAAATTCTTGCTGAATTTATTATATTTAAACTTCAACTGTAAAATATGATTCCTGCTTCAACAACCCTATCTAAAAAAACGATTGTTTTTTTTAAAGCAATCTTATCTTTCGTTTTATTTATTACTTTTTTTTCTGCCTGTAATAAAAAGGAAGGTTGGATAGATGTAGACCCTGCATATAGTAAATATGTAGATGCTTACACAACTGGTGTAGTTTCCAAAACTTCTACAATCCGCATCCAGCTTGCAAATGAAGCAAATACAGTTCACGCCGTTGGCGAAGAAGTAAAAGAAGATCTTTTTGATCTGTCACCATCCGTAAAGGGAAAAACATATTGGCTTGATGCAAAAACGGTAGAGTTTAAGCCCGATACCTGGATGGATGCGGATAAATTATATACCGTAAAATTTAAACTGGGTAAAGTAACAAAAGTGCCGGAAAAATATGCTGATTTTAAATTCAGTATGAAAACGGTAAAGCCATCTTTTAAAGTAACAGATGATGGTTTGCGAAACAATGGTATAAAAGATAAAATGACGCTGAGTGGAAATGTAGAAAGTGCTGACATAGAAAAAGGAGTTGAGATAGAAAAATTATTAACAGCCTCTCAAAATAATAAATCATTAAAAATCACGTGGCAACACAACGATGTTACAAAATCGCATGGCTACACAATCGAAAATATTGAAAGAGGATCAGGCGAAAGCAATCTCCTTTTAAACTGGAACGGCAAGCCGATGAACATGGACGTGAATGGAGCTAAAACGCTGCCTGTTCCAGCTGTTGGTGATTTTAAGGTATTGAATGTTGTGGCAGTTTTAGATGCTCAGCAATATGCATCCGTACAGTTCAGTGATCCCATTGCTGTTGGGCAGGACCTCACAGGCTTAATATCAATAAGCGGTCAATCTGATATTTCTTATACCATCAACGGCAGTGAAGTAAAAGTTTTTGGCAATGGAAAATTAGATGGTAACTACACCGTAAATATTAATACCGGCATAAAAGATACCTGGGGTAAAGTGCTGGATAAAGGGTATACAGCAAATATCAATTTTGAGAACCGTATGCCTTCGGTAAAGATACACGGCAAAGGAAATATTTTGCCAACAAGTGGAAGATTGGTATTGCCGTTTGAAGCCATTAATTTAAATGCAGTAGATATCAGCATTATAAAAATTTATGAAAATAATGTTCCACAGTTTTTACAACAAAATGATCTGGCTGGTAATAATGAGTTGCGTCGGGTGGGAAAACCTGTTGTTCAAAAAACCATCCGCCTGGATGATGATAAAACACTTGACCTTCATAAAAAGCAACATTTTTCTTTAGATATTGATAAGTATTTAAAAACGGAGCAGGGGGCTATATACCGCATCACTATTGGCTTCAGGCCGCAATACTCCTTGTACACAGCAGTTGATACCACTGCAAAAGCCGCCGATGAAAATGAAGGCGAAAGTGCGGATGAAGATTATAGCGATTATTCAAATAATAATGGTGTAGATGAAGATGATGCTTTCTGGGACAGGTATGATAATTATTATCCTTTCGGTTACAATTGGGAAAAGCGTGATGACCCGGCCAGTAAATCTTATTATAACAAAGACCGCTGGGCTACCAGGAATATTTTAGCAAGTAACATCGGGCTTACTGCAAAGCGTCGAAATGACAACAGTATGAATATTGCCGTAAGTAATATTCTTACCACCGAACCCATGAGCGGCGTTGACTTGGAAATCATGGATTACCAGCAAACCATTATCAGTACAACAAAAAGTGATGGCGACGGCTTTGCCAAAATAGATCTGAAACGTAAGCCCTATTTGCTTATCGCTAAAAAGGGAAATGAAAGAGGTTATTTAAAATTAGATGATGGAAGCTCACTTGCCCTCAGCCGGTTTGATGTAAGTGGTGAAGAAGTAAAGAACGGTATCAAAGGTTTTATTTTCGGCGAACGTGGCGTGTGGCGGCCGGGCGATACGATGTACCTGAATTTTATTGTAGAAGATAAAGCAAATAAATTGCCGAAAGATATGCCGGTGGAATTTAGTTTGTACACGCCAACGGGCCAATTGTACAAGCACAATGTGCAGGCAAATGCTGCTGATGGTTTTTATTTATTTAAAACAAATACAGAACAATCTTCGCCGACTGGCAACTGGCTGGCAAAAGTAAAAGTAGGCGGCGCCAGTTTTGAAAAAAATATCAAGGTGGAAACGGTAATGCCTAACCGCTTAAAAATAAATATTGATTTTGGTAAAGATCCTTTGCTGGGCGTAAATGGTACAGCTTCCGGAACGCTGAATGCAAAATGGTTATTCGGGGCACCCGGAAAAAATTTGAAAGCAAAGATTGATGCATCACTGTATGCTAAAAAAACTGCGTTCCCCAAATTTGATGGTTACGAATTTGATAACCCAACTTCAAAATATGCTACCCAACAAAAAACAATTTATGAAGGAACTTTAGATAGTGCTGGCGATGCTTCTTTAAAACCTGCTTTCCAAGTGGATGAAGCTGCCCCGGGAATGCTTACTGCAAATCTGTTGGTAAAAGTATTTGAGCCGGGGGGTGCATTCAGTATAGATAATATGACGCTTCCTTACAGCCCCTACAGCAGTTATGTCGGTATAAAATTGCCAGAAGGAGAAAAACCTTTTGATTATTTATTATCAGGTAAAACGCATACCAGTCAGATTGTGGATGTTGATAGTCGAGGAAATCTTGTCGGCGGCAATACAGATGTAGAAGTGGAATTTTATCGGATACAATGGCGTTGGTGGTGGGATGATAATGGCGATAACCTCAGCAATTTTACCCAGAATGAATACAATAAATTAATTAAGAAAGAAACTGTTCATCTTACTAACGGTAAAGGGAAATGGCAATTTGGTACTTCAGAAAATGAGTGGGGCAGGTATTTAATTTTGGTAAAAGATCTGAAGAGCGGACATACAACCGGCTCAACTTTATATATCGATGAACCCGGCTGGCAAAGCCGTGGTGGCGGTGATGAAGACCAGACTGCAGCTTCTATGCTTTCTTTTACTTCTGATAAAGAAAAATACAATGTTGGTGATGATGTTTCTTTAACCATACCAAGTAGCAAAGGCGGCAGGGTGTTGGTTAGTATTGAGAACGGCAGTAAAGTGATAAAAACTTTCTGGCAGGAAACAGCGCAGGGACAAACGCTGCTGAAATTCAAAGCAGATGAAACTATGTCGCCAAATGTGTATGCAACTATAAGTCTTTTGCAGCCGCATTCTCAAACGATTAATGATCTGCCGATCAGGATGTATGGGTCTATTCCCATTTTTGTGGAAGATAAAAATACCATTCTAAATCCTGTGCTTGATATTCCAGCTACGATTCGTCCTGAACAGAATGTTTCTTTTTCTGTAAGTGAAAAGAACGGAAAGGAAATGACTTATAGTGTAGCAATAGTTGATGAAGGGTTATTGGATCTTACAAGGTTTAAAACGCCAAATCCACATGATGCATTTTATGCCAGGGAAGCGCTTGGTGTAAAAAGTTTTGATCTGTTTGATTATGTGATTGGTGCCTGGGGTGGCGACCTGGAGCGTATCTTAACCATTGGTGGTGATGCGGATGCCGGGCCGGTTACGCAAAAAACGGCGAATCGTTTTGTGCCGGTAGTAAAATATTTAGGCCCCTTTCATTTAAGCAAAAATCAAACGCAAAAACAGAGTTTCACTTTGCCCTCTTATATCGGTTCAGTAAGAGCAATGGTAGTGGCAGCACATGAAGGAAGTTATGGTTCAACAGAAAAAACAATTGCAGTTAAAAAACCTTTAATGATGTTGGCAACTTTGCCACGTGTACTTGGTCCGGGCGAAACCATTAAACTTCCGGTTACGGTTTTTGCAATGGAAAATAATATTAAAAAGGTTAATGTTTCTTTGCAGGCAAATCCATTTTTAGAAGTTGTAGGTACAAGTGTGCAGTCTTTGGATTTTGCTTCTCCCGGTGAGAAAATGCTTTATTATGATGTAAGAGTAAAGCCTAATGTCGGCATCGGCAAAGTAAAATTAATGGCCTCTTCCGGTGCAGAAAAAGCGGACTATGAAGTGGAACTGGATATACGTAATCCCAATCCGCCAGTAACGAGCATAAGTGAAATTACTTTAGCACCCGGCCAGCAATGGAAAACAGCAGCAAGTTCTATTGGCGTTGCTGCTACAAGCACGGGAACAATAGAGATTTCCAGTATGCCATCTATGAATCTGCAGAAGAGGTTGGATTATCTAATTGATTATCCGCATGGTTGCATAGAGCAAACGACTTCTGCAGTTTTTCCGCAGTTGGTATTAAATCAATTGACAGATCTAAGTGATTATCAAAAAGCGCAGGTTGATAGAAATGTAAGAGCAGGAATTTCAAAACTTCAAAATTTCCAGGTGCCGGATGGCGGCTTTAGTTATTGGCCAAATGGCGGTGAAAGTGATGAGTGGGGAACAAACTATGCCGGTCATTTTTTATTAGAAGCACAAAGCAATGGCTACCTGGTGAGTGATAATTTGCTACAGCAATGGAAAAGTTATCAGCGTGGCAAAGCAAATAGCTGGGTGCCATCTACCACTAATTTTTATGGCGGCGATCTTTCACAATCATATCGTTTATATACACTTGCTTTGGCAAAAGCACCAGAGCTTGGTGCCATGAACCGGTTGAAGGAATTTAAATATTTATCGCCGGAAGCCAAATGGCGTTTGGCAGCAGCTTACAAATTAGCCGGACAAGATGGTATTGCCCAAAGCCTTATCAGTGGCCTTACGACAACTTTTGATCAAAGAAAAAGCCCAGGCTTTACATATGGCTCAAGTACAAGAGATGAAGCAATGGTATTAGAGACACTAACGCTTTTGGGTAAACGTAACCAGGCACAGCAACTGATGCTGGATATTGCGGCAAAATTATCGCAGGATTATTGGTACAGCACCCAAACAACGGCATACAGTTTAATTGCTATTGCAAAATTCTGTGGCAAAAATGCGAGTGGTGCTAAAATTATTTCCACAGCAAGTATTGATGGAAAACAAACTGACATCAACTCTTCTACTTACATAAAGGAATTACCGCTTGCATTTAAAGATCAGAACGGAAGCAATGTTGTGGTAACTAACAAAGGCAGTAATACATTGTATGTGCGGATTATTACAAAAGGACAACCATTGGCCGGTGATAGTTTAAAAGTAAATAACAACCCTGCGGTGTTGAGTATGACTGTTGATTATTTATCGCAGGATGGAAAAAGTATGGATGTAACGAAGCTTACCCAGGGAACTGATTTTGTTGCAAAGGTTACCATCAAAAACCCTGGTGGGCGTGGGTATTATTCCCAAATGGCGCTTACACAAATATTTGCGAGCGGCTGGGAAATATTAAATGCAAGAATGGTCGGCGGTGAAGGTGCGTTCAAATCTTCTCCCTCTACTTACCAGGATATTCGGGATGACAGGGTCTATACATATTTCAATATTAATGCCGGTGAAACGCTCACGTATTATGTACAATTAAATGCGTCTTACCTTGGCCGTTATTTTCTGCCGGGTGTTTTTTGCCAGGCAATGTATGATAATACAATAAGCGCTGGAGTAAATGGAAAGTGGGTTGAAGTAGCAAATAGGTAAATGATTTTGTTACCAGCATTTGTTCCCGATTGCTATCGGGATCATGGCAGCAGCGCCTGCCTGCCGGTAGGCAGGTTGTGTCACTCACTTGTGCAGCAAACCGTTGGTGAACATTACTTGTGTTTTACACCTAAAAATCCTTAAAGCATGAAACCTTCTATTTTTTCTAACAAGGTTTCATCCCTTCGGGATTATAAAAAATGAATCTAAATATTGTCAATAATAACTAAAATAAAAAACCTTCGCTCCTCCACTAAAATAAAATTATTTATTGCATTGGCTTTGCTTATTTGGTTTTGGCTTTGCCTGCCAAAAAAATTATTTAATGAGCCAACCAGTTATGTTATAGAAGATGCTGATGGGAATTTATTGAATGCATCTATAGCTGCAGATGGACAATGGCGGTTCCCCTATGATAAAGACGTTCCACAAAAATTTATTGATTGCATCACTACTTTTGAAGACCATCGTTTTTTTTATCATCCCGGGGTTGATGTGGTATCAATCGGCAGGGCAACCTTAAAAAACATTAAAAGCGGAAGCGTTGTACAAGGTGGCAGTACACTCACAATGCAGGTTATACGCCTTTCAAAAAAAAATGATAAGCGCAGTTTCATAAATAAAATAAAAGAGAGCATTTTAGCCCTTCGGCTGGAAATGTCTTATTCAAAAAAAGAGATATTGGCGCTTTATGCCAGCCATGCGCCGTTTGGCAGTAACGTTGTGGGCCTGGATGCCGCTGCCTGGCGCTATTTCGGCCGTAGTGCCGATAAATTAAGCTGGGGAGAAATGGCGACATTAGCTGTATTACCAAATGCACCTTCACTGGTACATCCCGGACGTAACAGGGATCGGCTTTTACAAAAAAGAAATATGCTGCTGGATAAATTATATGCTGCAGATAAAATAAATAAAACAAGTTGTGACCTGGCAAAACTGGAGCCTTTGCCTGGCGCACCTTTAGCTTTACCGCAGTTTGCGCCCCATTTACTGCAACGTTTTAAAAAAGAAAATACAACTGGCATCACAAAAATAAAAACAACCCTAAACGGTTCTTTGCAAAAAAATGTTACCAGAATTATTCAGCAACATCACAATGTATTAAAAGGCAATGGTATCAATAATGCCTGCGCTTTGGTGCTGGATGTAGAAACCGGCAATACATTGGCTTATGTAGGAAATATTAATGAGCCTGGCATAAAGGAAATGGAAAGTGATGTGGATGTTATTGCAGCACCACGAAGCCCGGGCAGTGCCTTGAAACCGGTGTTATATGCAGCCATGCTTAGTGAAGGATTAATCTTACCTAATTCTCTTGTGCCCGATATTCCCACGCAAATTGGAAGTTACACACCCAAAAATTTCGACCTTGGTTATGATGGAGCCGTGCCGGCAAGCCGTGCTTTGGCAAAAAGCTTAAACATTCCGGCAGTAAAATTATTGCAGCAATATAAATACCAAAGGTTTTATGAAACGCTGCAACAGTCAGGTATTATGACTTTAGACCGCCCGGCTGATAATTATGGGCTCAGCCTTATTCTCGGTGGTTGCGAAGTAAACATGTGGGACATGGCTGGCTTGTATGCAAGCATGGCACGAACATTAAATCATCAAACAAAAAACCAGGGTAAAACTAATCCGGCAGATTTTCACCCACCGAATTATATAAAGAATAATGCTGCCGCAAAACAAATAAATAAATCACAGGTTCCTTTTGATGCTACTTCTATCTGGTTTATTTTTCAGGCCATGCAGGAAGTAATGCGGCCGGGCGAAGAAGGTTTGTGGCAGGAATTCTCCTCTTCTCAAAAAGTTGCATGGAAAACCGGTACCAGCTTTGGTTTTAGGGATGGTTGGGCAATTGGCATTACGCCAAAAAATGTCGTGGCAGTTTGGGTTGGAAATGCAGACGGCGAAGGCAGGCCCGGACTTGTAGGTGTACAAACCGCAGCACCAATTATGTTTGATATTTTTCGTTTACTACCCAGCGTTAGCTGGTTTGCAACACCAACTAATAATTTTTCTTTTGTGCCGGTGTGCCGTCAAAGTGGTTTTCGGGCAAATATTGATTGCCCGGATGTAGATACTTTATTTATGCCGCAAAATGGAATTAGATCGCCACTCTGTCCTTATCATAAAATAATTCATTTAGATGCAACAGGTACATACCAGGTAACAGCTCAGTGCGAAAGCCCGTCTGCTATGCAACATAAAAGCTGGTTTATTTTATCGCCGGCAATGGAATATTATTACAAACAAAAAAATGCTGATTATAAAATTTTACCGCCTTTCAAGCCAGGCTGTGATTATGCACAAGCCGGAAAAGAAATGGAGATCATTTATCCTCAACCCGATGCAAAAATTTATGTGCCATTAGAAATTAGTGGCGAAAAAGGAAAGACAGTTTTTACTGCCGCACATCGAAAAACAGGAATGAAAATATTCTGGAGCTTAGATGATCAATATGTTGGTACTACCCAAAATTTTCATCAGCTTGCATTAGATCCTACACCCGGCAAACATATCATTACTTTAACTGATGAGAATGGTGTTAGCGTCAGCCGCTCTTTCGAGATACTGGAGAAGGATAAATAATATATTTTTGAATAATGTTATTTTTAATATTGATAAAATCACAACTATCTAAAAAGCAATTGATGTTCATTAGAATGTTTAGCAGGTTGCATAAACATGATGCCCAAAGGTATGCCGATGAAAGGATTGTGACACAACGCTGATGCCATAATAATTAATGCTGGTATCAAAAATAATTAACGCAAACAGTTTCTAAATTTCTTAATTTTAAATTCTAAACTTTTAGCTTATGCCGTTACATATGGTAGATGATCCGGAAGATCAACAGGATTACAATGACAATTCAGGCGGTGGTGGAGGCCGTGGCGGCGGATCTGGTGGCGGGGGATTGCTTAGTTTTCTTCCATTAATCCTCGGCCTTTTTGGCGGTGGTGGCGGTGGGAAAAAGGGTATTATTATTTTATTGGTGCTGGCCGCAGGCGCCTACTTTTTATTTGGGAAAAGTGCCTGTAATAGTGGCGGTATCAGTTCTACCGTTTCAAATTTATTTTCTAAAACAGGATATAATTTTGATCCTAATGAGACAAAGAAAGCAAGTGTATATGAAGGCCTGGAGGATGATAATACAAAAAACCCTTTGCCGGAATCTGTTTCTCTTGCAGCGTTTGCCCCTAACCGTTTAAACCAGGGAGGACAGGGAAGTTGCGTAGCGTGGAGCAGTGTATATGGCGCCCGTACTATTCTGGAAGCAGCGAGTACCAGGCAAAATCCTAACGAGGTAGCTTACAGCCCGGCATTTGTTTATAACAATATTGCTTTGGATGATTGCCAGGGTTCTTACATTCAGAAGGCAATGGAGTTTATGCAGCAGCAAGGCGCTGTAAAAATGACCGATTTTGCTTATGATGAAAATAATTGTAGCCGCCAGGCAAATGGCACTTTAATGCAGGAAGCGACGCAAAACCGTATTCACGGTTTTCATCGCCTTACCGAAACAGATGATGTAAATGGCATAAATATAAGAGCGATAAAAGAACATCTTGCCAAAGATGCACCGGTAGTAGTTGGTATGATGGTAGGCGGAACTTTTATGCAGGGAATGCTGGGCCAAAAAGTATGGCATCCTAACGGCGATGATCAACAGCAGATCGGTTTTGGCGGACATGCAATGTGTGTGATCGGTTACGATGATAGGGTAGAAGGCGGTGCCTTTCAACTAATGAACAGTTGGGGGCCGGAGTGGGGACAAAACGGAATTGCGTTTGTGCGTTACGGTGATTTTAAGCAATATGTTCGTGAAGCTTACGGCCTTGATCCATTACAAAAAAGAGGCGCTGCATTAAACGTGGCTTTTGAATGTACCGTTGGCTTGATAAATAATGATACCAAACAAAACATTACACTAAAAGCTGGTACCGGAAATATTTTTAATACCGTTACGCCAATAAAAAAAGGTACGAAATTTAAAGTAGAGATCAAGAATGCGCTGGAGTGTTATATCTATATTTTTACGCCGGACTCCAGCGGAAAAAGTTTTGTGCTATTCCCTTACAAACCTATTCACTCTGCATATTGCGGCATTACAGGCTATCGCCTTTTTCCCCGCAAAGAATCCATACAGGCTGATGCAATTGGTAATAAAGATTATATGGGTGTGGTAGTAAGTAAAAAAGAATTGGATTACAATGCTATTAATACTGCCATCAATAATAGTCGACAGGCTGATTATGGTGCAAAGCTTAACGAAGCTGTTGCAGCAAATTCCATAAAAAATGTTTCCTTCAGCACCGGGCCAAATGGTAGTATTTATTTTAAAACTGCCACCGATCAAAACAATATTGTAGCATGTACTGTGCAGATAGATAAACAATAGTTTCAACTCAACTCAACCATAAAAAGGGTAAGCAATTTTTTGGTTACCCTTTTTTGTACGCAAACATTTCATCTTTAATCAGCTTCGGTCCCGCTTTTCACTTTTACTCCGGCACAAACCATACGCACAAATCCTCACCGGGGTAGCCGTTTCAATCGGGCGTAAAATTTCAGCAGTAAAACCAGCTCAGCATTTAACATCGTTACTCCATTACGAAGAGTATATTTGCACAAGTAAAAAATAAAAAATGCTAAAGAAAATAGCCTTCCTTTTTTTTATAAGTTTTTCAAGCATAACATTATTTGCCCAGGAAACAAAACTCTACAACCCTGATGCAGATGCTGCAAAGGATATTGCACAAGCTGTTGCAAAAGCAAAAGCGGAGCATAAGTTTGTACTGATACAGGGCGGTGGTAACTGGTGCAAATGGTGTTTAGAATTTGCCCGTTTTGCCAAGGCAGATCCGCAGATAGATTCTGTGATAACCAATTGCTATGTTATATATCATCTTAATTACAGCGAAGAGAATAAAAACCATGATGAGTATTCCAAACTCGGCTATCCACAACGTTTTGGCTATCCTGTTTTCGTAATTTTAAATGGAGATGGAGAACGTATCCACACTCAAAACAGTGAATACCTCGAAAATGGTAAAGGCAGTTACGATAAAAATAAAGTGCAGTCTTTTTTAGAAATGTGGAGCCCACATGCACTCGATCCGCATGTATGGGGTGATAAATAAATTATTTGATTTCAGGTTAAGCCATTCTTTAAGAATGGCTTATTTATTTATATTTACTGATATTTAATATTATGAACCGAAAATTTCTTGAGCTGGTAATGCATCCTTTTAAATTCAGGCTATACCTCCTGGCAAAATTACCAAGTGCTTTTTTTTCGGGTGTTCGTGTATGTTATGTTGACGAAGAAAAATGTGTAGTAACAGTTCCATATAAATGGTTCAGTCAAAATCCTTTTAAAAGCACCTATTTCGCCTGCCTTGGTATGGCAGCAGAAATGAGTACCGGGATACTTGCAATGGCGCAGACTTATAGGCAAAAGCCTGCAGTAAGTATGCTTGTACTTAATATAGAAGGTAGTTTTGAAAAAAAAGCTACTGGTCTCACAACTTTTATTTGCGAAGATGGCTACAGAATGGCGCAGGTAGTAAAAGAGGCAATCGTCACAGGAAAAAGTACTTCTTTAACCGCACGGTCTGTAGGTAAAAATAAAGATGGGGAGATTGTGGCTGATTTTACAATCACCTGGAGCTTCAAAGCAAAAAGCCAGTAAAAATGCCCCAAAAAATCACTCGTTCTAAATTATGTAAATTGCATTCTCAAAAAGCGTGAAATTAACTGTTGTAATATCGTTTATATAAGAAGTATTGACCGTTCCAGTTCCCTCTCCTTTGGAAAGGGGTTGGGGTGAGGTCAAAAAATGGACTTCTTGATGAATATAAATGATGTAGTACACACTCAAAAAGCACACATTTTTTTGATTAAAGTTTTATTATGGCAACAGAATTGCGAAAACAACAGGCATTAGAATATCACTCCCAGGGGCGTCCCGGAAAAATTGAGGTAGTGCCTACCAAAGAAGCAAAAACACAAAGAGATTTATCACTTGCATATTCACCCGGAGTAGCAGAGCCCTGCAAAGAGATCGCAAAAAATCCCGATGACATTTATAAATACACTGCAAAAGGAAACCTGGTAGCTGTTATTACTAATGGTACCGCAGTATTGGGCCTTGGTAATATTGGTCCCGGCGCCAGTAAGCCAGTCATGGAAGGTAAGGGCGTATTGTTCAAAGTGTTTGCAGATATTGATGTATTTGATATAGAAATAAATGAGACCGATCCTGTAAAATTTGTACAGATCGTAAAGGCACTTGAACCAACTTTTGGCGGCATCAATCTGGAAGATATCAAAGCACCAGAATGTTTTTATATTGAGCAGGAGTTAAAAGCCCAATGTAATATTCCGGTAATGCATGATGACCAGCATGGCACTGCAATTATTTCTTCCGCAGCATTATTAAATGCACTGGAAATACAACGTAAAAAAATTGATAAAGTAAAGTTTGTAATAAACGGCGCAGGAGCTGCGGCTATGGCTTGTATAAAGCTATATGCATCTTTAGGCGCCAAGCCGGAAAATTTTATTGTATTTGATAAAGATGGTGTGTTGCACAAAGACCGTACAGACATTGAAGAATTGAAACAGGCATTTACTGTTGATGCAAAATACAAAACATACGACCTTACAAAAGCATTAAAAGATGCCGATGTCTTTGTGGGTTTGAGTGTGGGAAATGTTATCACGCCCGCCATGATAAAATCGATGGCAAAAAATCCAATCGTTTTTGCAATGGCAAATCCTGATCCGGAAATTACATACGAAGACGCTACTGCTGCCCGTAAAGATATTATTATGGCCACCGGCCGTAGCGATTATCCTAACCAGGTAAATAATGTGTTGGGTTTCCCTTATATTTTTCGTGGTGCCCTGGACGTTAGGGCTACCCAGATCAATGAAGCAATGAAACTGGCTGCTGTAAAAGCATTGGCGGAGCTTGCAAAAACAACAGTGCCCGATATTGTAAATCTTGCATACAACGAAAAAAATATTACGTTCGGTCCGGATTATATAATTCCAAAACCAGTTGATCCAAGGCTTCTTTCCACCGTAGCACCAGCAGTAGCCAAAGCGGCTATCGAAAGTGGTGTATCAAGGCAATTAATTACAGATTGGGATGCTTATACGATTGAATTAAATAAAAGATTGGGGCTTGATAATCAGTTGAGCCGTGCCATTGGTAACAAAGCAAGGCGTGATCCTAAAAGAGTTGTTTTTGCCGATGCAGAAAATGCAAAGATCTTAAAAGTGGCACAATTGGTACTTGATGAAAAGATCGGGTATCCCATACTGTTAGGTGATCCCGTAAGAATAAAAAAATTGGCCCTGGCAAATTCTGTTGATGTAGATAATATGCCGATCATTGATCCAAAATCTGATGAGACAGAAGAGATGCGGAAAGAGTTTGGTGAATTGTTTTTCAAAAAACGCAGCCGTAAAGGGATTAATAAATACGAAGCTTACAAAGTGATGAAAGAGCGCAATCATTTTGGTTGTATGCTGGTAGAAACAGGCGTAGCAGATTGCATGATCAGCGGCCTTAGTCGTAATTATCCTGATGCTATTCGCCCGGCTATCCAGGTAATTGGTACCGAACCCGGCGTTAAAAAAATTGCCGGTATGTATTTATTATTTACCAAAAGAGGCCCTCTTTTTTTAGCCGATACCACGGTAAATTTTAACCCAACGGCAGAAGAACTTGCAGAAATTACTTTGCTTGTTGCAAAAGAAGTAAAGCAGTTTAATATTGTTCCAAAAGTGGCGATGTTGTCTTATTCTAATTTCGGCAGCAGTAATTCGCCGGAGGCAAAGTTGGTACAAAAAGCTCGGGAAATTGTAAAAGCAAAAGATCCAACATTAGTTTGCGATGGAGAAATGCAGGGTATACTCGCCTTTAATACAGAAATTTTAAAAGAAAATTATCCTTTTACCGAGCTTGTAAATGGGGAAGTAAATACGCTTATTTTCCCCAACTTGGCTGCGGGTAATATTGCATACAATCTGCTGCAGGAAGTGGGCGGCGCTGATAGTATCGGCCCTATTTTGCTTGGCCTTAATAAACCCGTTCATGTGTTGCAGTTGGGCAGCAGTATCCGCAGTATTTACAATATGGTGGTAATTGCCGTGGTAGATGCACAGATAAAATGCAAGACTGACACACGGGAGGAGATCAGGAAAAGTAAATGGTGGAAAAGACCAGCAAAAACAAATGGCATAGTTAATGGTAAATAAGATAGATTACAATTGTAATTAATTATTTTTGGCGTTACCTGCGGTCGGGCTTTTCGCTGCAATCTTTTTTTCTCCTCAAAGGCAGGAGAAAAAAAGGATTTCCGCTTCAATCCCTAACGCATACCCGAAGTCTTAAAACTAAATGAAAGTATAAAAATCAGATAACTGCAATGAATTTTTTCACACATTTTGGTCGTTATTTATTAATGCTGAAAGGAATGATCAGCAAGCCGGAAAATGCAAAAGTTTACTGGAAAGAGTTTATGCATCAATGCTCCGATATTGGCATAGGTTCATTAGGCATTGTTTGTATCATTTCCTTATTTATGGGTGCGGTAAGTACTGTGCAGACTGCTTACCAATTGGTGAGTCCGCTCATTTCAAAAACTACCATTGCACAAATTGTAAGAGATACTGTAATATTGGAATTTGCTCCAACGTTAGTATGTATTGTATTAGCGGGTGTGGTAGGCAGTAAAATAGCGAGTGAGCTTGGTAATATGAGAGTGAGTGAGCAGATAGATGCTTTGGAAATAATGGGCATCAATACAAAGACATTTCTGATAATGCCAAAAATTGCAGCCGCAATGATCACTATTCCTTTAATGGTAGTGCTGGCAATGGCTTTAGGTATTTATGGCGGTAGGCTTGCAGGCTCAGCTTCTAATATATTATCTACCGATACCTTCGATCGGGGATTGATGGAAAATTTTATGCCCTTCAATGTCACGTTTGCTTTAATAAAAGCTTACACATTTGCATTTATTATTAGCAGCATACCGGCATATTTTGGCTATTATGTAGAAGGTGGCTCATTAGAGATAGGGCGGTCAAGTACAAAATCAGTCGTGGTAAGCTGTATCATGATATTGCTTGCAGATTACGCACTTGCTGCATTGCTTTTGCCATAAAAAATTTCAACTTTAAATATTGAACTTGAGATCATGATTGAATTTACAGATATTAAAAAAAAGTTTGGAGATAAAGTGGTGCTGGATGGCGTAAGCCATAAAATGGAAACTGGTAAAACCAATTTAATAATTGGTACCAGTGGTAGTGGTAAAACTGTTTTACAAAAATGCCTGGTAGGTTTATTTGAGCCAGATGAAGGAGAGATCATTTATGATGGCCGCAACTTTACGGATATGACGGAAGAAGAGCGAAAGCTGTTGCGCCAGCAGATAGGGATGCTCTTTCAGGGTTCGGCCTTATTTGATAGTATGACCGTAGAAGAAAACATCAAGTTTCCTCTAAACATGTTTACAACAGATTCTCACAGTAAAAAAATAGAAAGAGTAAATGAAGTGTTGGAAAGAGTGAACCTTGTTGGAATCAATAAAAAAAAGCCATCTGAAATAAGTGGTGGTATGAAAAAGAGGGTAGGCATTGCACGGGCAATTGTACTGAATCCAAAATATCTTTTTTGCGATGAGCCAAATTCCGGCCTTGATCCGCAAACGTCTATGGTAATAGATAAACTTATTAAAGAACTAACGGTAGAATACAACATTACAACCATCATCAATACGCATGACATGAACAGTGTAATGGAGATAGGCGATAATATTCTTTACCTGGTAAACGGAAAAACAGAATGGACCGGCAATAGTAAGGATATTATTCTTTCCGATAACAAGCCTCTTAACGAATTTATTTTTGCTTCTGAATTTTTGCAGGATGCGAAAACAATGCGCATGCTGGAAGCACAGGGTAAAATGGATAGCAATGGAAATATGATCAAGCAATGAAGAAATACTTAATCACAATTTTTTCTGTTTTTATAATTGCATCTCTTGCTGCACATGAGTTCTGGCTACAGCCGGATAAATTTATGATACAGCCGAAGCAGGATGTAAATATTAATTTCCTGGTAGGCGAAAATTTCGAAGGAGAAAACTGGTACGGCACTAAAGAACGGGTTAACTCATTGGTTTTAATCACGCCGAAATCAACAAAAAATATTGCTTCTTTATTCGGGAATACTAAAGGAGATTCCCTAAAATTAAAAATTACAGATGAAGGCACGGCGATGGTGCTATTCAATGCCAATAACAGTTTTATTTCACTAGATGCTGAAAAATTCAATGCATATCTTAAAGAAGATGGTTTGCAGGAAGCAATTGATTTCAGAAATACGAATGCACAAAATGATTCTGCAGGTACAGAATTATATCAGCGTAGCGTAAAAACAATTTTACAGGTAGGGAAAAAGAGAACCGAAAATATTTTAAAACAGACCAATCTTCCACTCGATATTGTACCAATACAAAATCCTTATACACTTGCCGGTAACGATAGTATGCATATCAAAATATTTTTTAAACAGGAACTACTTAAGCAGCATCTTGTAAAAATATGGCATCGGCTAAATGATAAAACAACCTACACAGAAGCCATTACAGATAACAATGGCGAAGTCGCTTTTCAGAATATACTCATGGGCAGGTGGATGGTAAGCACAGTAAAAATGATTCATACAGAAAATGAACCAAAGGCAGACTGGCAAAGCTATTGGGCCAGTTGTACCTGGGGATATTATTAAAACTAGTCCCACCCTTAATCAAATCTCGTATATAACTTTGCTTGAAGTCAAATAATCTTAAATCATCTTGATTAAATCGATATTTAAAATAGCAATACGTACATTAATATTTCTTTTTACAATCATTTTTGTTAGTAGCTGCAAGACCTATCCTGATTATTTAGTTTTTAAAAAAACTAATTTTGAGGGCAAAGAAATATATGATACTATTGAGGCATTCCCTAAAAGAGGACTCTATATAGTAAGTATTGAACATAGAGGATTTAATGGAAATTTTTCGTGGAATCTCGGCATCATTAAAATAGACAAGAAGAACTCCATGAATTCCATTAAATACGAAACCAAACTACAAAATAAGGCGTTTAGGATTTCCAAAGATTATGTTGCGTACGCAGATGTTAAAGCTTCTGAATGGGGCTGGTTTTGCATAAAAGATCGAAATTTTTTAGATACTCTACCGTTAATTAATAAATTTATAGATAGTATAAAATCTATTTTGCCGAAAAATGTTTTCCTAAAAGAAAAAAATGGATATATCGAAGCATTAATAAACGGCAAAATAATTCAAAGGTATAGTTATGGAGATTTCATTTTAAAAAATAATTCTGTGAACTTTGACAGTCTTGACTTAGGGCTTTATACAATTCAAAAGAATAATATCGTAAATATTTCAAAAAATCCAGACAATTTATTTAATCAGGAAGAAGGTTTATTTCTTGTACCTTATCCTGGGTACAAATTACTTTCAAAATATAGCAAAGAAGAAATATTAAATGCTATTGAAAAAACATTTGAAACTAAAATATTTGCACCTTTAATCATTGTAAAGGCAATTGACGAATAAATCCTCATCTTCTTATTCACAAAAAAGCCGCTGATTTTCAGCGGCTTTTTAATAAATAAATTATTTTTACCTCAATCCGTATCTAGCTTTGTATTTTTCAAAAAGCTCTTTATGTTTATCATTCAGGTTAATATCACGGCCTTGTATAAACGCTTTTGTAACAATGCTTGTACGCATATCCAAAATATCACCTTCGCTTACAATTATATTGGCATCTTTTCCAACTTCTATGCTTCCGCTTTTGTCTGCAATCCCAAGAATTTTTGCTGCATTTAAGGAAATAGATTGTAAGGCTTCTTCTTTTGTTAAACCATATGCAGCTGCTGTACCGGCATTAAACATCAGGTTACGGCCGGTAGTAGTTTCATCCTCATCTGTAAGGGCAAACAAAACACCTGCGTTTTGCAATACAGCCGGTGTTTTATAAGGCTGATCTACATCATCATCATCAGAAGTTGGTAAACTATGTTGCTGTTGTAATATTATGGAGATATTATTTTGCTTTAGCAGATCTGCCATTTGCCAGCATTCGCTGCCGCCAACTATTGTTACATCAAAGCCAAACTGTTTTGCAAAATCAATTGCTATCAACATTTCTTTCACAATATCACAATGAATATATAACCGCTGGGATCTATCAAACAATCCTTTTACCGATTCAAATTTTAAATTTGTAATGGCGGATTTTGTAGCGGGAGTATTGTAAGCTTTTGCCTGTGCAAAAAATGATTTTACCATTTCTATTTTTGTCAAAGCTTCTTTTACAGGGTCACCACCACCTGCAGCACCAAATCTGAAACGACGTGGTCTTGTAAGCAATGAAGGCATATAAAAATGAATGCCGTTATCTTCTTTATAAACTGCATCTTCCCAGTTCCATGCATCAAATTGTACTACAGATGAACTGCCAGCGATCAGTGAACCTTGCGGTGCAACATTGGCAAATAAAATACCATTGCTACGGAGTGTATTGATGATCTTTGAATCTGCATTATAAGCAACTATACTTTGTACATTCGGATTAAGATCTCCTAATTCATCATAGTCATCGCTTCCTTTTACCTGGTTTGCAATTTCACGCAGACCAATATTGGTATTTGCCAATATCAAGCCCGGATATACTTGCTTTCCTGTTGCATCAAACACTCTTACATCATCTGCAGGTATCGGTAAGTTTGTTCCGATCTTCTCGATCTTTCCATTGCGGATCTGTATGGTAGCATTTTGCAATACCTCACCATTGCCAACATGCACAGTGCCATTTTTTATAAAGGTGAGCCCTGCATAAGGCTTAGCCGGCGAAATGTTATCCTGCGCCATACCAGCCTGGGCGGTAATTATTGCCAGCATTATTATTAAATATTTTTTCATCATTATTTATTTTATAAAAGATTTTATTAATTATGACATTTAAAATGCATTACTGCCCATCGTTGTCTTCAGAATCCAGTACCAGTAATCCATGATTGTGAACATGCTCTTCGCATACATTCATAATTCTGAAACTTGGCATTGCACCCATCATCGGGCCGCCAGATTTTTTCTCATCCAGCATTTTCTGTATGATGCGGTTTCTTTCTTTTTTAATATCCTGACGCATTTGGTTGTCACGATCCATGTCATAATAGATAGTACCATCTATAATTGTTTTTTCTGCTTTCGCATAAACGCTTAATGGATTATCACTCCACAAAACCAGGTCAGCATCTTTACCAACTTTTATACTGCCAATGCTTTTATCTACATGCAGCATTTTTGCCGGGTTTATGCTTACCATTTTAAATGCTTCTTCTTCGCTCATGCCACCATATTTTACACTCTTCGCAGCTTCCTGGTTAAGTCTGCGGGCCATTTCAGCATCATCACTGTTGATGGCTACATTCAGCCCTACATTGTGCATGATAGTTGCGTTCGTTGGTATAGCATCTTCTACTTCCATTTTATAAGCCCACCAATCGCTGAATGTAGAAGCATTGGCGCCATGTGCTTTTAATTTATCAGCAACTTTGTAACCTTCCAATATATGCGTAAATGTGTTTAGGGTAAAACCAAAACGCTCAGCTACTTTCATTGTTTCTAAAATTTCACTTGCTTTATAACTGTGGCAGGTAATAAATCTTTTGTGATTCATAATTTCTACCAGCGCATCAAGTTCAAGATCACGACGTATATATTTTCCGTTAGGGCCTTTTAATTCATTTTCATAATCACGTGCACGTGTAAACGCATCTATCTGCACCTGTTCTACCCCCATCCTGGTATTAGGGAAACGATTATTATTATTAGAAATGGTACGTTTTACGTTTTCTCCCAATGCAAATTTTATAAATGGATCTGCACCTTTAAATTTCAGATCATTATCATCAGCACCCCAGCGCAATTTTATTAATTGTGTTTGTCCGCCAATAGTATTTGCACTACCGTGCAGAATATGAGAAGTAGTAACACCTCCACTTAACTGGCGATAGATATTAATATCATCCGGGTAAAGGTTATCGCCAATACGTACTTCTGAAGTTACGGATTGGCCTCCTTCGTTAATAGAACTTACTGCAATATGTGAGTGTTCATCAACAATACCGGGCGTTAGATTTTTGCCTGTACCATCAATAATTTTTGCACCAGCAGACGAAAGATTTTTGCCTACTGCCGCAATTTTTCCATCTTTTACCAATACATCTGTATTTGCAACAATGCCTTCTTTTTCATTTGTCCAAACAGTTGCATTTTTTATAAGAAGGGTTTCTGGCTTAGGCATTTCTTCAAAGCCGTAGGCTTCATTGGGGTAAGTCAATTTCTCAACGGACGGTATATTTTTCTTTTTTATACTGTCTTCTTTTTCCTCAATTGCTTTTACAAAAGTTGCGGTCCATGTTACCATATTGCCGGCAACATCTACACCAGTCCCCTGCATTATGGAGCCGTTATTTACACCACTAAGGCGTATGGCAGGCTCTGTAAATCCGGTAGTTGGCCTTTTACCGGAAAACCCGGAACGGTTTCTATCCGGCATTTGATCATCACCGGTTTTTGTCATCATTGTAGAATCTCGCCGCTTCAATGAATCCCCGATATTCGGCATGGTATTATTATTTTGAGGGGTAGAAGTGGCAGCACTATCTCTACCCGGAATGTTTCTTTTCCGTGCATTTGCAAAAGGAGAGAAACTGAGGCTTACCAATTTTCCATCGGTACGGAATTTAGTTGCAAGTGTATCCTTCCCCGTTAGTGATGCACTGTTATTGCTTTTTACATCAAGTGTATATGTTTTTACGCCGGTTGATTCTGTAATAGCGAGGCTGTAGGTGCCAGCAACATTTACAAAACCATTTTCTTTTACGTCATATTTTTCACCCTGCACCCAGTTTTGAAGAATAGCAGTTTTAGCAGTAAAAAGATCTCCATCAGTAATAATAAAATTGGCAATTTTGCCGGCTTCAATACTTCCAACCTGGTTGTAAATATTCAGCAGCATTGCTGGCGCTTTGGTTAGAGCTTCTAAAGCTTTTGTTTCGCTAAGGCCATATTCCATTGCCTTGCGAAGGTTTGTCCAAAATTCTTTCGTGTCTTTTAAATCAGAAGAAGTAATACAAAAATTAATATTTGATTTTTCAAAAGCAGCTAAGTTAGTAGGAGCCATATCCCAGTTTTTCAAATCTGCCAATGATACAAATCTTGCATCATTCGGATCTTCTACATCCATCGCCTGCGGAAAATTCAATGGCAAAATAAAACTTGCTTTTGTTGCTACCATATCAGCCATGCGCTGGTATTCGTTGCCACCACCTTTTATAATAAACTGTACACCAAATTCATCACCTATCCTGTCTGCTCTTAGGTCACTCCATTTGTCATCTGCTTCAAATATCTGCGGAAGGCTTAAATTATTATTCCATGCCTGCAGGCTTAAGTTCACACCTTCTTTAGGTTGACCTGTTTGTCCTGAAGGTAAATTTTTATACCATTGTGCATCTAAAAAAGTTTGTCTTAATAAAGCAATTACTCCCATCACACTCGATGGATAACTTTGAGTTGAAGTTCCTCGGCTGAAAGAATAATTTGCAGCAGCTCTTTCTTTAATAATATCAAAGTTTTCTTTGTTGTTAGACAGACTTACTACCGCTCCTGTTCCTCTTGCAATACCATCTTGCTGTGAAGTTAGTACCGCACCAAAGCCAATATCACGAAGCGTTTTAGCTTTAGCATCATCCTGCACAAAAAGTTCTGATGCATTTATTTCCGGCTTTATTGCCTGGTTCCAGCCATAAGCACCCTTTGTATTGCTGGTCATTTGCGAAGCAGCAAAAAAGTTGAAAGCTCCACGTGGCTGTCTCTCCGGCGTCGGAATGCCGTAGTCACTATTGATGTCGATAAAAGAAGGATAAATATTTTTCCCTTTACAATCAATAACAATTGCATCAGAAGGGATGCTTAGGTTATTACCTACAGCAATAATTTTTCCTTCCTTAATGATCAGCGTAGCATTTTGTAAAGTGGTTTGTGCATCTTTTACAATTTTCGCATTTGTAAAAGCGTAAGAGTTAGTGCGGTTATCCGCCACACCGTTTACCGGGTTTGTCTCCTGGCATATTGCAGTGATGCTGCATAAGCAAGATAAAAAGAACAGCCAGGCTGTCTTTAGTTTTCTCATAATAGTTGGTTTTAGTTAGTGATGTTAATATTGTTTAAATAAAGACTTTTTTACGCTCTTCAACAAACCGTTTATCAAAAATAAATTTTTGCCATAGCCATTTTAAAACATGGCATCTGCAATAACTCCAAGAGATTGTTCAATTAAATTTTCAACAGCTTTTGCTCCATCTTTTGAAAAAGCTTTTACAATGCGGTTTGCCACGATCGCATTTAAGCTGATGCAATTATGCCCAAGCGCTTTTCCCAATCCATAAATGGCGGAGCTTTCCATTTCAAAATTAGCAATACGATGATCACCAAATTTAAAAGTGGTAAGCTTGTCTATCAATCCTTCGTAAGCTACATTTAGTCGTAAAATTCTTCCTTGCGGTCCGTAAAACCCAGGGCAGGCAACAGTGATGCCTTGATGATAACCTTTGCTGAAAGCCTTTACCAGCTTGTCACTCCCGCTATAAATATATGGGATCACATTTCCTGAAGTAAGTTGAGTATATTCCTTAAAATCATCAATAATACTTTTTTCTTCGACAGTATTTTGTTGCGTATAAAAGTGCATCACATTATCAAAGCCGAGGCCATGAGTGCCGGCAACAAAACTATCAACCGGTATTTCTTTTTGCAAAGAGCCAGAAGTGCCAAAGCGTAAAATATTTAAAGAGGAAAGAGAAGATTTTATTGTTCTTTTTTCAAAATCAATATTAGCAAGCGCATCCAATTCATTCATCGCAATGTCAATATTATCCGGGCCGATGCCTGTGCTTAAAACGCTGATCCTTTTTTTGCCGAGATAACCGGTGTGCGTAATAAATTCACGATGCTGCAATTTGAATTCTATTGAATCGAAATGTTTACTCACAACTTTTACTCTATCCGGGTCACCAACTAAAATAATTGTCTCAGCCATTTCTTCCGGCCTTGCGCCGATGTGGTAAATAGCGCCACGTTTATCTAATATTAATTCTGATTCTGCAATGGGGTTCATGTGTATTTTTTTGGTAACAAGCATCAGTTCTTTATTCAGCATCGTTGTGTCACTCACTTGTACATTTGTAATTCTATTCAGCAAACTTTACTGTGCCGAAGTTCGTGAATTTTGAAACGCTAAAATGTATAAATTTTCATGTAGAAGAAAATGCTTCCATTATAAATGTTGCTTGAAAAACATATGTTGAGATTTTTAGCCCCGATGGTAGCGGCACTACGTACTGCCGCAGGCAGACGGAGTACAGCGTACAGCGGGACAACTGCTGAATGAAAAACAAATGATGCGCTACATAAACATTTATAAACATTTACACTAAATTTGATAGTTACAATAAAAGTTATGACAGATAAAATAATTTCTTACCTCCCTGATTTTACACTTTCCCCAAGAGTGGACCAGGTGGGTATTGAAGAAAGAGCCGCAAGATTTACTAAGCGAAGTATAAAGAAAGAAACAAAAGTGAACGGACTTTTGCTGGCGCTGAACATGATAGACCTTACCACGCTTGAAGGAAAAGACACCGAAGGAAAAGTAAAACAACTTTGCTACAAAGCTATGCACCTGATGGATGTATACGAAGGCCTGCCAACGGTTGCAGCCGTTTGCGTTTATCCATCTATGGTAAAAACAGCAAAGAAAGCGGTGGAAGGTTCCGGGATAAAAATTGCTTCGGTAGCTACGGGTTTTCCGAGTGGACAAGCACCACATAGTGTAAAAATAAGTGATACAAAATTTGCCGTACAGCAAGGTGCAGATGAAATAGATATGGTGATAAGCCGTGGTAAATTTTTAGAAGGCGAATACAATTTTGTGTTTGATGAAATAGCATCTATAAAAGAAGCCTGTGGCAATGCAAGGTTAAAAGTTATTTTAGAAACCGGCGAATTGGTGACCTATGATAAGGTCCGTAAAGCAAGTGATATTGCAATGTATGCGGGTGCAGATTTTATAAAAACATCTACCGGAAAAATTTCGCCTGCTGCAACAATGCCGGTTACGTTAGTGATGCTGGAAGCTATTAGAGATTTTTATTATAAAACCGGTAAGATGATCGGGATGAAACCAGCGGGAGGTATCTCCAAATCCAAGCTGGCATTGCATTACCTCGTAATGCTGAATGAAACTTTAGGTGAAGACTGGATGAATAATCACTGGTTTCGCTTTGGCGCCAGCAGCCTGGCAAATGATGTGTTGATGCAACTGATGAAAGAAAAAACAGGTGTGTACCAGGGGAAGGATTATTTTTCGATTGATTAGGAGCCTCAAAAGGTTTCAGAAGTTCAAGAGGTTCCAAATGTTCCAGAAGTTTGTGAAGTTTCAAGAGCTTTGAATCAAGTTTATAAATATTTTATCCTATGTCAACAATATTAAAATTCGAAGAGATAATTTCTTGGCAGGAAGCAAGAAAACTAAATATAGAAGTTGGAAAATTAATTGATGAAGAAAGATTTAAGAGAAATTACAGATTAGTCGGGCAGATTGAAGGTTCAGCAGGTTCTATAATGGATAACATTGCTGAAGGATTTGAAAGAGGCGGTAATAAAGAGTTCATTCAGTTTTTATACATAGCAAAAGCATCGTGTGGTGAATTAAGATCACAACTTTACAGAGCTATTGACAGAAACTATATTACGGAGCAGGAATTTGAAATCCTTTGTATTCAAGCCAAAAGAATAAGTAACCTTATTCAAAAATTGATAACATATTTACAGGCATCTTCTTTAAAAGGAGAAAAATATAAAAGCAAAGAATAACGAAGTTCAAAACCTTTTGAACCTTTTGAACTTTTGGAACCTTTGCAACATTATTAAACAACATTATGGCAACAAAAAATAATACGCTTAAACTAAAATTTGACAGTGCAAGAAAATATGCACCGGCGCCGGAAAGTAAGTCTGCGGCTAAAATAGAACCAAAGTATGATCTGTTTATAAATGGAAAATTTGAAAAGCCATTAAGCAAAAAATATTTTGCAACTATTAATCCTGCAACAGAAGAAAAATTATCGGAAGTAGCAGATGCAAATGCGGCAGATGTAGACAAAGCTGTAAAAGCTGCCCGGAATGCATATGATAAAACCTGGAAAAAAATGCCGGCGAAAGAACGTGCAAAATATATTTACCGCATTGCACGTATAATGCAGGAAAGAGCCCGTGAACTAGCAGTGATAGAAACTTTAGATGGTGGAAAACCAATAAGAGAAAGCCGTGATTTTGATGTACCGACTGCTGCGAATCATTTTTTTTATTACGCAGGTTGGGCCGATAAACTGGAATATGCTTTTCCTAACCGTACCGCACAATCGCTGGGTGTAGCTGGGCAAATTATTCCATGGAATTTTCCGTTGCTGATGGCTGCCTGGAAAATTGCTCCGGCACTAGCAACAGGAAATACCGTTGTACTTAAACCGGCAGAAACCACGCCACTAACGGCTTTAAAGCTGGCAGAAATAATTCAGGAAGCAGATCTACCACCGGGCGTAGTGAATATTATTACCGGCGCAGGCGCTACCGGCGCTGCAATTGTAAATCATCCGGATATAAATAAAATTGCCTTCACCGGTTCTACAGATGTTGGTAAAATAATACAAAGAGCGATTGCAGGTACTGATAAAAAAGCAACCCTGGAACTCGGCGGAAAAGCTGCCAATATTATTTTTGATGATGCACCAATTGACCAGGCGGTGGAAGGAGTTATCAATGGAATATTTTTTAACCAGGGACATGTATGCTGCGCCGGTTCAAGATTGTATGTGCAGGAATCTGTTTACAAAGAAGTGGTTCGAAAATTAAAAGATCGCCTGGCAACTTTAATTGTTGGCGATCCGTTGGATAAGAATACAGACATTGGTGCCATCAACAGCAAACAACAATTAGACACCATCAATAAATATTTAAAGATCGGTTTAAAGGAAGGTGCTGAAATGTATCAAGGTCTTGGTGATATTCCGAAGAAAGGATTTTTCTGCAAGCCAACTTTATTTACAAATGTTGCACAAAGCAGCCGCATAGCGCAGGAAGAAATTTTTGGCCCGGTGCTTACTATACAAACATTCCGTACAGATGATGAAGTAATAGAAAAAGCCAACAACACAGCTTACGGTCTTTCTGCCGGTGTGTGGACTGACAAGGGTTCCAAGATATTTAATATGACAACAAAACTAAGAGCTGGTGTGGTTTGGGCAAATACTTTTAATCAGTTTGATCCAACATCTCCTTTTGGCGGTTACAAGGAAAGTGGCTTTGGAAGAGAAGGTGGTTTACATGGCTTGAGTGGATATGTGAACCTGGTATAGATTGTTTTATTATTCGTGAATTCGTGGCAAAAAAAAATATTATGGCAACAAAAGTTTTAATAAAAAAATCGATTTCTAAAATTTCGCCTATACAAAGTAATGGCGAATCTGCGAAGCGTTTAGAAGTTTTAAAAACCTACAAGATCTACATCGGCGGAAAATTTCCCCGTACAGAATCCGGTAGATTTTACATGGCTCAAAATGCAAAAGGAGAAACGCTGGCGAATGTTTGTTTATCATCACGTAAAGATTTTAGAGAAGCTGTAGTGTCCGCCAGGTCAGCATCTGGCGATTGGGGCAGCAGAGCAGCATTTAACCGCAGCCAGATTTTATATCGCATTGCAGAAATGCTGGAAGGTAGAAAAGCACAATTTATTGAAGAGCTGATGAAGCAAAATGCTACAAAAGAAAATGCAGAAAAGGAAGTCATGTTATCCATTGACCGACTTATTTATTATGCCGGCTGGTGCGATAAATTTCAGCAGGTATTCAGTGCCGTTAATCCGGTTGCATCATCGCATTTTAATTTTTCTACGCCAGAGCCAGCCGGTGTGGTTGCTGCAATTGCGCCGCAAAATACTTCTTTGCTTGGACTTATTTCTGTTGTTGCGCCAATTATTGCCGGCGGAAATACCTGCATAGTGCTTGCATCTTTTACCAAGCCGTTGTGCGCTGTTACTTTTGCTGAAGTGCTTAATTCTTCTGATGTTCCGGGCGGTGTGGTAAATATTCTTACCGGAAAAATTTCAGAGTTGTATCCTTACTTTTCTGATCACATGGATGTGAATGCTGTTGTGTTTTGCGAAAATGATGCAGCAATAAAAAAAGCCATTCAGGAAAAAGCTTCTATCAATTTAAAGCGTGTAATTTTTTACGATAAAATAAAATGGGAAAATGCAGATGCACAATCGCCTTATTTTATAAATGATATGCAGGAAATAAAAACTACCTGGCACCCGATTGAAAATATTGGTGGCGCAAAAGCAGGCTATTAATTTTTTTAGAAGCCAGGCAAACTTTCATTATTCGGCAGTGGTCCTGCTTTCCGCTTGTAGTGCCGCTGAAGCGGCAGCTACCGCTTCAATCAGGGCTAAAATTTCAGCTGTATATTTTCAATCAACATTTATAAATACAGCTTATTTATAAAATCAAACTTCAATGCAATCGCAATTTTCCTCTTTTATTGAATATAGTTTTTTACAACCGACAGCTACAATTACATCTATCGAAAAATTATGCACTGAAGCAAAGAAGAATAATTATGCTGCTGTTTGCATACCACCCTTATTTGTAAAAAAAGCAAAATTGCTTTTATCAAATTCACCAGTTAAAATTTCAACAGTAGTTGGTTTTCCATTTGGGTATAGTGCTGTAGAAGCAAAGCTTGCTGAAATTGTGTTGGCAATATTAGATGGTGCAGATGAAATGGATGTGGTAATAAACATCGCTGCGTTAAAAAATAATGATTGGCAATACCTTGCTCATGAATTGAATGCTATTTTACCCGTGGTAAAATCAAAACAAAAAGCCATAAAAATTATTATTGAAGCCGGTGTATTAACAGATGATGAAATTATTAAATGTTGTGATCTTTATGGAATTGCCGGTGTAGATTTTTTACAAACTTCTACAGGTTTTTCAAAAGAAGAAAACAGTGTAGAAAAAATTAAATTGATTCGTAAACACCTTGCAGATGCAATTGGTATAAAAGCAATCATTAATATTAATAATGATACCTTTGCCCAAGAGCTTACAGAAGCCGGAGCCACAAGGCTTGGTTTGTCAATGGCTTAGCCGTTTACAATGCATTGCTGGAACGGTTTTTGCAAAACACCCATCCTAAAACAGAACGATGAAAACAGGGATATTTACAGTTTTTTTTCTCTTATTAATTACTGCAGCGCAGGCTCAGCAGCCGGTAGCTGATTCGGCAGTGCTTGGTACTGTTATCATTACAAAAGATAGCCGCCTGGATGTTTTTGGCCAAAAAATGGCTGATTACAATCAATATATTGCCAAAATGGTAAGAGCCTCAAAAGGGTTTAGGTTGATGTTGTTGAATACTAATGACAGGGCCCAGGCAATGCAGGTACGGTCTAAGTTGTTGCAGCAGTTTCCGGATCAGAAAGTGTATATGACTTACCAGACACCTTACATTAAATTAAAATTTGGTAATTTTTCTGATAAAGATGAAGCAGATAGATTCCGTAAGCAGATACTTTCTCAGAAAATTGTAAATGGTAATATTTATATACTTGCTGAAACGATAGAGGTAAAGCCTGATAAACTAAATGCCAGCAATAATTAATTGATTTTCCTTCAAAATAATTTCCCGATTTAAAATGAATTGCCCCGACTTTTAATGAATTGCCCTGACTTTCAAGTCGGGGTTTCTTTTTTTATGTTGGGTTGATTAACTTCACAGTGTAAAAGAAAAGTATGTTAGAGAAAATAAAAGAGCTTTCAAAAAAATATAAAGAAGAATTTATAAATATGAGGCATCAGTTGCATTCAAATCCAGAACTGAGCTATGTAGAATTTGAAACTTCAAAATTTGTACAGGAAAAACTAGCTTCTTACAATATTCCTTTTGAAGTAAAAGCAGAAACCGGTGTGATTGGTTTGATAAAAGGGAAAAATCCTTCTTCAAAAATTGTTGCTTTACGTGCCGATATGGATGCACTGCCGATATTAGAAGAAAATAATGTTGATTATAAATCAAAAAATAATGGTGTAATGCACGCCTGCGGGCATGATGTGCATACAACCTGCTTACTGGGAGCTGCAAAAATATTAAGTGAAACAAAAGACGATTGGGAAGGAACCATAAAATTAATTTTTCAACCGGGCGAAGAAAAAAATCCGGGTGGTGCAAGTTTGTTGATTAGTGAAGGCGTGCTGGAAAACCCTGCGCCGGAAAAAATATTTGCTTTACATGTACACCCGGGAATGGAAGTGGGAGAATTTAGTTTCAGAGGCGGAATGGTAATGGCAAGTGCAGATGAAATTTACATCACCATAAAAGCACAAGGCGGCCATGCTGCCGCACCGCAATTAACGGCTGATACTATTTTAATTGCATCGCATTTAATTGTAAGCCTGCAACAGATCATCAGTAGAAATAACAATCCATTTAACCCATCTGTTCTATCTATCACTTCTTTCCAGGGCGGAAATACAACTAATGTTATTCCCTCAGAAGTAAAGCTGATGGGCACTTTCAGAGCAATGAATGAGGTGTGGCGCTTTAAAGCCCATGAGCTGATCATAAAGCAAACGGAAGAATTGGTAAATGCAATGGGCGCTACTGCAGAAATTAAAGTTGATGTAGGCTATCCATTTGTTTTAAATAACGAAGAACTGTCTGCTGCTGCCATGAGCAATGCAAAAAAATATGCCGGTGATGAAAATGTAACTGAAACAGAATTACGAATGGGAGCTGAAGATTTTGCTTATTACTCTCATAAAATTCCGGGTTGCTTTTTTAGATTAGGCGTAGGCAATAAAGAAAAAAATATTACCAGCGGCGTACATACGCCAACATTTAATATTGATGAAAATGCAATTGAGCAAGGAATGGGAATGATGGCGTGGCTGGCAATTACAAGTTGATAACAACCTTATATTAAAATATCACGAGGATATTAGTAACTTCCCATTATAGATGCCGATTGTTTTTCTGCCGTTGATATTTTAGCCCCGGTAGAAGCGGAAAACCCGGTGAGGGTTTTGTGCGATTGCTTTGCGCCGGATTTGTAGCGGATAACGGGACTAATGCTGATGTATAGATGCAGTTGAGCTTCTCATTTTTTTAAACTAAATAATTTCTTTATGAAAATTGCATTTCATGGCGCTGCCAGAACAGTAACAGGTTCTAAGCATTTGGTTACATTAAGTAATGGGAAAAAAGTGTTGCTTGATTGCGGTATGTACCAGGGAATGGGCGACCAAACTGATGCATTGAACAAAGAATTTGGATTTGATGCCGGGGGAATAGATTACATGATTCTTTCTCATGCACATATTGACCATTGTGGTCTGCTGCCAAAACTGGTGAAAGATGGTTATAATGGAAAAATATATGCAACACCTGCTACGAAAGATCTGGCAACAGTAATGATGGCAGACTCTGCCGGCATACAGGAAAATGATGTAAAGTTTGAAAATAAGCGGAGGGCTTTGCAAGGCTTACCTTACCTGCAACCATTGTACACAACAGAAGATGCGGTAAAAGCTGCTGATCAATTTGTAGTGGTAGATTATGAACAATGGAATACAATAGAGCCAGGTCTGGAGTTTTGTTATAGTGATGCTGGTCATATTATCGGCAGCACCTCTGTACATTTAAAAATTACTGAAAACGGAAAAGTGACCCGTATTACATTTAGCGGTGATGTAGGCAGGTACCGTGATATTATTTTAAGATCGCCATCCACATTTTCGCAGGCGGATTATATTTTATTAGAATCTACTTACGGCAACAGTTTGCATGATGATGAAAATACAACACCTGATGCCTTATGGCAATGGATAAACCATACCTGCATGGAGAAAAAAGGTAAATTAATTTTACCTGCATTTAGTTTAGGGCGCACACAGGAGTTATTGTATGTTTTAAATCAGCTTGAACTTGAAAACCGGCTTCCGCCTTTTGATTATTTTGTGGACAGTCCGCTAAGTATGAAGGCAACAGAGATTGTAAAAAACTATCCGCAATATTTTAATAACCGCATACAGGAAGTAATGAAAGAGGATAAAGATCCATTTGGATTTAAGGGATTAAAATTTATAAAAACGGTTGATGAAAGTAAGATGTTGAATTATTACAAAGGGCCTTGTGTAATAATTTCCGCCAGTGGTATGGCGGATGCAGGAAGAGTGAAGCATCACATTAGTAACAACATTGAGAACAGCCGAAACAGTATTGTGCTTACCGGTTATTGCGAACCTCATTCGTTGGGTGGAAGATTAAGACTTCATCCGAAAGAAGTTGGAATTTTTGGACAAACACACGAAGTAAATGCAGAGATAGGTGAACTGCGGAGTATGAGTGCCCATGGGGATTACAAAGATCTACTTCAATACCTCGGTTGTCAGGATCCTAAGCAGGTAAAGAAATTATTTTTAGTGCATGGCGAGTATGATGTGCAACAGGATTTTAGAGATATGCTGATAAAAAAGGGTTTTCCTGATGTGGAAATTCCGGCAATACATACGGAAGTTGGATTGGGATAAAAAATAAAATAGAGTAGATAAAGTATGATGGATCACTTAGATATTACTTCTGCTGAAATTATTAAAATATTGATTTCTTTTCTATTAGGCTCATTGCTTGGCCTGGAAAGAGAATATAATAATAAATCTGCCGGCCTGCGTACGGTGATAATGATAACCATCGGTGCTACGCTCTTTACTATTTTATCTTATCGAATTGGAGGTACAACTCCCGATAGAATTGCATCTAATATTATAACAGGAATAGGCTTTATTGGTGCCGGCGTTATTTTCAAAGAAGGCATGAAGGTGGGTGGAATTACAACTGCAGCGACTATCTGGATAGCAGCAGCAATAGGAATGGCTGTGGGTTATGGAGCATTTTATTTAGCAGCTGGTGTAACGCTGATCGTATTAATAACGCTTATGTTGCTTACTAAACTGGAATCGTCTTTTGATAGGTTAAGACAGGTGCGTCAGTATAAAATTATTTTTATAAAAAGCGAATATGCAAATCAAAAGCTGGAAGAAAATCTTTCTTCTATGAAGATTCAGTTTTTTAAAGCCAAGGAAATGAAAATGGGGGAGCAGGTAATAGTGTATTATAAAATTACTGCTAACCAAATAAAATTTGATGAACTGAATAGTTATTTAATGAATAATGATGCTGTTAGCGGCTTTGATGCGTAACAGGATTCCAAAGGTTTAATGTTCAATCCTGTTTTAAGGAGTTAAGCTTATCCCAGCTTTTTATATTTTAATTTCTCAAAACCTCTCCACTTTAAAAGCCGACATATCAATTTCGGTTTTTTTATTTTCTACCAATTGGCTTACCAATAAGCCCGTACCTGCGCCTTCGGAAATACCCAACATAGCATGACCGCCTGCAAAAACTACATTTTCAAATCTGGAAGTTTTGCCTATGTATGGTAAACCATCCGGCGTTACAGGGCGTAAGCCGCTCCATATTTTATCTACTGGCGGGAAATCTATTTTTAAACCAGGGTAAAAATCTTTTGCCGAGTTAAAAACGCCTTCCATCCTTTTAACTAATATCTTACTATTGATCCCACTTATTTCCATGGTGCCGCCAATGCGTAACTGATGCCCCCATGGCGTTATAGCGCAGCGTCCATCTACAAGAATAGCCGGGTATTTTATATTTTTTTCAATATAAGGATAAGTATAACTGTATCCTTTACCGGGTTGCAGCAATAGTTTTATGCCAAGCATTTTGCTTACAATTGGTAACCAGCTACCAGTTGCAATTATAAGGTTTTCACAATCAAATTTTCCTTTGTCAGTTATTACTGCGGTTACTTTATTATTTGTTTTTTCAAAGCCACTAACGGTTGTATTTATTTGAAAATGTACCCCTTTTTGATCCAGGTAATTTTTTAAAGCAATCATTAATTTTCCGGGGTTAAAGTGGGCATCGTCTTTAAACAAAACAGCACCGGCCACATCCAGTTCTACATCAGGTTCGAGTGCCTGAACAGCAGCTCTATCAAGTCTTTCTACTTTTAAACCCAATTTTTCAGCATCATCTGCCAGGTGAAATTCGTGTTCTAATGTCAATTCCTTTTTGCACATCATTAAACAACCTTTATCCTCCATTTCAAACACATCGCCAATCTCGTTTCTGATGTCATTCATCAGGTGACGGCTCAGCATTAAAATGTTATTAAGATGCGGTGCATGTTTTTTTACAGTAGCAGCATTACTATTTTTATAAAAATAATAGCCCCATTTCATCAGGTCCATATTAAGGCGTGGCTTTACATAAAAAGGGCTGCTGCTGCTAAGCATGTGTTTAAAGCCTTCTGCAATAATCCCCGGCGAAGCCAACGGCACAAAATGGCTCGGACTCATGTATCCCATGTTTCCAAACGAGCAACCATCAGTAATATCGCCCCTTTCAATTAAGGTTACTTCATTGCCTTGCTTTAGCAAATAATAGGCACTGCACAATCCAATAATTCCACCACCTACAATTGTTACTTTCATTTTATTTTTTGTTTTTCAGCATTTAATATCGCCACAAAGGCACGAAGACGCAAAGACACAAATTATCTTATAAGACTATATCACCTGGAAACCGTACGCATAAGGATCATCTTCTTTATCAATAGTAATAGTATTTTGTCCGTATATTTTTGCCCAGCCTTCAATGCCGGGGCGTATTGCAGCAATATTACCAACCATTGTTTCTTCTTCTATTGTGCCGGTAAATTTACTACCAATAATACTTTCATGAATAAAGAGATCGCCTTTTTTTAATTTTCCTTTAGCATACCACTGTGCCATTCTTGCGCTGGTACCTGTGCCACAAGGGCTGCGGTCAATTGCTTTCTCGCCATAAAAAACTGCATTGCGGGCAGTGGATGTTTTATCCAAAACTTCACCAGTCCATAAAATATGACTGCAACCATTGATGGTTTCATTTTCAGGATGTACAAAATTATACTTTTCGTTTATCCGTTTGCGTAATATGCCTGAAAAACTGATCAATTCGCTTGCAGTATAATTTTGTATGCCTTTAAAATTTTTCTGCTCATCTACAATGGCATAAAAATTACCTCCATAAGAAACATCAACAACCAATTCTCCCAATTGCGGAGACTCTACTGTCAATTCTGTAGCTGCCAGGTAAGAAGCTACATTGGTCAATTTTACACTGGTTACTTTTTTACCTTCCTGTTTATAATTTATCATTACCAAACCTGCCGGTGCTTCCATGCGTACAATACCGGGTGTTTTTGGTTGAATTAAACCTTCTTCTATTGCAATGGTGATAGTGCCAATGGTACCGTGGCCACACATGGGCAGGCAACCACTGGTCTCTATAAATAATACTGCCACATCATTTTCCGGGTTGTGCGATGGGTATAAGATGCTGCCACTCATCATGTCATGGCCACGGGGCTCAAACATTAGTCCGGTTCGTATCCAGTCGTATTCCTTTAAAAAATGCTGGCGTTTTTCGCTCATGGTATTGCCCACAAGCGCTGGTCCGCCATGTTTTACAAGTCTTACGGGGTTTCCGCAGGTATGGGCATCTATACAGGTGAATGTATTCAAGTTTGTTATTTAAGATTTGTAAAATTTATTATACGAATTAATACGAACCTTGCCTACCTGTAGGCAGGTTACACGAATTCCATCAATAATTTCTTTAATTCGTGTAATTGTCTTTAAAATTCGTGTAATCAAATAATCCATCGAATCATTAACTTATTACTGGTATGCAAAGTTGGAAATTTAAATTAAATTTGAGGTAATTAATTTATGATTGGCCATTTGAGAAGTATGAAAGACTTACGCACTTCAAACTTTGCTGATATTATAACTAAAAGTACAAGAGGGCGATGCAAGGATGATGACCATTGGTATGCAGCCCGGACAAAAAATAAAATATCTTTTTATGGAAGCTTACGGTAAAATATTATTGATTGCCATGCCGGTTTTTTTGATGCTGGTACTGTTTGAAAAATGGTACGGCTGGCGTAGAGGAAAAGATACGGTGCGTACAATGGATATGATCAGCAGCCTGAGCAGCGGCGTGACGAACGTAACGAAAGACGTGCTGGGCCTAAGTTTGGCGCTTATAAGTTATGCATGGCTGGTGCAACACATTGCGATTACACATCTTAAAGCTACGTGGCTGATATACCTGGTAACTTTTATTACACTGGATTTTGCCGGATATGCGGTGCATGCGTTGGATCATAAAATAAATTTTTTCTGGAACAGTCATATCATTCATCACAGCAGTGAAGAATTTAATTTGGCTTGTGCTTTACGTCAAAGTGTTTCTGTTTTTATACGTTTATTTGCAATACTGTTATTGCCGGCAGCCTTGCTGGGCGTGCCCGCAGCCGTTATTGCTGTGGTAGCACCTTTGCATTTATTTGCACAGTTTTGGTATCATACACAGCACATTAATAAAATGGGTTTCCTGGAAAAAATAATTGTTACGCCATCGCATCACCGGGTGCATCATGCTTTGAACAAAGAATACATTGATAAAAATTACGGGCAAATATTTATTTTTTGGGATAAAATTTTCGGCACATTCCAGGAAGAATTAAAAGAAGTGCCGCCTGTATACGGTATTACACGGCCGGTACAAACATGGAATCCGATAAAGATAAATTTTCAGCACATGAGCCTAATGATGAAGGATGCATGGTATGCAAAAAGCTGGAAGGATAAATTGAAAGTTTTTTATGCACCCACGGGTTGGAGGCCTGACGATGTGATTGAAAAATTTCCGGTTTATAAAATTGAAGATCCTTATAAGTTTGAAAAATATGATAAGCCAGGATCAACTGCATTAACAGTGTGGGCCTGGGCGCAGGTGATGATGTTGTTGATTTTTGTGAGTTATTTATTTGGCAATATTGCTACAATAGGCAGCCCGAATATTTTTATTTACGGTGGTTTTATTTTCCTGTTTGTTTATGCATTTACCGATATGATGGACAAAAACAGATCAGCTATTGGCTGGGAACTTGCAAAAAATATTTTTGGCTTCGCTGCTATTATTTATCTCGGCGATTGGTTTGGCAGCGATAAATTTTCTCCTGCTATAAAATATTTTATTGAAGGCTATCTTGTGCTGTCAACTGTGTTTGCAGGTTGGTTGGTTTATCATCATGCAAAGAAGAAAAAACTACCATCGTATTAGCATAAATTATTTTAATTTTTCAGCGATATACTTGTCCACCATCATCTCCAGCACTTTTAATGTAACGCTGCCTTGCGATAAAACTGTATCGTGAAATTCCCTGATGTCGAATTTATTGCCAAGTTTTTCTTCGGCTCTTTTGCGTAATTCTTTAATTTTTAATTCACCCAATTTATAGGCCAATGCCTGGCCCGGCCAGGAAATATAACGGTTGATCTCCGTGTTTACTTCGTGCAATGAAAGTGCAGTATTGTCTGCTAAATATTTTACACCCTGCTCTCTTGTCCAGCCTTTTGTGTGTAGAGCAACATCCAGCACAAGCCTGCAGGCACGCCACATTTCGTAAGTAAGCCTGCCAAAATGCGAATATGGATCTTTATAGAAACCCATTTCCGTTCCTAAATATTCTGCATACAAACCCCAACCTTCGCCAAACACATTCACATAAAGATTGCGCCTGAATGCTGGTTGATTATCCAACTCCTGCGCAAGAGATATTTGTAGATGATGCCCTGGCACAGACTCATGCATTGTCAATGCTTCAAGATTATATAACGGCCGGCTTTTTAAGTCGTAAGTATTAACCCAATAATGCGCAGCTCTTTTTCCACGGATAGATGCACCGGAATAACGGCCTGCAGTATAAGTGGGCGCTAGGTAAGCCGGGACTTCTTCTACGCCATACGGCTGCCTTGGCAGTTTGCTAAAAAATGCAGACAACATACCATCAGATTTTTTACAGATGTAAGAAGCTTCTTTTAACAATTGCTCTGGCGTAGTACAATAAAATTTAGGATCGGTACGCAGGTATTCGATGAACTGCTGCATAGTTCCTTTATAATTCAGCTCTTTCAAAATGCCTTCCATTTCTTTTTTTATACGCTCAACTTCGGATAGGCCTAACTGGTAGACTTGTTCGTAAGTCATATCAGTAGTAGTATAATGATGCACTCTATCCTGGTAATAAGCCAACCCATCCGGGAAATTTGAAACACCAATCGTCTTTCTTGTTTTAGGTAAATATTCAGTATCAAAAAACGTTTTAATTTTTTTAAAAGAAGCCACTGCATATTGCTCTACGGTTGCTTTTGCCTCTGCAGTTATTTTTTGCCAGTCTTCATCGCTGATGGTGAAACTCTTTTTTAAGAATGGTTTGTAAAAAATGCTTTGTGTGGCGTCAGCTACAATATGTTGTTCATACGTATTTTGATAACCATCTAAAATAGCTTTTGGCTGATCTATACCTAAAGCCAAACCTTTACGCATCAGCGTTAGGTTCTCATCTACATAGCGTGGAATATCTTTTAACCTGTTAATGTAATTTTTAGCATCTTCTTTAGATGAAAAAACATTAGAGCCCATATAGGCAAGGCCGGTGTGAAACCCTTCATCAGCAAGGATCGGGTTGAAATAAGATTTGTATTTATATGCAGAAATATCTTCTTCAATATCATACTTCAGCAGTTCAAGATTTATCTGGTCATCAAAAGAAAGTGCATTCTTATCTATAGTATTTAATGCTGTATTGATGCCGGAATAAAAATTATAATGGTTGAAAAAATGCTCTTCTGTATTAGAGCCAAGCGGATGATTGGCTGCACTGTCCTGTTTGTATTCGCTGGTTTGAAATTCACGTATTTCATCCAGTACTTTCTGAACTGCCGGCGCAACAGTAAAATTTTTTTTCTGAGCTGTCAGGCCGAAAGAAACAAACGTAAAAATTATAACAAGGCCAATGAGTTTTTTCATAATACATGTTTTGGATAAAAGTGAAGTATCTAAAATAAAAAAAATCTGCCTGAACAGCAGATTTTTTATTTCAATGGTAAAATTTGATCAATTATTTTTTCAATTCTCCATCTACCGTACGCCAGATACCTAATGGATTATCATTTTTCAATTCATCCGGTAATAAACTATCCGTCCAGTTTTGATAAGCAACCGGTCTTGCAAATCTTTTAATTCCATCTGCACCTACAGAAGTAAACCGGCTGTCTGTTGTGGCCGGAAAAGGCCCGCCATGCTGCATTGCAAGGCAAACTTCTACGCCTGTCGGTACGTTGTTCAAAATAAATCTGCCGCAAATATTCTGTACAGCATCTTTTAATTTTTCATTTTGCAGTATATCATTTTCAGTTGCCATAAAAGTGCTGGTCAATTGTCCTTCCATATTTGTGGCAACCAAAATCATTTCATTTATATCAATACATTTTACAATTATAGAATAGGGCCCAAATACTTCCTGCTGCAATAATGGGTTGGCTAAAAATTCTTTTGCTGTTGTGCTTGCAATCGTCGGCGTGCCTTCATTCAGCGCAGCTTCTTTTTCTGCAACTGCTGTTTGTTCCACTGCTGTTTGCGCTAATGCCACACCTCTTTTTTCTACATAATTTTTATAAATGCCTGCATTCAGCATTGCTGCCGGCGTAACATTTTTTATTTCTTCGGCTAAAGTATCTGCGAAGTTTTTCAGATCATCATTATCAATACCCACAATAATTCCGGGATTGGTACAAAATTGACCCACACCTAAAGTGATAGATCCGGCATATTGTTTGGCAATTTCTGCTGACGAATTTTTCATTTTTTCCGGCAATAAAAAAACCGGGTTCACACTGCCCATTTCTGCAAAAACCGGTATCGGTTCTTTGCGTTGATTTCCCCAATCGAATAATTGTTTGCCACCACCAAATGAGCCGGTAAAGCCGACAGCCTTTGTATGTGTATGCTTCACCAAAGCCTCACCCACAGCAGATGATGCGCCATGCACATGTGCAAAAATTCCTTTTGGTAAATAACAATTTGCTGCCGCTTTTAATATTGCATTCGCAACTATTTCACTCGTTTCTGCATGTGCCGGATGCGCTTTTACAATCACCGGGCAACCGGCTGCAAAAGCACAAGCGGTATCGCCGCCGGCAGTAGAATATGCAAATGGAAAATTGCTTGCCCCAAAAACAACCACAGGTCCAAGTGGTACTAACATTTTTCTAATGTCAGGTTTAACTGGTGTTTTAGTTGCATCAGCGGTATCAATTCTTGCATCCAGCCATTGGCCGCTTTCGCAAAATGCTGCATAGTTATTCAACTGAAAAATTGTTCTTGCCCTTTCGCCCCGCAATCTTGCTTCGGGCAAATTGGTTTCGCTCATCGCCGTTTGTATCAATGCATCGCTGCAGTTTTCTAATTCCACTGCAATGCTCCGCATAAAATCTGCCCGCTGTTTCAATGATAATTTTCGGTACACATGAAATGCTTCCCAAGCCTCATTTAATACATTATCTATTTCTTCTGTTGTAAAATCTGTGAACATATTTTGTAATATTTTTTTGGTGACAAACATTTGCTTTTCATGGCATCATCGTTGTGTCACTCACTTGTACAATAAATCTTCACTCAGCTTTTATCTAAGCGTAGAAAATTCGATCTCTGTTCAAAATTACAGCTTTGGTCTTGCTGCAATTCCATCGTCAATTATTTTAAGAATATTTTCTCTTTCTTTTCCTTCCAATATTAATCTTGGTGCCCGTACATATTCAGACCCAATACCAGCCTGTGTTTCAGCAAGTTTAATATATTGCACCAGCTTAGGGTGAATATCAAGTTCCAGCAGCGGCATAAACCAACGATATATTTTTAAAGCCTCTGCTAATTTTCCTTCTTTTAGCAAATTATAAATGTCGACTGTCTCTTTTGGAAATGCACAAACCAAGCCAGCTACCCAACCTACTGCGCCGAGGCAAAGCTCTTCATAAGCCAATGTATCTACGCCACATAATATCTTTATCCTGTCACCAAAGCGGTTAACCATTCTCGTTACATTGGTTACATCTCTTGTACTTTCTTTTACGGCCTGTATATTTTTACATTCAATTAATTCTTCAAACATATCCAGCGTTACTTCCGTTTTATAATCGATTGGATTATTGTAAATCATAATTGGCAGATCAGTACTGTTGGCAATCGCTTTAAAATAAGTTACCACTTCTCTATGATCCGGTTTGTAACGCATCGGTGGCAGAAGCATCAATCCCTGTGCTCCCCATTCTTTTGCATAGTCTGCTTGCTGTATGGCTTCTCTTGTGCTGCCTTCCGCAATATTTAAAACCACCGGCACTCTACCTGCAACATTTTCTATTGCAAATTTTACCAATTGCTCTTTTTCTTCAATGGTTAGTACACTGGATTCTCCTAAAGTACCTCCCAATATAATTCCATGCACACCTGCATCTAATTGAGCATCCAGATTCTTTTTGAATAAAGGCAGATCCAGTTGATCATCTTTTGTAAACTTGGTTGTCAGTGCGGGCATCACGCCTTTCCATTCTATCGCCATAAAAATTATTTTTTTAAAATTATTGAATTGCTTTAAATAACAAAACTGCTAATACAGCACCAATGATCGGGCCTATAACAGGTATCCAGCTATAATTCCAATCGCTATCACGCTTTCCCTTTATTGGTAATATCGTATGCATATTCTTGGCCCCAGGTCTCTTGCCGGGTTTATAGCATAACCAGTAGTACCGCCTAATGAAAGACCAATACCTAAAACCAATAGTGCCACTGGTAATGCATCCAAAGCTCCTAAAGTTGCATTTGGTTTTGATATAAATAAAACGCCAAACATTAATGTAAATGTACCAATGATTTCGCTCACCAGGTTACTGAAAGTATTTCGTATAGCTGGTGCTGTACAGAAGGCTGCTAATTTTAAATCAGCATCTGTTGTTTCATTAAAATGCTGACGATATTGAACCCACACTAAAAATGAACCCAACATTGCTCCCAGCATTTGTGCAGTAATATACAGAGGTACCTGGGTCCAATCATTTTTCTGCAATGCAAGCCCAATTGTAATAGCAGGGTTAAGGTGTGCACCACTTACTGCCGCTGACGCATACACGCCAACAAATACTGCAATGGCCCAGCCAAATGTTATCACTATCCAGCCGCTGCTGTTACCTTTTGTTCTGTGTAACACAACATTTGCTACAACCCCATTACCTAATAATATCAATAAGGATGTACCAATTAATTCTGCAATAAATGGACTCATAAATTATGTTTTGGTTAAAGAAAATTTTTTATACCTCATGAACCCCCTTCGCTTTCCCCTTTCCTTCAGGAGAGGGGGTTGGGGGTGAGGCTAAATATGCTTTTGCTAAAATAGTGAAAGAATGTATCTGATCTTTTATCCATTCTTCATCTTTGTTCATTTCTTTTGCCATCAAGGTTGCCACTTCAGGCGCACAGTCTATTGCCGCTTGTGCGTCTAAAAATAAAATTCTAATCCGTCTTGCCAATACATCCTCCACCGTCATTGCCATTTCATTTCTTACCGCTAATGGTATAGAAGCTTTTTTATAAGGTAGATCCGGGTGTAATAAAGTTGAATAATTTTCATCTTCCTCACATATTTTTTTTATTTCATCCGCATCTGTCCCATAAAAATTCAATATATCGGCTTTATTATTTTCATTTATAAAACCATGGATTTTTAAATGTTCCGTAACACATTCTTTGTGTTTTAAATTTGCAGATGCAATGGCTTTATCAATCACATCTTTCGCCATTCTGCGGTAAGTGGTCCATTTGCCGCCCGTGATAGTTACCAGGCCGGTTTCACTAATTAAAATAGTGTGATCTCTAGGCATCAATGCAGTTTTTTTAACGCCAGATATTTTTACCAAAGGACGCAATCCAGCAAATACACTTTTTATATCTTTTCGGCTAATCGCAGCATCAAGATATAAGTTTACATTGTTTAAAATAAAATCAATTTCAGTTTCTGTTGCCCGTGGCTCTAAATCAATTTTTTCTAATGGCATATCTGTTGTACCTACCACAACTTTGCCATGCCATGGTACAGCAAATAAAACTCTTCCATCAGTTGTTTTTGGTATCATTAATGCATCATGGCCGGGAAAGAATTTCTGATCCAGCACAATATGTACACCCTGCGATGGCGAAACAAGATCCGGCTTTTCTGCATGATCCATTTTTAAAACAGCATTGGTAAATACACCTGTTGCGTTTATCACCACTTTTGCTTTCAGCCTATATTCTTTTTGGTTGATGATGTCAGTAACAATTATTCCTGTTGTTTTATTTCCTTCTTTTATGAGGTTGGTAACCCTGCAATAATTTAAAATAGTTGCGCCATTTTCAGCAGCCGTTTGCGCCAGGTTTATAGCAAGCCTCGTATCATCAAACTGGCCGTCTTTATACATGATGCCGCCTTTCAAATTTGTTTTTTGTATAGTTGGTAAAAAGCTCTCAGTGGTTTTTTTAGAAATGATCTTTGTATTTCCCAGGCTCAGTTTCCCAGACATTACATCATATATTTTTAAGCCAATGCCATAATATATTTTTTCCCACCATTTATAAGCCGGAATAATAAAGGAAGTAGTAAAAGATAAATGCGGTGCATTTTTTAAAAGCAATCCTCTTTCTTTCAATGCTTCCAAAACGAGTTTAATATTTCCTTGTGCTAAATATCTCACTCCGCCATGCACCAGTTTTGTAGAACGGCTTGACGTACCTTTCGCAAAATCTTCCTGCTCAACCAGCAAAGTTTTAAATCCCCGTGAAGCTGCATCTACAGAAGCCCCCAGGCCCGTTGCGCCGCCGCCGATAATGATGATATCCCAATCGGAATTATCATTCAACTGATGCAACATTTCTGCTCTCTTCATTTAAGATTGTCTATATAAAATACTATTAGAAAATGTCCTCAATTCGCTTTCCCATCTCCTTTAGGAGAGGGGGTTAGGAGGTGAGACTCCATGCAATAGTTGCATTCACCGCTTTCTTCCAACCATCCACTAATTTAGTTCTTATTGCATCATCCATCGCAGGCTCAAACTGTTTATTCAATTGCCATTGTTCTTGAATGTCTTCTTCATTTTTCCAATAGCCAACTGCAAGTCCTGCAAGATATGCTGCGCCTAAAGCTGTGGTTTCGGTTACGGTTGGACGCAGTACTTTAGTATTTAAAATATCTGCCTGGAACTGCATCAACAGATCATTTGCCGTTGCACCACCATCTACCCTTAATTCTTTTATAGAAATTCCGGAATCTGCTTCCATTGCTTTTAATACATCCATCGTTTGGTAAGCAATACTTTCCAATGCGGCTCTGGCAATATGTCCGGAATTAGCTCCTCTTGTCAATCCAAACATAGTTCCTCTTGCATCCTGATTCCAATGTGGCGCACCTAAGCCTGTAAAGGCCGGCACTACATATACGCCATCGTTACTTTCTACACTTGTTGCCAGCTTTTCTACTTCTGCAGATGATTTGATAATTCCTAATCCATCTCTCAACCATTGTACTACAGCACCTGCAATAAATACACTTCCTTCCAATGCATATTTTGTAATACCATTTACTTTCCATGCAATGGTGGTCAATAAATTATTGTTTGAAAAAACAGGAAGTTCACCGGTATTCATCAACATAAAACAACCGGTGCCATATGTATTTTTTACCATGCCCGGCTGCGTACACATTTGTCCAAAAAGCGCCGCCTGCTGGTCACCTGCAATGCCTGCGATAGGCACATTTACAGCGTTCATAATATTTTGTGTGTACCCATACACTTCGCTGCTGCTGCGTATTTGCGGCAACATATTACCGGGCACATCTAATATTTTTTCCAACTCGCCATCCCATTGTTGTGTATGAATATTGCAAAGCATTGTACGGCTTGCATTGCTTACATCTGTTGCATGTATTTGTCCTTTGGTAAGGTTCCAGAGCAGCCAGCTATCAATAGTTCCAAATGCCAGTTCGCCATTGATTGCTTTCTGTCTGGCGCCGGGTACATTATCTAAGATCCATTTTACTTTTGTGCCGGAGAAATAAGCATCTACGATCAATCCTGTTTTTTGCTGAATCATTTTATCAAGGCCATTAGCTTTCAACTCATCGCAAAAAGCAGCTGTTCTTCTATCTTGCCAAACAATGGCATTGTAAATAGGTTTGCCCGTGCTGCGTTCCCATACTACCGTAGTTTCCCGCTGATTGGTAATGCCTATTGCGGCAATATTTTCAACTGATAACCCTGCTTTTGTAATGGCTTCAATCGCTACGCTGAACTGGCTGCTCCATATTTCATTGGCATCATGCTCTACCCAACCCGGTTGAGGAAAATATTGTGTAAATTCTTTTTGTGCCACCGAAATGATAGAGCCTTTTTTATCAAAAATAATTGCCCTGCTGCTGGTAGTTCCCTGGTCGAGCGCTAAAATGTATTGGTTCATGGTTTATGATTTATTTTTGGAACAGACATTATATCATTACTCAACATAGTTGTGTCACTCACTTGTACAGCAAATCATTATTCAACTTTTATCGAAGCGTAGCAAGTAACAATATTACAATTGCAATTTGTGTTAAAACAAATTGGAAGAGAAAGATAATAAACATTTTGGTGAATGGATATCTTGAAAATTCCTATTGATAATTTACTGGATTTATTATTTTGTAAATCATAGGCATAAAAAATCCTTTCATTTCTGAAAGGATTTTTTCGTACCATGTACGGGAATCCCTGCCTGACTGCGTCAAGCAGACAGGGGACCCTTACTTCCTCCGTATTCATCAAAATATTTTTGTAACCATTTTTTTCCAGCAGTCGATTTTAAATATTTTTCTCTTATTCTGGCATGTGCCCAATCGGGATGCTCTTCAGTATAAATGATTGTCCAGGGGAGATGCCCTTTTGTGTAATGGTTTTTTCCGGCATTGTGTTCTTTTAACCTGCTTACAGCATTCATTGCCATACCAACATAAGTGGCATTATCTTTTAAACTCAATAAAACATAGACAATTATCATTCTGTAAAATAAAAAAAGCCTTTCATTTCTGGAGGGCACTGAAAAAGCTCTCCTTTTAGAATAGAACTTGTAAGGCGATTAAGCTAAAATCAATTTTTAGCTTAATCGCCTTTTTTATTTTCACATATTTTTAGTGAGGTACAGGTTCAGCTTTTGAGCTCTATTTGTCTTAAGATTAATGTTTGAGCACATTTTAAGCCTACGTATTTATGCTGATTGCACTTCTGTGCATAATTTCAGTATTCTTTTCAGATTTACCGTAAATATGGCAATAGCTCCCTGGAGCTGCATATTATTTATTCCATACGATGAAGCCCTGTTGTAGCCGTGAACATTTTTTAATTCGCTATTCTTTGCCTCTATTTTGTATCGATGTTTTGCCTTCTCTTTAAAGTATGCTGTTTGTTGAAAAGCACTTTGTTCTTGATGAACATCTGATTTTATAGATACAGAGTAAGTTTTTGACTTGGCTCCCTCTTTATAGCAACCGTTTCTCAAAGGGCAGGTTTTACATTTCTCAACATCAAAGTAATAAGTGTTTGTTTGGTTTGTTCCTACATTCTTTTTCCCTTGTCTGCTCTTTCTTAATGCCAGGTGCCCCGCTGGACATACGTACAGATCAGCATCTTTATTATAGTCAAATTGATCTTCGGTTTTTCTAAAACCTTGTGTAATTGATGGATTGAGTTTTGCAACTATTTTGATATTCTGTTGACTGGTTAATTGAATGTTTTCTTTTCCTGAGTAAGCGGCATCGCCTATAATGATGTCGACTTCAATTCCATTTTCCTGACTAATTTCTAAAAGTTTGGGCAGCTCTGGTCCATCGCCTTTTTCACCCGATGTTACCACTGCGGCTGTTATTATCCGCTCTTCCGTCATGGCTAAATGGGTCTTATATCCAAAGAATGAACTGTCTGCAGATTTATGACCTGTTTTGGCATCCTCATCTTTTGATAACACAATATTTTCTTGAGTATCGTCCACCATTTCACTTAAGATGTTTAATTTTTCCTGTACAGCAGGAATTGAGCTGATGGATGGCTCTTTCTCAACAATCTCTTTTAGTTCTCTACAATAGGCTAATTCCTTTTCTAAATCATTAACCATATTCTTTATCGGCATGCGATCCTTCCAGTCTTCATCATACATGTAAATAGTTTTTCGAAGTTGCTTTGAACGCTCTCTTAGAACTTCGATGGCTGAGAATGGGTTGGATCTGGACAAGGTATGGGTAGCATCAACAATGATTGATTTAGATCGGATTACTCCCTTTTCAATAGCAAGGGTTACCGTTTTGCTGATGAGAAGGTTTAATAAATCGGTATCTTTTAATCGTAGCTTTCTAAATTTTGTAAGGGAACTGGAATTAATAACATCGTCCTCCGGCGACATATCCAAAAAATACTTGAACGACATATCAAAACGTGAACGTTCAACTACATCAACATCAGAAATATCATAAATCGTTTTCAGCAGTAAATACTTGAACATACGAATGGGACTTTCTGCAGCACGTCCATTATTGAGACAATACTTGCTTACCAGCTCGTTGTAAACAAAAGAAAAATCTATAAGATCATTGATCTTCCGCAAGAAATTTTCTTTTGGTACAATCAAATTATAAAGGGAGCTATAAGCACTGAGTTGAAATTCTGCTTGTTGAATCAGCATCTACATTAAGTTTTTTGAATCTGATACAAATTACAAAAGGGGAGTAAAAAAACTTTCGTCTTTTTACTCCCC